>NZ_JAPSMD010000085.1 GCF_027856955.1 Falsiroseomonas oryzae | reverse complement strand
CGTGGCGCTCTGGCGCGGCGCGGTGCGTCGCTGGTCGGAGGACGTGGCCGATGCCGCGGAGCCCGGCACGCGCCGCGTCGGCGCGGAGGACGCCGCGGCGGCGCTGGCGACGCTGTGCCCGCCGCCAGAGGTGGCGCTGGCCTATCGCGAATGGCTCCACCGCCGGCTGGCCTGGCGGGCGGGATAGGCCCGCGGCGCCCTGGAGCAGGCCGGATCAGCCGCCGCGAACCGCCGCCACGCCGTGCAGCCGGGCGAAGCAGGCATTGGCCCAGTGCGCAGGGTCCGGCGAGAGCACGAAATAGAAGCGGTGCTTGCGTGCGAAGCGCACGTCTTGTGGCCGGGGCAGCGGGACGGCCAGCGCGATCTCCTGCCCGGGCGCGGTGGCCTGCGCGGTTGTCAGGGCCGCCACCCAACCGCGCTGCATGGCGGCGATACGGTGGATCTCGGCGAGCGAGACGATGGCCGTGGCCGGCAGGGCGAGCACGGCCAGCGCCAGGGCCGCGGCGCGGCCGACCCGGGAGGGACCAGGCAGTCCGGCCAGCAGCGTGACCATCAGCGCGACGAGGGCGACGCTGAGCGGGAAGCTGAGCCGGCCGGCCAGCGCCCCGGCCGGCAGGGGCAGAACCAGCAGCCCGTAGGCCAGGATCGCCAGGGCGAAGGGCAGAGCCGCCCGCGCCGCCCGCATCGCCGCTGCCCGCCCGAGGGCAAGCCACAGCCACGCGAGTACGCCGAGCACCGCGATGGCGCGTGGGTCGAAGGCGCGGAAGGCGAACCACAGCAGGTAGCGGCCGGATTCCGCGCCCTCCATCGCGGCGATGGCGTTCATCCGCGTGAAGTTGCCGGGGGCGGCGACGAGGATGAGCGTGCCGAGGCCATAGGCGACCGCCAGCATCGCCACGCGTCGGCCGGCCGGGCGATGCGGGCCGGCCTGCAGGGCCATCAGGCCGAGCGCCCCTGCGGTGACGACCGACACCGTCTCCAGGAAGGTGCCCGCCAGCATCGCCGTCGCGGCGAGCACCGCCATGCCGGCCCGGCCCGGGTCCGCGCCTGCGCGCAACGCGAAGGCGCGGTCCAGCACGAAGGCGGCGCCGACGACCGACCACAGATAGACGGTCGATCCGATCTTCCACAGCGTTGCTTCCGCGATGGAATCGGGCATCCACCACAGCGCGAGGCCGGTTATCGCGTGCAGGCCGAAGCCGCGCGCGAAGCCGCCTTCCGGCACGCCGCCCTGCGGCCGCCAGGCAGCCTGCGCCAGCCGAACCACCAGCCCCAGCAGGGCGACGAACAGCGCGGCGTTCGCCACCTCCAGCGCCGGCAGCAGCGCGCCCCGGCCGGGGCCGAGCACGAGGTAGGTCAGCAGCATCGGGCCGATGCGGCCGGTCCAGGCGAGATACTCGTCGCGCACGCCCGCCAGCACGTCGGCCAGGGTCTCGGCCCGGCCGAGGAAGCACCAATCGTCGCCCCAGGGCGGCGTCAGCAGGTTGGCCGCCAGCGCCAGGGCACCCCAGAAGGCCAGGGCGAGACGGCGTCCCCCCTGTTCGCCCGACCATCGCTGCGTCACATGGACCCGCCCGGCATCACTCCAGCAGGCGCTGCCGCAGCAGCTCCTCGGCGACCTGCACCGCGTTCAGGGCGGCACCCTTCCGCAGGGTATCGGTGGCGCACCAGAAGGCCAATCCGTTGGGCACGGTCAGGTCGCGGCGGAGCCGCCCGACATAGACCGCATCCTCGCCGGCGACCTCGGCCGGCGTGGCGTAGCCGGCCTCCTCCCGCCGGTCGAGCACGATGAGGCCGGGCGCGGCGCGCAGCGCGGCCCAGGCCTCCTTCTCGGGGACCGGGCGCTCGAACTCCGCGACCACGCAGGCGGAATCGCCGATGAAGACCGGCACGCGGACGCAGCTCGCGACCGCGGTCAGGTCCGGGTCGATCAGCTTGCGCAGCTCGAAGGCGATGCCCTGTTCCTCCGATGTCAGGCCGTCGTCGCGGATCTCGCCGACCTGCGGGATCAGGTTGAAGGCAATGGCCTTCGGGAACTGCTCGGCGGGCGGCGCCTCGTTCACGTAGACGCCGCGTGTCTGTGCCCAGAGTTCGTCCATCGCCTCCTTGCCGGCGCCGGCAACTGCGTGCAGCCCGGTGACCACGACGCGCCGCGCGCGCCCGATCGCGTGCAGCGGCTTCAGCGCGACCGCGATCATGCCCGCCATCCCCCCCGGGCAGGCGACGATGCGCCGCCGCCGGGCGCGGGTGAGGCTGGCGGCGTTCACCTCAGCCACCACCAGCGGCACGTCCGGTTCCAGCCGGAAGCGCGCCGAGAGATCGATCACCATCGCGCCGGCATCGGCGATGCGCGAGGCCTCGGTGGCGCTCGCGGCCTCCCCGGCGGCCAGGAAGGCAAGGTCGGTGTCGCGGAAGTCGAAGCCGTCCAGGCCGCGCACGCGCAGCACCCGCTCCTCCCCGTAGGAGACCTCCTGGCCGCCGGCGCGGCCCGGGGAGAGGGCGACGACCTCGTCGGCGGGGAATTCGCGCTCGGCCAGGGTGCGCAGGATCTCCCGCCCGACCTGTCCGGTGGCGCCGACGACCGCGACCTTGATGCCCATCGCTCCGGCTCCTGGCTGACGCCCCTGGCCGGGGCAGGGCGCAGTTAGGCGCTGCGGCGCGCCGGGGCAACCGGCGCCGCCGGGCCGGAGGCCCGCTGCACCGCCGGGGCGCTACATCGTGCGCACCGCCTTGAGGAAGCTGGCCGACTTCTCGCGCAGCGTCGCCGCCTGCCCGGCCAGTGCGCCGCTGTCGTCGCGCATGGCGCCGGCAGACTGGCCGGTGGCCTCGGACGCCCCGCGTACGCCCTCGATTCGTGCCGCGACCTGCTGGGTGGCCTCCGCCACCTGGGCGGCGCTGCGGGCGATCTCCTGGGTGGCGACGCCCTGTTCCTCCACCGCCGCGGCGATGGCGGTGGCGATCTCGCTGGTGCGCTCCACCGTCGCGCCGATGCCGCGGATGGCGGCGACCGCCTGGCTGGTGGCGGCCTGCATCTCGGCGATCTGCCGGCCGATCTCCTCGGTGGCCCTGGCGGTCTGGCCGGCGAGCGACTTCACCTCGCTGGCCACCACCGCGAAGCCCTTGCCGGCCTCCCCGGCGCGCGCCGCCTCGATCGTCGCGTTCAGCGCCAGCAGGTTGGTCTGGCCGGCGATGTCGCCGATCAGCTTCACCACGTCGCCGATGCGCGTCGCCGCCTCCGCCAGGCCCTGCACTGAGCTGTCCGTCGCACGGGCCTCCGCGACGGCGCGGCCGGCGACCTCCGCCGCCTCACCGACCCGCCGGGCGATCTCGGCGACGCTGGCGGCCATCTCCTCCGCGGCGGCTGCGACGGATTGCACGTCGGCATGGGCCCGCCCGCCGGCCGCGGCAACCGCGGAGGCTTCCTCGCCCGACGTCGCGGCCGCGGCGGAGAGCTGGCGGGCGGACGCCTGCAGCCGCTCTGCCGAACTCGCCACGGCGTCGACCACGGCGCCGACCTCGCGCTCGAAGGTGTCGGCCAGGCGCGCGCGCTCCGTGGCGATGGTCCAGGTGAGCATGGCCCCGGCATAGCCGCCCGCCGCGTCGCGGATCGCGGAGATGCGCAGCTCGATCACCTCCTCGCCGAGCCGGATGACGGCGTTGTGCGGCAGCCGGGCGGGGTCGGCGAGCATGGCGCGCTGGTGCGCGGGATTGCGATGGAAGATGTCGATGCTCTCGCCGAGCAGCTTCTCGGGTGGCACGGGCAGATGCGCGGCAAGCCGGCCGAGCAGCTGGTGCGACGCGGCATTCATGTAGGTGATGCGGAAATCGTCTTTCGGATCGGCGTTCATCACCGCCGTCGGCAGCTGTTCCAGCATCTGGCTCTGCGCGAAGGCGCGGTGGACGGTGCCGCGCAGCGTCTCCAACGCGTCGGCGATGGTGCCGATCTCGTCGCGCCGGCCGCGACACTCGACCTCGGTGGCGGTGTCGCCGGCCGCGATGGCGCGGATCGCGCCGGCCAGCCGGCGCAGCGGCGTTCCGACCGAGCGCGCGGTCAGCAGGCCCGACAGCACCACCACCAGCGCCACGGCCAGCCCGGACCAGAGCGTGCTGGCGCGCACCTCCTCCGCGGTGGCCACCAGCGCCGCGCGCTGCTCGCGCGCGATCGCATGGCCCACGGCCGCGAGCGCTTCCAGCGATCCCTCCAGCGCGATGCGGCTGGGCTCCACGCGGTCGCGGCGGAGCCGCGCCACGGCCTCGACGGCGGCCAGCACCTCCTCGGCGGCCTGGGCGATGGCCGTGGCCTTCTCGCCCAGGCGTGCCATGTCCTCCCGCAGCCGCGGCGGCGCCTCGACGCCGGCCAGGCCGCGGCCATGCACGCGGGCCTGCGCGATGCCACGGCGCACGCGGCGAAGCTGCGTGTCGTCACCGCTGACCAGCAGTCGTTGCACGCCGATGCGCACGTCGTTCACCGCCGCATGCACGGTCATCAGGCGCTGCCGCGCATCCTCCGCCGCGTCACCCTGCAGGTCGAAGCCGATGCCGGCGCTCAGCGCCTCGAACATCGGGTCGTAGTCGGCGGATTGGCCGAGTAGGCGATCCTCGCGGACGGCGATCAGCCGGGCGCGCTCCTCGGCCAGCGCGACCAGCGCCTGCCGATAGGTCGCGCCGGCCTCGCGCAGCGGGCCGAGCGCCGTGCGCAGCCGGGCGTCGCCATGCGCCTCCGCGCCCTCGGCCAGGGTCGCGAGCCCGTCGTCCAGCCCGGTCAGCATGCGCGCCCGAGCCGGTGCCTGGCCCGCGGCGTCCTGCGTCAGCAGCAGGTCGCGCCACAGCGCCGCGACGCCGCGCAACATCGTGGCGCCGACCTCCATCCGTTCGAGGGCGGCTTCCGTGCGGGCCTGGTCGCGCTGGGCCGCCACGATGCGGCCGCTCTGCTGCCAGGCCAGCACGACGAGGCCGGCCAGCAGCACGACCGCCACCGCCGCGGCCGTGGCAAGCTTCCGGCCGACGGAGAGGTTGGTGAGCAGGCGCATGGCGGGTTCCCGTCGCAAGGAAGCAAGCCCTGCGAAGGTGCCAGCGCCCGGATTGATACCCGGTGAACGGGGCGCGTCGCCCGCGCCCCGCCGGCGTCCAGCCCGGCCGGCCGTTCCGCCGGTGCGGCCGGGCAGGGTCGCTCAGGCCTGGATCAGGCTGTCCGGCACGGCCTGTCCGACCTCGCGCAGGTAGCGCGCAGCGCCGGGGTGGAAGGGCAGGAAGGTGTTCTTGGTCCAGTTCTCGGCGATCGTCTCCGAGGCGGCCGAGATCGCCTGCCGCAGCCTGGCGTTCTGGCCAAGCACGGACTTGGTGATCTCGTACACAAGGTCCTCGGGCAGGCTGCGGTGCACGATGGCGAAGTTGTACATGCCGACGATGCGCAGCGGGCGTTCCTGCTTGCGGTAGGTCCCCATGGGCAGCGTGCCGGCGGCGAGCTCCGGATACTGCTGCGTCAGGCGGCGCACCTCCTCCTCGGTAAAGTCGAGGTAGTTCACGTCCGCCTGCACCTCCAGCTCGCTGAAGGCCGGCGCGGGCACGCCGGTGGCGAAGAGGAAGGTGTCGAGAAGCCGGTCCTGCACCTGCCCCGCGAGGTCCGAGGCCGAGCCGTAGCGCACCGCGGAGGGACGGATGCCGAGGTGCTGCAGCATGATCGGGTAGTAGGTGCCGGGCGTGCCGCCGCGCGGCCCGACGCCGACACTGCGACCGCTCAGCTGCGCGTGGCTGGCGATGCCGGAGCTCTTCAGCGCGATGCCGTGGAAGGGCGTGTCGTACATCGGGAAGATCGCGCGGATGTCGCGGAAGCGGTTGCCCTGGGTCCAGTCGCCCTGGCCGTTCCAGGCCTGCAGCGCGACGCCCATGGTCACCATGCCCAGCTCCACCTCGCGCCGCTGGACCAGGATGATGTTCTGGTTGGGGCCCTGCGTTGTGCGGTAGGAGATCTGCACGCCGGTCGCTTCCTGCGCCATCTGCCCCCAGGCCGGGCCATACAGCGCATAGGTGCCGCCCGGCGCGGCGGTGCCCATGTTCAGGGCGCGCGGCCAGGCGGGGTTGCGCGGCTGGGCCGCTGCGGGGCGCAGCCCGGCCAGGGCGGGGGCGCCGACCGCCATGGCGGCACCCAGGATCACGCGGCGGTGCATCTTCATCCTCCCGTTGCGTTGTTTGAGACAGGTCGAGTTAGCCCCGCGACGGTCCGCGCGGCAAGCCGCGACCGCGCCAGGGGGCTTGTGCGGACTCGGTCGGGTGCCACATGGCTGGCACGCATGCTGCACATCATCAAGCTCTGCGTCGGCGTGAAGGAGGTCGGCGAACTCGCCGACTGGCAGGCGCAGCGCGCTCGGCTGGACCCGCCGCTGCGCCACCAGACCCGCATGATGCCGAAGCGCGTGGCGGAGATCCTGGATGGCGGCTCGCTCTACTGGGTGATCGGCGGCTTCACCCGGGTGCGCCAGCGCATCCTGGACGTGCGGGAGGAGAGCTGGGACGACGGCACGGCATGCTGCGGCCTGGTGCTGGACCGGGAGCTGGTGCCCGTGGAACTGCGGCCGCAGAAGCCCTTCCAGGGTTGGCGCTACCTGGATGCGGCCGCGGCGCCGCCCGACCTGCCGCGCGGGATGGTGCCGCCGCGCGGGATCGAGAAGCTGCCGCCAGCACTGCGCAAGGAATTGCAGGCGCTCTGCCTGATCTGAAGCGCAGGCGCGGTCAGGCGACCGCCTCTGCCTCCACCTCGAAGACGAAGCGCGGATCGGCCAGGCCGGCGACCAGCAGCAGCGTGCTGGTCGGCGCGAGTGTGCCGAGGAACTTCTCGCGCTCGGCGCGCCAGGCCGGGATGAGTGCGCGGTCGGTCAGGAAGACGCCCATCTTCACGATGTTCGCCGGCCCCATGCCGTGCGCCGCGAGGATGGCGCCGAGATTGGCCAGCGCCTGCGCGATCTGGTCTGGTCCGCCCGGCAGGACGGTGCCGTCCGGCGCCACGCCGATCTGACCCGAGACCACGAGGCGCCGGGCCGTTCCCTCGACCAGCGCGGCATGCGAGTAGCGCGAGCCGGGGGCGTGGACGCCGGGCGGGTTGGCGAAGGTCACGGGCATCGGAATGGCTCCTTCTGTCAGGACGCCGGCATCGGCCGGCGGACGCGATAGAGGGCCGCGAAGCCGGCGTCCCTGACAAGCTCCAGCCGCGGATCGTCGAAGCCCCGCGCGCCGCCGACCAATTGCGCATGCAGCAGCAGCACGTAGTCGAAGCGGGTCTCCCAGCCATGCCAGCTTCGCACCGCCACGGGATTGGCACGGCCGGCAAGCGTGTGCGGCGCGGTCAGGATCGGCCTTTCGGGCAGCGCGAACCACTGGCCCGCGATGAAATCGACGAAGGGTCCGGTCGCCACCAGCGGCTGCTGGCCGCGGAGCGCGAACAGAGACGGCCACATCGCGCCGCGTTCCGCCACAACCAGCGCGCCCAGATGGGTGTCCGTGCGCAGCCAGAGGAAGCTCAGGATCCGGCGCGCCCGGCCGTCGCGCCAATAGGCACCGCCCAGCGTCTCCTCGACCTTGACGGTCGCGACGCGCGCGCCTGGAGCGATCGGCTCCATCGCCCGGCGCAAAGCCGCCAGTTCGCCTGCGAAATGCTGCCATGCGGCGCCGATAACCATCAGGCGCACCGCGAGCAGAAGCGCCGCGCCGCCCGCCAGCACCGCGCTGGCGCGTGGCAGGAGGATCGGCTGTAGCCCGGCGAAGAGCAGGAAGGCAGCGAAGACCGCGAAGCGCAGCTCCACATAGTAGCCGCCATGGCTCTGCGTGGGCACGACAGCATAGAGCACCAGGCAGGCCGCGAAGGCGAGCGCTGTGCCGGGATGCACGCTGGCCCGGCGCAAGAGCAGGAGAAGCGCCGGCACGGCGAGGAGCAGCAGCAGGCTGGCCCGGTCGATCCAGGCCGCATAGCCGGCGACGGGGATGCCGGCATTGCGAAGGCGCTGCATCGCCGTGAGCTCGGCGGGCGGCGCCAGGGCGTCGGGTCCGATCGGCGACATCAGGTAGAATGCCAGGGCCGGCAGCAGCGCCAGCAGGGAGAGCGCCGCGCGCACCGCCAGTTGCCGCAGCGCCGTGCGCGGATCGCGCCGGCCCGCCCATGCCACGCCCGCTTCATGCGTGGCGACCAGGCCGAACAGGAAGGCGACGGCTGCCAGATGGCAGAAGAAGGCCGCCACGCCGGCCACGGCGAGCAGCAGCGTGGCCGCCAGCGGCCGACTCCCGCGCAGCGCGATCCAACCGGCGGCGGCGAGCAGCGCGACACCCATGCCGGCCTGGAAATTGATGAAGCCCAGCAGGAACAGGCCATTATAGGCCACGAGGGCAGAGCCGAGCGGCCACCAGGATCGCACGCCGAACACGGCGCGGTGATACGCGACGGTGCCGAGCACCGGCAGCAGCACGGCCAGCGCCAGCATCAGCCGGCCCGCCATCTGCAGCGGCAGCACGGCGGCCAAGGGCGGCACCACGAGGTCCATTGCCAGGTTCGGCAGGATCCCCCATTGCACGGCGTAGTAGTTCGTCAGCTCCGGCGCCTGCCCGGCCAGGATCGCCATGCGCGCCAGATGGTTGGGGTAGTCGAGCAGCGGCGGCACATCGACCACCGCCAGCGGCGCCAGCAGCGTGCCGACCACCAGCATGAGAGCCACCAGCCAGGGCCCGCGGCCCATCGCGCCCCTGCCCGCGCTGCTCATGCGCATGGCGGTGGCCCGCCATGCCGGCCCGGGCACTTCACCGCCCCGCCAGGTCCTCGCGCTCGATGCCGCCGGGGCCGAGCGCGGTCGGCGCGGCCGACTGCACCAGCCAGGCGCGCAGCGCGCGGCGGATCTGGAACTCGAACTCCACGTTCAGGTCGTCCATCGCCTGGCGTACCACGTCCTCCGCGGCCCTCAGCCGCGTGGCCTGGCTGGCGCCGCTGCCGGTGGTGCGCTGGCGGCGCGCCTCGGCCTCCACGAAGCCGACCCGCTCGCCCTCGCCGGAGATCACCTCGAGCCGGGCATTCACGCGGCAGGTCAAGCGCTCGCCGGGCTCGCCCGACAGCGAGCCGAACTGGTTGGGGGAGCGCGGCAGGCGCTCGCGCAGGAACTCTGCGGCCTGCACGATGAAGCGCGCCTGGCCGGCAGTGCCCATCGGCACCAGCCGCTCCCGCGCCATCAGCGCCATCTCGGCGTCAGGGCGCACCGGCGCCGGTTCGTCCACCCGCACGGCACCCGCCGCGGGCGGAACGAGTTGCACGTCGGCGACGTTCAGGCGGATCGGGGTCAGGTGGCGGTAGCCGGTGACGAGGCGGGGCAGCGGCTCGTCCTCGGCGCTGCCCGTGGCACAGCCTGCCGCGGCGAGCGGCAGCACGAGCAGCAGGCTGCGTCGGTCCAGCATCGCACTCCCCTTCCCGATCGTGGCCCAGACTACACCGGAACGAGCCGGCGGCCACGCCGGGGCGGGGCAAGCATCAGGCACGGCCGGCGCGGCTCTGCACCTCGTCGCGCGCGAAGCGGAAATCGAGGTTGCAGAACTCGCAGGTCATGGTGATCGCGCCGCCTTCCGCCATGTGGTCCAGGTCATCGGGCGGGAAGCCCTCCAGCACCTGCGCCAGCCGCGCCCGGGAGCAGCGGCAGCCATAGGACAGGGCGCGCGGCCGGTCGAGCGCCAGGCCCTCGGCATGGAACAGCCGGTGCAGGAGCCGTTCCCCGGCGAGCCGGTCGTCCAGCAGTTCCGCGGGCGTGATCGTGCCGGCCAGCGCCTGGGCGGTGCGCCACGCCTCCTCCTGCGCCTCGGCGTCGGATTGCGGATCCACGCCGCCCTCGCCGGCCACCTTCTCGATGACCAGCGCGCTGGCCCGCCAGCCTGCCTCGGTGCGGGCGCAGGCCAGGTGCACCTGGCTCTGCAGCTGTTCGGAGGTGCGGAAATAGGTGTCCGTCATGTCGGCGAGCGATTCGCCCTCGATCGCGACGATGCCCTGGTAGCGGTCCATGTCGGGGCCCTGGTCGCAGGTGAAGGCCAGGTAGCCGCCGCCCAGCAGCGCTGCCGTCGGCGGCTGCGGCGACACCGCCAGCAGGGCGGCGAGCTTCTCCGGCTCCGCCTTGGCATAGCCGCGGAGTGCGCCGGCCTCGGTGCAGTCGGCCAGCAGCATCGGCACCGGGCCGTCGCCCTTGGCCTGCAGGCTGAAGGAGCCGCGGAACTTCAGCGCTGTCGCCAGCGCCGCGGTCAGGGCCATCGCCTCGCCCATCAGGGTGAGGACGGCCGGGTGCTGGTTGGCATGACGGCCGAGCAATGCCTCGGCCAGGGGACCGAGCCGCACCAGGCGGCCCCGAACGGGACGCAGGTGCAGGTGGAAGGGCTGCACGCCACGCGGCACGACCAGGTCGGGCACCGGCGGTCGGTCGTGGTTCAGGAAGGCCGGCGTGGCAGAAGGCAGCGTGGGATCGGTCAAGGGATCGGGAACCGGGGGAGGGAGGGAGGGGTGGCCGGTGGATAGATAGGGTCCCGAGACGGGCTCGGCCACGCCGCTCCCCTGGAAACGGGAATTCCGAATTCCATGTCATGGGACGGCAAGACGTTGCCATACCGCTTCGGTTTGGTACGCCGATTGCATTGCACCGAGGCAAGGGAGACCCTGCCATGCTTCTCGGGACAGACAGCCCCTGCCGGGGCGGATTTCCATGCTGAGCGCGTCGGTGGCATGGATCGCCCCGGCCGCGGCGGGGCTCGGTGCGCTTCCGGTCGATCTGGTCGCCAGCCCAGGCGCAGGGATGGCGGGCCTTGCGGCGGCGGCGGTCTTCGCGGCGATCCTGGGCGCGCTGGTCCCCTTTGCGGCCGCGGATGAGGCACGAACCGAACGGCTGGACATCGGCATTGCCCGGCGAAGCGGCCTGCTGTGTGCCGCCGCGCTCGCCGCCATGGCGCTGCTGTCCGCTGCGCTGACCTACAAGGTCTGGACGTCTGTCGGGCCGACGAGCGCGCTCGGCCTCGCCGCCGTCACGCTCGCCTTCGCCATGGGCGCGGTGGGCATCGCGGGCGAGGTCCTGCGGCGGCGCTGACGCGCCGCCGCGGCGTGCTCAATTCCAGCTGCCGAACAGGCTGGGGGTCCTGGGCTGCACGATGGGCGTGTCGCCTTCCGTGCTCTCCCGCCCCAGGGCCGCATTCTCCCGCAGGCGCTGGGTCTCCCGCGTCGGGTCCACGGTGATGCCGACCGGCGGCGGATCGCGCCAGAACATCAGGCGGTCCACGACCGATTGCGGCGGACGGTCGAGCCGCAGCGTCTCGGCATCCACCCGCTGGCGGATGCCGGCATCGGCGGGCCGCCCGGCACTGGCCACAAGCGCCTGTTCGGCCGGCGACGGCGCGGCGGAGGTGGCGCCAGGGGCCAGGATGGAGGCGGCCGAGCGGTTCTCCTGCGGGCGCGGGGAGCCGGGCGTCGGCACCGGCAGGTCACCGAGGGTCGGCGGCACGGAGAGCGGCGCCCGGGTGGTCACCTGGAACTCGTCCGGCGGGTCGCGGGTGAAGCCGAGGGTCCGCGCGGTGTCCTGGCCGCAGCCGGCCAGCACCAGCAGCAGCGGCACCGCGGGGGCGAGTCGGGCAAGCCGGGAAGGACGTGTCATGGCGGGGAACGCTTAACGCTGGCCGAGGGCCGGAACAAGGCATCGATGACCAGCGTCGTCACGCCGAGCACGATGGCGGCGTCCGCCACGTTGAACACGTACCAGTGCCAGCCCCAGGCATGGGCGTCGAAGAAGTCGGCCACCGCCCCGAAGCGCAGGCGGTCGATGACGTTGCCGACCGCCCCCCCGACGACGGCGCCGAGAGCCAGCGCGGTGGCCCGGTTCTCCGCCCGGCGCATCCAGCGAAGCAGGAAGCCGGCGATCGCCAGCGCCAGCGCGCCCAGCGCGAACTGCGTCCAGGGCTCGTCGCCCGCCAGCATCCCGAAGGTGACGCCGCGGTTCCAGACCATGGTCAGGTCGAAGCCGAAGGGGCCGACCCCGAGGAGGGGGATGTGCCGCACCTCCGGCAGGTCCAGCACCTCCAGCATGAACCATTTGGAGGCCTGGTCGGCGACCAGGATGATCGCCGCCAGGGTCAGGCCGAGGCGGAGCATCAGGCCGGCTGCGCTTCCACCACGGCTTCGCAGCGGCGGCAGAGCGTCGGATGCTTCGGGCGCGAAGGCTCCCCAACTTCGGGCAATACGCGCCAGCAGCGGTCGCACTTGGTGCCGAGTTTGCCAGTGCCGAGAAGCATTGGAAGCTGATCGGCCGGATAGGTGGGATCGTGCCAGACACGCAGTGCTGACATGATGCAAACCTCAGCCCATTCTTCGTCGGGCAGTAGACTCGCGTCCTCGGCGGAAACGCGAAGCTCGCCACTAACCTCGACGGACGCTCCGACAGTTCTGTTGCGTCGGAGATCTTCGATGCACGTCGTCACGTGCGACCGCAGTTCGCGCACCCGCGCCCACTTCGCCGCCAGCGCCTCGTCCTTCCACCGCTCCGGCAGCGCCGGCCAGTCCTGCAGGTGCACGCTCTCCGCCTGCGGGAACCGGGCCAGCCAGGCTTCCTCGGCGGTGAAGACAAGCACCGGGGCCAGCCAGGTGGTCAGGCAGCGGTGCAGCTGGTCGATCACGGTGCGCGCGGCGCGGCGGCGCGGGCTGTCCTGCGCATCGCAGTAGAGGCTGTCCTTGCGGATGTCGAAGTAGAAGGCGGACAGGTCCGCCGCGCAGAAGGCATGGATCTCCGGGTAGACGCCGGTCCAGTCATGGTCGCGCTGCGCCTGGCGCAGCTTCGCGTCCAGCTCCGTCAGGCGGTGCAGCACCCAGCGCTCCAGCTCCGGCAGCTGGTCGTAGGGCAGGATCTCGCTGCCGTCGAAGCCATCCAGGTTGCCGAGCAGCCAGCGCAGCGTGTTGCGGATGCGCCGGTACAGCTCGCCCTGCTGCTCCAGGATGTTCTTGCCGATGCGCTGGTCCTCGGTGACGTCGGTGTTCATCACCCACAGCCGCAGGATGTCGGCGCCGGACTTCGAGACCACGTCCTGTGGCGCGACGGTGTTGCCGAGCGACTTCGACATCTTGCGGCCCTGCTCGTCGAGCACGAAGCCATGCGTCAGGATCGCCTTGAACGGCGCCACGCCGCGCGTGCCGACGGCTTCCAGCAGCGAGGACTGGAACCAGCCGCGATGCTGGTCCGAGCCTTCCAGGTAGAGGTCCGCCGGCCAGGGCAGGCCGCGTTCCGGCGTCAGCGTGAAGGCGTGCGTCGAGCCGGACTCGAACCACACATCCACGATGTCCATGACCTGCTCGTAGTCCTCGACGCGCCGGTCCGCACCGAGGAATCGCGCGGCGGCGCCGGGCTGGTACCAGGCATCGGCGCCCTCGGTGCGGAACGCCTCGACGATGCGGTCCATCACCGCCTGGTCGCGCAGCGGCTCGCCCGACTGCTTCGAGACGAAGACCGGAATCGGCACGCCCCAGGCGCGCTGGCGGCTGATGCACCAGTCCGGCCGGTTCTGCACCATGGAGCCGATGCGGTTGCGCCCGATGTCCGGGACGAAATGCGTCGCCGCGATCGCCGCCAGCGACTTCGCGCGGATCTCGTTGGAATCATCCATCGCGATGAACCACTGCGGCGTCGCGCGGAAGATCACCGGCTTCTTGGAGCGCCATGAATGCGGATAGCTGTGCGTCAGCTTGCCCTTGGCGGCCAGCGTGCCCAGCGCCTCGCAGGCCGCATAGACGGCGTCATGCGCCTTCCAGACATGCAGCCCGGCGAAGCCGGGCGCCTGGACGGTGTAGGTCCCGTCGTCGCCCACGGTCTCCGGCACCGGGAGGCCGTGCGCGCGGCCGAGGTTGAAGTCGTCCTCGCCATGGCCGGGCGCGATGTGCACGAAGCCCGTGCCGGCTTCCGTCGTGACGAAGTCGCCGGGCAGCAGCGGGACGTCGAAGGCGTAGCCGCCCTTCGCGTCCGGCATGCCCTTCAGCGGATGCGCGGCGACGACGCCGGCCAGTTCCGCGCCCTTCAGCACGCGCTTCACCGTATGTGCGCCGAGGCCGGTGTCCTTCTCGAACTGCGGCAGCAGGGCGAGGGCGACGAGCAGGAACTCGCCGACCTTCAGGTTGCTCCCCTCGGCCACGCCCTCGACATGCACCAGCGCGTAGTCGATCTCCTCGCCGTACGCGATGGCGCGGTTGCCCGGGATGGTCCACGGTGTCGTGGTCCAGATGACGACGCTCGCCTTGCGCAGATCCTCGGCCGCGGCCTTGACGATCGGGAACCGTGCCCAGAGCGTCGGCGAGACGTGGTCGTGGTACTCGATCTCGGCCTCGGCCAGGGCGGTCTTCTCGACCGGGCTCCACATCACCGGACGCAGACCGCGGTAGAGCGAGCCGTTCATCAGGAAACGCCCGATCTCGGCGGCGATCACGGCTTCCGAGGGGAAGTCCATGGTGGCGTAGCGGCCCGGCCAGTTGCCGAGCACGCCGAGGCGCTTGAACTCCTCGCGCTGCACGCCGAGCCAGTGGTCGGCATAGGCACGGCATTCCGCGCGGAATTCCAGGACGGGGACCTCGTCCTTGTTCTTCTTCTTCGCCCGGTACTCCTCCTCGACCTTCCATTCGATCGGCAGGCCGTGGCAGTCCCAGCCGGGGACGTAGTCCGCGTCGTAGCCGGCCATCTGGGCGGCGCGGTTGATGACGTCCTTCAGGATCTTGTTCAGCGCCGTGCCGATGTGCAGCGGCCCGTTGGCATAGGGCGGGCCGTCATGCAGGACGAATTTCGGCCGGCCGGCGGATTTCGCGCGCAGCCGGCCCCAGAGGTCCTGCTCCTCCCATCGGGCGAGCCAGCCGGGCTCGCGCTTCGGCAGGTCGCCGCGCATGGGGAAATCGGTCTTCGGCAGGATGACGGTGCCGCGGTAGTCGCGGGTGGCGGGCGTCTCGGGGGCGCCGGGTGGCTGGTCGTTCATGGGTGCGGGTCTCGGGCGGCCCCGGGGGAAGGTCCCCTCGGCCGCTGGGTCAGCGGGATGCGCGCAGGTCTGGCCCGGCCCTCAGGCGAGGACCGGGACGCTAATTCGGGCGGGCGCACGCGACCGGAACATACGCGACTTATGCGGACCGGTACGGCCGGGGGTCAAGCGCGCGGTGCGAGGCCCAGCCCCGCGGCGAAGGCGGTGATCTCGTCGCGCAGGCGGGGGATGGTGGCGGCGGCCAGGGCGAGGTTGGGCTTGGCGAGGTCGTAGTCGAATGTCTCGTAGACATGGCGGAATGCATGCCGGAACGCGAGCAGCCGCCGCATGTCGCGCAATGTCTCGTCAGACAGGATCGCCGGTCGGATGCCTGCGATCGGCGTGGCGGCACGCGCCAGCAGGTCCTGATGGTATCGGGTCCCGTGCGGTATCTCGCCGTCGATGCCAGCAACGAGCCGCTCCAGGGCACGCTCGGCGGCCGAATAGGCATTGTGCAGATGGCGGCCGATCGCGACCTCGCGGTCGGCGCTCAGATCGGGCGGAAGGGTCGCGAGCGTGGCGTGCTTGGCCACGGCCTTGTCGGTCTCGGCCTGGGCGATCCCCATGTCGCGGGCGACGTCACTCCAGGTCGGAGGGGTCACGGCCGTCCTTCCGGATGCGGTCTGCGAAGCCGGCGGAGACCCTGGAAAGCTCCACGACATCCGGCTCGAAGCCGAACGGCAGCGCCGCGGCGAAGGCTGCGTTGCCGGCCTCGAACATCGCTTCCTCTGGCCCGTCCAACGCCAGGTCGAGGTCGCTGCTCCGGTGGAACCCCCCCGTCGCGAGCGACCCGAACACGATCACCCGCACGCCGAACGGCGCCGCCGCCGCGGCCGCGGCGCGCGCCGCCTGCACCGCCTGCGCCCGCCGCGCGGCGATGT
>NZ_JAPSMD010000084.1 GCF_027856955.1 Falsiroseomonas oryzae | reverse complement strand
GCGACGGCCGGGCGCGCCAGGCCGGCGGCCAGCGCGGCGCCGGCGCCCAGCGCGCCGCGGCGGGTGAAGCGGGTCATGCGGTGCCTCCCTCGGATCGGCTCGTTGCCCGTCACATAGGCTGGATGCCGCGGGCGCGCACCACCTCGCGCCAGCGTGGGATCTCCGTCTCCACCAGGCGGGCGAACTCGGCGGGGGTGGAGGCGACGGGCTCGAGGCCCATCTCGGCCATGCGCGCCGCCATGTCCGGCGCATGCACCACGGCGTGCACGTCCTGCTGCACCTGGTTCACAATGGCGGGCGGCGTGCCGGCGGGCGCCACCAGGCCGATGACGGAGAAGGCGGTGACGGCCGGGTAGTCCGCCATCATCAGCGGGATGGTTTCCGCACCCGGCACCGGGATGGAGCTGGATGCGGCGACCACGCGCAGCCGCCCCGCCTCCACCTGCGGGCGCATGGCGTGCCAGGGGTCGAGCATCAGCGGCACGCGCCCGGTCGTCACGTCGGCCAGCGCCGGCGCGCCGCCCTGGTAGGGCACATGCACGAAGTTCGCGCCGGATTCGGCGGCCAGCAGCTCCATGACCATGTGCATCACCGTGCCGATGCCGGGCGTCGCCACGGAGAGCCCGCCCGGCTGGCGCTTCGACAGCTCCACCACCTCGCGCAGGTTGCGCGCCGGCAGGTCCGGATGCGCCGCCAGCGCGACATGCGCGCGGCAGACCTGCGTGACATGGGCGAAGTCGCGCAGCGTGTCGTAGGGCAGGTCGCGCCGCAGCGCGGGGTTGATGGTGTGCGCGCTGATGACGAAGCCCAGCGTGTAGCCATCGGCCGGGGCGCGGGCGACCGCCTGGCTGCCGACGATGGTGCCCGCGCCGGGCCGGTTCTCGATCACCGTGCCCTGCCGCCAGCGCCCCTGCAGCCGCTCCGCCACCATGCGCGCGATGATGTCGGTTGCGCCACCCGGCGGGAACGGCACCAAGATGCGCACGGCGCGGTCGGGGAAGCTGCCCTGCGCCAGGGCAGGACGTGTCGCCAGCGCCGCCGCGCCGGCCGCCAGCAGGGTGCGCCGCTGCATCCTCGTCATCCTCCCGTACTTGTGTCGTTGAACTTCTTATCCGCCGCGAATCATGCCAGAAACCGTCGAACCGCGCAGCCAGCTTTCGCGGAACGCGAAAGCCGCCCCGGGGAGCCTCGCGCCGGCCTTGGACACGCTGCTCAACATCCGCGCCTTCCTCGCCACCGCCAGAGCCGGGTCGTTCAGCGCCGCGGCGCGGGAGCTCAACGTCGCGCCCTCCGTCGTCATCAAGCGCATCAACCGTCTGGAAGACCAGATGCGCGCGCGGCTGTTCCTGCGCTCCACGCGCCGGCTGACGCTGACCGAGGCCGGGGAGCGCGCGCGGCCGCGCTACCAGGCGATCCTGGCGGAGATCGAGGCGGCGCTGGCCGGCGGCATCGCCCCGCCGGATGGCGGCCCCGGGGGAGGCATCCAGGGCCATCTGCGCATCAAGGCGCCGACCACTTTCGGCATCCTGCGGCTCGGCGCCATCCTGCCGGAGTTCCAGCAGGCACATCCGCGCGTCACGGTGGAGGTCGTGCTGGTGGATCGCTCGGTGAACCCGGCGGAGGAGGGATTCGACATCGCGCTCGGCGCGCTGCCGGTCTCCTACGCGCATGTCGAGGACGTGCCGCTCTGCCCCTATCCGCGCGTGCTCTGCGCGGCGCCGGAGTACGTGGCGCGGCGCGGCGCGCCGCAGCGTCCCGCCGACCTGCCGGACCATGACTGCCTGACCTATGCGGCCACGGGCTCCACCTGGTCCTTCGCCAGCCCGCGCGGGCCGGTCACGGTGGATGTTCGGGCGCGGTTCAGCGCGAATGAGGGGCAGCTGCTGATGGCCGCCGCGCGGCGCGGCCTCGGCATCGCGGTGCTGCCCCAGGATGCGGCCGCAGCGGCGCTGGAGGAGGGCACGCTGGTGGCTCTGATGCCGGAGTATCCGGTCGCGCCGCTCTGGCTGAAGGCGCTGGTGCCGGAAGGGCGCCGGGGGCGCGCGCCGGTGAAGGCGCTGCTGGACTGGCTGCGGGAGAAGCTCAGCGCGCCTTCGTGACCTCAACGCGGCCGGCATCCGCGTCCACCACGACATGATCGCCGGTCTCGATGACCTCCAGCGGGTCCCGGTCCAGCTCCGTCATCGCCGGCACGCGCAGCACCACCGCGCCCAGCGCGACCTTGGTGGAGATGCGGTTGAACAGCAGCGCGCGCGGCGCCTGCCCGGCCAGGCGCGCGAGGTGGAAGTAGTGCGACCAGGCGGAGCTGCCCTTGGCGCCCGGGAAGACCAGCACCTTGCCGGCGAAGCTCTGCCCGGCGAGCTCGTGGCGGCGTTCGATGATGGTGCCCTGGCGCGGATCCATGCCGCCCCAGCCGGAGATGGTGTCGCGCGTCACCAGCGCCTCGCCCTCGGCGCGGCCCGGCGTCACGCGGCGGCCGTGCAGGACGATCACGCCACCCCCCCGTGCCAATGGCCGGTCACCGCAGCGTCCACGCAGTCCTCCACGCTGCCGAACCAGCACTGCACGCCGGTGATCGCCGGCAGGTAATGCGCCTGCTTGGCGCTGTCCGTCGCCACCACCTTCGTGCCCTTCGGCACGACGCGGGAGATTGCGGGGCAGGTGTCGGAGAGCAGTTCGCCGCCGGCGGCGCGGATCGCCGCACCATGGCCGCTCGCCTCCGCCACCTCGGCCAGGGCGCGCGGCGCGAAGACCCAGAGCGCGGAGGAGGGCGAGACGCGCCGCCCCTCCAGCGCGCGCACCACGCGCAGCACCTGCTCCACCGAGTTGTGCGGACAGCCCAGCATGACGAAGTCCACCGCGCGGTCCCGGGCGGAGCCGTTCAGCGCCTCGTAGGCCCAGCGCCGCTGCGCCGCGCCGTAGCGCAGCGCATGCGGCGCGCCATTGCCGCGGAAGGCGCTCTCGCCATCCGGCGCCTCCGGCGTCACGCCCGGCACGTGGTACATCTCGACGCCGCCCGAGGACGCCGCCGCGGCGCCGAAATGCTTGAGGTGGATCAGCGAGGGCCGGCCATGCAGCCGGCCTTCCACCACCGGGATGCCGTCCTGCACCGCCTCCCCGACCCAGTAGCCCAGCAGGCCCCAGTCCAGCATCTCGGCGGGCAGGTCC
This sequence comes from Falsiroseomonas oryzae, assembly GCF_027856955.1. GTDB lineage: Bacteria > Pseudomonadota > Alphaproteobacteria > Acetobacterales > Acetobacteraceae > Falsiroseomonas > Falsiroseomonas oryzae. The sequence continues at coordinate 12,772 of NZ_JAPSMD010000084.1, read as the reverse complement.
ACATCCACCTCGACCAGATGCGTGCCCGCGCGGTTCTCCGGGATGTGCAGGCCCCAATAGGGGATGCGCCGGGTGATCGCCGCGGCGCCGGTGCTCTCGCGCCCCTCGGTGTTGGTGCGCGCGCCGCAGACGGCGTTGGCATAGACGACGGCGGAGGATTCCATCCAGGCCAGGTGCTCGCCGAACACCGGCACGACGCCGACCTGGTAGGGCGTGCAGGTGGCGTGCATGGCCACCCCCTTCGCGCCGAAATGGCGCTCCCCCGCCTCGTTCAGCGCCGCGGTCTCCGGCGCGATGCCCAGTACGCCGGGCCGCTTCCGGTCCAGCCCGCCGATCAGCTGGCAGGCCAGCGTCTCCATCGGCGGGGTCGGCACGACCTCGTCGCTGTCCAGGTTGAACTCGGAGAACACCGCATCCATCCCGCGCGCGGCGTAGTCCCGCACGATCGGGTTCGCCGCGGACCAGGTTCCCGCAACCGAATTGGTTTCCACGAGGCGTTCGGCGCCCAGCGCCTCGCCATAGCGGACCAGCAACTCCATGGCCTTGCGGTGCGCGGGCCCCTTCGCCCCGTCCAGCATGGCCTTCTCGGCGTCGGTGAGCTTCATCGGTGCTGCCGCGGGCCCTCAGTTGTAGCGGGGGCCCTCCCCCTCGACGTTGTCCTTCACGCGCGCAACCAGCGCGGCGGTGTCGATCTGCTGTACGCTGCCGCTGCCGGCCAGGTCCAGCGCATGCGCCGCCGCAGCGCCCATGGCGATGCCAGGTCCCATGACCCGCACCGAGGAGAGCGCCGCCGCGTCGCCGTCGATGCAACGGCCCGCAGCCACCACGTTCTGCGCCTCGGCCGGCACCAGGGACCCGAAGGGAACGTAGTGCATGTGCTCCGGCGGGAACGGCTCCCAGATATAGCCCTCGGCGTGGCTGTGCAGCTCGATCGGCCAGGCGGTGCGCGCGACGGCATCGGGGAAGCGCGTGCCGTTCCGCACCTGCTCCGCCGTCAGCTGCTGCCGGCCGACGATCCACCGCGTCTGGCGGATGCCGGGATAGCCATAGGTGCGCACGCGCGCCCGGCCGAAGGCCTCGGGATACTCGCTCTTCAGGAAGTTGATCGCGATGTCCGCCTCGTGCCGGCCGACCAGGGAGCAGCGCGAGAAGGCCAGCGGTTCCAGCGGCGTCTCGATATGCGTCATGTTCACCAGCGCGATGCCGCGCCCGACGAAGGGGAAGGCGAAGCCGTCGTGGCGCAGCATGCCGTAGCGCGCCGCGACCTCCGCCTGGCGGGCGGCGAGCTCCTCGCGCGTCGGCAGCGCCGCCTCGTTCACATGTTCCAGCACCACCATCTGCGTGCCGTAGATCGTGCCGTCGCCGAATTCGCGGCAGGCGAAGCCGGCCTGCCAGCACAGCGCCGCGTCGCCGGAGGCATCCACGAAGCCGGTCGCGCGCACCCGCACGTCGCCGTGGCGATGGGCGAAGCGGACCTCCCGGATGCGGCCGCCGCCCTCGACATCGACCTCCCGCATCACGGCGCCGAGCAGCACGGTGATGCCGGCCTTGCGCACCGCCTCCTCGATCCAGCGGGCCAGCGCGATCTCGTCGTAGAGCACCACCTTGTGGGGCGGGCCGCGGCGCCAGTGCAGCGCCTTCTGCGCCTCGAGGTCGCGCAGGATGTCGTCGGCGATGCCGCGCGTCAGCTGGTAGCCGTCGAAGCCGTTGGAGAAGAGCCCGGCGAAGAGCCCGATTACGGAATTCACGGCCTGCCCGCCCAGCACCGGCAGGGTGTCCGCCAGGATCACCCGGCGGCCCAGCCGGGCGGCTTCCAGCGCCGCGGAGATCCCGGCGATGCCGGCGCCAACCACGCAGATATCGGCTTCCGCCAGTACGGCCGCCGCGCCGCGGTCCCGCCGCACGATCCGCGTCGCCGTCGAGGGCACCGCCTGCACCGCCATCCTCGTCCTCCCCCGGGAACCTTGCCCGACCCGGTATCTCGCGCGCCAGGGCGGAAACAACCCCTCTCCCGCGCGCACAGCTTTCGCGAATCGCGCAAGATGCCGGCGCCGCTTCACGCCGGCGGACGGATCGGCCGGCGGGCAGTATAGAGGCACGGCAACGGAGGAACCGAGCCAGGATGCACCCCCTGACGGGCGCCGTGGATTGCGACCTGCACCCCGACCTGCCCCCGGTGGCGGCGCTGCTGCCCTATCTGGAGGGCCACTGGGCCGATGCCATGGTGGAACGCGGGATCGAGAGCCTGGAGACCGCGAGCTACCCGCCCAACGTGCCGCTGGCCGCCCGCCCGGACCGCCGCCCCCTGCTGGGCACCGGCGTCGCCGGCTTGGCGGGCGCCACGCTGGATGCCTGGGGGCTTTCCGCCGGCATCCTGAACCCGCTGCTCGGCGTGCATCTGGTGTTCAACCAGGACATGGCGGTGGCGCTGGCCCGCGCGCTGAACGAGTGGATCGCCCGCGAGTGGCTGGACCGCGACGCGCGGCTGCGCGCCTCCATCGTCGTGCCGCTGCAATCCGTCCCCGACGCGGTGGAGGAGATCGAGCGCCGCGCCGCCGATCCGCGTTTCGTGCAGGTCCTGGTGCCCGCGATGTGGGAGGTGCCGTACGGCCGCCGCAGCCTCTGGCCGGTCTGGGAAGCCGCGGCGCGGCATCGCCTCCCCGTCGGCATCCATGCCGGCAGCGCCTATCGCCACCCGCCCACCTCGCTGGGCTGGCCCAGCTACTACGCCGAGGACTATGCGGCGCAGTCGCTTGGCTTCCAGAGCCAGGTCGGCAGCCTGATCACCGAGGGCGTCTTCCAGCAGATCCCGGACCTGACGGTGGTGCTGATCGAATCCGGCGTGACCTGGCTGCCGAGCTACCTGTGGCGGCTGGCGAAGTTCTGGCGCGGCGTCCGCAGCGAGGTGCCCTGGCTGGCGGAGAGCCCGGCCGCCGTCGCGCGCCGCCACATCCGCCTGACCACCGCGCCCTTCGACGCGCCGGAGGACGCCGATACGGTCGGCCGCCTGATGGACCAGCTGGGATCGGAGGAGATGCTGCTCTTCGCCTCCGACTGGCCGCACTGGCAGTGGGACGGCGCCGCGCCGCCGCTGCCCGCCGGCATCCCGCCCGCGCTCGCCGCCAAGCTGACGCGGGCCAACCCGCGTTCCACCTATCCCCGCCTGGCCGCGGAGGTACCGGCATGAACGAGCTGACGACGACCCGCGCGGAGGCCGTGAAGGCCACGCGCACCCCGCTGGTGGATTGCGACATCCATCCGCGCCTGCCCCATCCCACCGCGTTGAAGCCCTATCTCTCCGCGCGCTGGTGGCAGCACCACGTCACCTATGGCCGCCGCGTGCGGCATGGCTACGTGAAGGGCCACCCCTACCCGAAGGCGCATCCGGTGGACGGGATGCGGCGCGACGCCTTCCCGCCCGGCGGCGGGATGCCGGGCGGCGACCTGGACTTCATGCGCGCGCAATACCTCGACCCCTGCGGCGTGACGCATGGGGTGATGAACGTGCTTTCGCCGACCGGCGCGGGCGAGAGCAACGCCGACTACGCCGCGGCGCTGGCCACCGCCGTGAACGATTGGCAGGTGGAGGAATGGGTGCGGCGGGAGCCGCGGCTGCACGCCTCGGTCTGCGTGCCCTACGAGGACCCGGAGGCCAGCGCGCGGGAGATCCGCCGGCGCGCCGGCGACCCCGCCTTCTGCCAGGTGCTGCTGCTGTCCCGCACCGCGGAGGCGCTGGGCCGCCGCCGCTACTGGCCGATCTACGAGGCGGCGCAGGAGGCCGGGCTGCCCATCGGCATCCATGTCTTCGGCTATGCCGGCTACGCCGCCACCAGCACGGGCTGGCCGAGCTTCTACATCGAGGAGATGGCGGAGCACGGCACCTCCTGCTCCGCGCTGCTGACCTCCTTCGTCTTTGAGGGGGTGTTCGAGCGATTCCCGAAGCTGAAGGTCGTGCTGATCGAGGCCGGCTTCGCCTGGCTGCCCAGCCTCGCCTGGCGGCTCGACAAGGTCTGGGCGCGGATGCGCGACGAGGTGCCGCACGTGACCCGCCCGCCGTCGGAGGTGCTGCGCAGCCATGTCTGGGTGACGACGCAGCCGATGGAGGAGCCGGACCCGCCGAAGCTGCAGCATCTGCTGGACACCATGCGCTGGATCGGCCGGGACCGGATCATGTTCGCCTCCGACTACCCGCATTGGGATTTCGACGACCCGGACCGCGCCCTGCCGCATGCGATGGACCCCGCCGACAAGGCCGCGATCCGCCACGGCAACGCCGCCGCGGTCTATGCCTTCGCGCGAGGGGGATGATGGCCAAGGTGGTGGTCGCGCCGGTGGCGGAGATGCCGCCGGGCAGTCGCAGGCGGATACAGACCGAAACGCGCGCCATCGCCGTGTTCAACGTCGGCGGCGAGTTCTTCGCCATCAACGATCGCTGCCCGCATGGTGGCGGAAGCCTCTCCTGCGGCGTGCTCACCGGCCTCGTGGAAAGCGACGGCCCCGGTCGCTATCGCTACTCCCGCAAGGGCGAGATCCTGCGCTGCCCTTGGCATGCCTGGGAATTCGACCTGCGCACCGGGCGCTCCGTCTGCGATCCCGCGCGCATGAAGGTGCGCCAGTGGCCCGCCCGGGTGGAGCCCGGCGCGGCGCTGGCGGCGGAGACCTTCCCGGTCTCGGTCGAGGACGACTACGTGGTGGTGGAGGCCTGACGGCTCACGCCCCCGGGAAGCGCTCCGGCCTGGTGCGGTGGCGACGCCGCGCGCGCCAGCGGGCACGGGCCTCGACCAGCGCCGGCAGCATCAACAGCGGCGCGGTGAGCAGCGCCAGCACGCCGAAGGCCGCGCCCCAGGCGCGCCCGCCGAGCACCAGCGCCGCGCCCGCCAGGGTCCAGGTCGCGCCATTGGCCGCGATGCCGAGCGCGAACATCCAGCGCAGGCGGTTCAGCCGCCTGGCCCGTGCCTCCGGATCCTCCTGGATCGTCCAGGGCGTCCCGCCGGCGCCCACCTCGTAGAGACGCCGCTCATCCACCCGGAAGGGCGGAGGAGGCTCCGTCAGCGGCGGATGACCACGAAATGGACGGGCTGGCCCTGGCGCCGGGCGCGGCGCAGCCGCCACCAGATGGAGCCCGCGCCGATCGCGCCGGCCACCAGCAGCACCGGCAGCGCCAGGGCGGCGAACATGATCGCCACGGCGGCCAGCACCAGCCCGCCGGCCGCCAGCGCGACCAGCAGCGCGATGCCGCCGACACGGCCCAGGATGCGGTCGAGCGTGCCGGCGCGCGGCGGTGGGGCGGGTTCGCGGAACTCGCCCTCGGGGGTCATGTCCAGCACGGGCGGACGGCGGTGCGTGTCCATGCCGCGCATGTTGCCCGGGCGGGGCGCAGGTTCAAGACCGGGCACCGCCGGCCCCGGACCGGCTGCGTGACGAAAAGTCACGATACGCTGAGAAGAACGACGCAGCGCGGGACCCGCCGGGAACCGGCCCGACCGTGGTGCGCCGTGACGGGCGGAACCACCCGCGCGACAGCCCGACAGGCCGCGCGAAACCCTGGGATCGCGCAGCATGCCCTGGCAACAATTCTACGACCCCTTCGGCTCCATCCTGCTCTCTGCCCTGATCGCCGCCATCCCCGTGGCGGTGATGCTGGTGGCGCTGGCCTTCCTGCATGTGCGCGCGCATCTCGCGGCCATCTCGGCGCTCGTCGTCGCGGTGCTGGTGGCGGTGGTGGTGTTCGGCATGCCGGCCGGCCTGGCGGGCCGCGCGGCGGCGCTCGGCGTCGCCTCGGGCCTGTTCCCGATCGGCTGGATCGTGCTGAACATCATCTTCCTCTACCGCCTCACCGTCGCCAACGGTTCCTTCGCCGTGCTGCAGGAGAGCATCGCCGGCGTCACGCCGGACCGCCGCCTGCAGCTGCTGCTGATCGCCTTCGCCTTCGGCGCCTTCTTCGAGGGCGCGGCCGGCTTCGGCACGCCGGTCGCGGTCACGGCGGCGCTGCTGATCGGGCTCGGCTTCTCGCCGCTCGCGGCCTCCGGCCTGTCGCTGATCGCGAACACCGCGCCGGTGGCCTATGGCGCGCTGGGCACGCCGGTGATCGCGCTGGCCGGGGTGACGGGCCTCGACCTGCTCGACCTCTCGGCGATGATCGGGCGGCAATTGCCCTTCTTCTCGGTGCTGGTGCCCTTCTGGCTGATCTGGGCCTTCGCCGGCTGGCGCGGCATGATCGAGATCTGGCCAGCCATCCTGGTCACCGGCGTCAGCTTCGCCGTGCCGCAGTTCCTCGTCTCCAACTTCCACGGGCCGTGGCTGGTGGACGTGATCGCGGCGCTGGTCTCCATGGCGTGCCTCGCGGGCTTCCTGCGCATCTGGCGCCCGCGGAAGATCTGGACCAGCCCGAGCCTGCGCGCGCGCGACACGGCCGATCCCTATGCGCCGCAGGCGCCGCAGCCGGCCTCGACGCCCCTGCCCCACCCGACCGGGCTGCCCGATGCCGGCGGCGCGGCGACGGCGAGCTTCAGCGGCTCCGTCGCGCTGGCCTGGATGCCCTGGATCGTCCTGACTGTCTTCGTCTTCCTATGGGGCCTGCAATCCGTGAAGGGCGTGCTGAACGCCCTCTGGGGTCCGAGCTTCCCGATCGAGGGGTTGCACCGGATGGTGGTGAAGGTACCGCCCGTGGTGGCGCAGCCGACGCCGGAAGGCGCGGTCTATGCCTTCAACCTGCTGTCCATGACGGGCACCGGAATCCTGCTGGCGGCGGTGGGTGCAGGCCTCGCCATGGGCTTCTCGCCGCTCGGGCTGCTGAGGGAATACGGGCGCACGCTGAACGCCGTGAAGCTCTCGCTGCTGACCATCGCGGCGATGCTCGGGCTCGGCTACCTCACGCGCTATTCCGGGCTGGACGCGACGATGGGCCTGGCCTTCGCCAATACCGGCGTCCTCTACCCGCTGTTCGGCACGCTGCTGGGCTGGCTGGGCGTGGCGCTGACCGGATCGGACACGGCGTCCAACGTGCTGTTCGGCGGTCTGCAGCGCATCACCGCGGAGCAGATCGGCCTTTCTCCGGTGCTGATGGCCAGCGCCAATTCCTCGGGCGGCGTGATGGGCAAGATGATCGACGCGCAGAGCATCGTTGTCGCATCCACCGCGACCAACTGGTTCGGGCACGAGGGGGACATCCTGCGCTACGTCTTCTTCCACTCCATCGCGCTGGCGGTGCTGGTGGGGCTGCTGGTGACAGCGCAGGCCTATCTCTGGCCGTTCACGGAACTGGTGGTGGGCGGATAGCTCATCGCGACGCGCTGTTCACCCGCCGCCCGATGTCCTGCGCGATGCGCGCCTGCTCCGCGACGAACACCGCGAAGCGGTCGGGCGGCATCGCGACGCCTTCCAGGCCAAGCGTGTCGAATTGCTGGCGCACATCGGGGTCGGCCACCGCGGCGGCGACGGCGGCGTGGACGCGGCTCACGATGGGCGCCGGCGCGCCGGCCGGCATCCACAGGCCGAACCAGTTCACCACCTCGAAGCCCGCCAGCCCCTGTTCCTGCATGGTCGGCACGTCCGGCAGGCCGCGCCAGCGCCGCGCGCCGGTGATGGCGAGGCAGCGCAGCCGGCCGGCGCGCACGTGCTCCAGCGCGATCTGCGTGCCGACGAAGAACATGTCCACGCGGCCGGCCAGCAGGTCCGTCGTGCCCTCCGCGACGCCGCGATACGGCACGGAGAGGATGTCCGTCCCCGTCATCGCCTTCATCAGCTCGGCCGGGATGTGGCTGGCCGTGCCGTTGCCGGCGTTCACATAGGTCAGCCGCCCGGGGTCGCGCCGCGCCAGCGCGATCAGTTCCTGCAGGTTGGCCGCCTGCACCGAGGGATGCACCACCAGCGCCTGGCCGAAATTCTGCGCCGCCAGCGTCACATGGGTGAAGTCGCGCACCGGGTCGTAGGTGACGTTGTCGTTGAAGGGCGGGATGTTGGTGTGCGACGCCGTGGTGAACAGCCACGTGTAGCCATCCGCCGGCTGGCGCGCGACATAGGCCGTGCCGACCAGCCCGCCGCCGCCGGCGCGGTTCTCCGTGATCACGGGCTGGCCGAGCGCCGCCTGCAGCTTCGGCCCGATGGCACGCAGGATCAGGTCGGGCGGCCCGCCGGGCGGCGAGGGCACCACGGCGCGGATCGGCCGGTTCGGGAACTCCGCCGGCTGCGCCTGCGCCACGCCGCCGGCGAGGCCGACCGCACCCAGCATCCAGTGGCGTCGCGTGATCCGCGCCATGCTCAGGCCCCCTCCACCCGCACCGGCCCCTGCGCGGCGATGGAGGCCATGATCGCCTCCAGCACCGCCACGTTGTGCACGGCATCGCCGCCCGGCAGCGCCAGCGGCCTGCGCGCGGCAGCGTGGCGCGCGAAATCCTCGAGCTCGGCGCGCTCCGTGCTGGTCTTCGCGAAGGTCAGCACCTCCGGCCGCTGCTTCACGCCGATATTGTCGCGGTCGATGCGGCAGAGCTTCAGGTCCCAGGTGTGCAGGTGCTCGACATCGCCCACCTCGACCCAGGCATTGCTGCCGAACACCTGCATCCGCCAGGTCTCCGCGGTGGCGATCACCGTGCCGAGGTAGCCCGTCGCGCCATTCGCGAAGCGGAACAGCATGGAGGTCGTGTCGTCCATGCCGAAATCCTGCACCAGGCGGAAGCTCTGCGCCGTCACCTGCGCGATCGGGCCGGCCAGGTAGAGCATCGCGTCCACCACATGCACGCCGCGCCCGGTCATGCCGCCGGCCGGCCCCTCGTTGCGGTCGTGCCGCCAGTGGCCCTGCGGGAAGCGGTAGGCGCTGGGCCCGCAGAAATTGCCTTCGATGTGCAGCACGCGGCCCAGCGCGCCCTCCTCCACCATCCGCCGGATCGTCTGCAGCGCGGGCTGGTGGCGCCAGTTGTAGCCGACGCCGAGCGTCACGCCGGCGGCCGCGCAGGCCTCCGCCGCGCGCCGCGCCTCGGCCGCGTTCACGCCGAGCGGCTTCTCGGTGAAGACATGCTTGCCGGCCTGCGCCGCGGCGACGACCTGGCCGGTGTGCTGGGTGTGCGGGGTCGCGAGCACCACCGCGTCGATCTCCGGGTCGGCCAGCGCGGCCTCGTAGGAGGGCAGCATGGCGATGCCGTGCTGCGCGGCGAAGTCGCGCGCCTTCTCCGGCGTGCGCGTCGCGCCGGCGACGAAGCGGATGGCGTCGGAGCCCTGCGCGTTGCGGACCAGGTTCTGGCCCCAGCTGCCCATCCCGATGATGGCGGCGCGGATCATGCAGTCATGTCCCTTCTACACGCCCGCCGCATCCACCACGTGCAGGCAGGCGGTGACGTTGTCGTTCCAGCTCTCGGCGCGCAGGTGCCCGGCCAGGTGGAGCAGCCCGCCGCCGAGCAGCGCCTGCGCCAGCGGGCCTTCCTTGGCGCGGAAGCAGATCGCCTTCAGGCGCGGCCCGCCGCCCTCGCCTTCCAGGAAGGCGCGCACCGTGTTGCCTTCCTTGCCGACGCGGTCGGCGCGCACCACGCGCGCGCGGCCGAGCACGAAGACCGGCTCCTCGTTGCCGGCGCCGAAGGGCGCAAGCCGCGCCACCTCCTGCGCCATGGCCACCGTGGCGCCCTGCACGCCGAGCGTGCCTTCCACCGGCAGGTCCGCCGCGGAGGGCAGGCCCGCCGCCTGGGAGAGGCGCTCGTCCAGGAAATCGTGCAGCTCCGGCCCGCGCAGCTGGCGGAAGGAGAAGCCGGCCGCCATGGCGTGGCCGCCGCCGGTCTCCAGCAGGCCGGATTGCCGCGCCGCGATGATCGCGGCACCCAGGTCGATCCCCGGCACCGAACGGCCCGAGCCCTTGGCCAGCCCGCCCGCCAGGCCCGCGACGCAGGCCGGGCGGTTGAACTTCTCCTTGATGCGGCCGGCAACGATGCCGACCACGCCGGGATGCCAGCCCTCGCCGGTCACCAGGATCACCGGATGGCCGCGGTCGGCCTGCGCCGCCGCCGCGTCCATGGCGGCGGAGAGCACCTCGCCCTCCACCTCCTGCCGGCGGCGGTTCACCGCATCCAGCGTCTCCGCCATGGCGCGCGCCTCGACCGGGTCGTCCTCCACCAGCAGGCGCAGGCCGAGGTCGGATTCCGCGATGCGGCCGGAGGCGTTGATGCGCGGGCCGAGCAGGAAGCCGAGCGTGTGGGCGCTCGGCGCGTCCTTCGCCTGCGCCACCTCGAGCAGCGCGGCGATGCCAGGCCGCTCCCGCCGCGCCATCACCTTCAGCCCCTGCGCGACCAGCGCGCGGTTGAGGCCGGTCAGCGGCATCACGTCGCAGACCGTGGCCAGCGCGACCAGGTCCAGGTAGCGCTTCAGGTCGGGTTCCGGCCGCGCGGCGAAGGCGCCGCGGCGGCGCAACTCGCGCAGCGTCGCCACGCCGGCCAGGAAGGCGACGCCGGCGGCGCAGAGCTGGCGCAGCCCGCTGTCGCAATCCAGCCGGTTCGGGTTCACCGCGGCGCGCACGCGCGGCACCGGGCCTTCCGCCTTGTGGTGGTCCAGGATGACGATGTCGGCACGGTTGTGCGCGACGGCCAGCGCCTCCTGCGCGGCGATGCCGCAATCCACGGTGACGATCAGCGTCGCGCCGCGGTCGCACAGCGTGCGGATCGCGGCGGGGTTGGGGCCGTAGCCTTCCTCGATGCGGTCGGGAACGTAGTGGCTGACGCGGCAGCCGAGTTCGCGCAGCAGCCGCACCATCAGCGCGCCGGAACAGGCGCCATCCACGTCGTAGTCGCCGAACACGGCCACCGCCTCGTTGCGCTGCGCGGCATCGGCCAGGCGCGCCGCGGCCGCGTCCATGTCGCGCAGGCAGGACGGGTCGGGCAGCAGCGCGCGCAGCGTCGGCTCGAGGAAATGCGGCGCGTCGTCGATACCGACGCCGCGCGCCGCCAGCAGGCGCCCGACGATCTCCGGCAGGCCGAGGCGCTGCGCGATGCCGAGCCCGGTACGCGCCTCCCCGCCGCGCCAGATCCAGCGCCGCCCGGTGGCCGAGCGTTCGACGCCCAGAACCGCCTGGCCAGGGAAGCCGTCCATCATCGGCGCGTCGCCGCCGGCAGCCCTGCAGCCCTCACGCCACGAAGGCGCTCGGCTTCAGCGCGAAGTTGTGGTGCCCCTCCACGTAGCGGACCGTGCCGGACTTCGACCGCATGACGATGGAATGCGTCACCGCGCCGCTGCCGAAATGGCGCACGCCGCGCAGCATCGGGCCCGTGGTGACGCCGGTGGCGGCGAACATCACCTCGCCCTTCGCCATCTCCTCCAGCGTGTAGATGTGATTGGGGTCGGTGACGCCCATCTCCCGCGCGCGGGCGATCTGCTCATCGTTCTCGAACAGCAGGCGGCCCTGCATCTGGCCGCCGATGCAGCGCAGCGCCGCGGCCGCCAGCACGCCTTCCGGCGCACCGCCGGAGCCCATGTAGATGTCGACGCCGGTATCGGGCTGGGAGACGGCCACCACGCCGGAGACGTCGCCATCCGGGATCATCATGATGCGCGCGCCCGCGGCGCGGCAGCGCTTCACGATCTCCTTGTGGCGGTCGCGGTCCAGCAGGCAGACGACCAGGTCGGTGACGGAGCGGCGCTTCGCCTTCGCCAGCTCGCGCAGGTTCTCCTCCACGCTCGCCTCCAGGCTCACCACGCCGTCCGGCAGGCCGGGGCCGACCGCCAGCTTGTCCATGTAGATGTCGGGCGCGTGCAGGAAGCCGCCCTTCTGCGCCAGCGCGACGGTCGCCATGGCGTTCGGCCCGCCCTTGGCGGTGATGGAGGTGCCCTCCAGCGGATCGACAGCGATGTCGACCTCCTGACCGCCGCCGGACTTGGCGTAGAGCCCGACCTTCTCGCCGATGTAGAGCATCGGCGCCTCGTCCATCTCGCCCTCGCCGATCACCACCGTGCCGGTGATGGCCACCGTGTCGAAGGCCTTGCGCATGGCTTCCACCGCCGCGCCGTCGGCGGCGTTCTTGTCGCCGCGGCCCATCCAGCGGCTGGCCGCCAGCGCCGCCGCCTCGGTCACGCGCACCAGCTCCAGCGCCAGGTTGCGGTCCACATGGACCTGCGGGTCGTCATGGTGATGCTGGGCCATCGCGTCGTCCTCCGTAATCGGTTCGCAAGGTAGCGCAGCCCTGCGGCGGCGCAGCCCCCCTTCGTGCCTGCGCTTCCTGCCCCGAACCGAACGCCCGGGGAAGGGCGGCGCGAGCCGGGACCCGCCGGACCGCCCCGCTGTCGGTGCGTCGCCTCCTCCGGCGGCCGGGCCGTTCCACCTTGCGACGTATTCACCGCCCGGCATTTATTCGATCATGATTAATTACCATATCTTTGAAATAGTCTCTCGGAGCCAGTCACGGACAGGCGAAGGCCGTGACCCTCCGGAGGGAGGCGGATGGCAAAGCCGCGGGCCGGACCGCCCGCGCAGCGGAAGGAGACCGTCATGTCCGAGGCGATGAACCTGCTCGATGTCGGCGGGCTCGGCCATGGCAGGAAGGCCTGGCGACAGCATCGGAAGATCGACGCGCTGAAGGAGATCCTGCAGCATTACTTCCAGGGCGAAGTCCAGCACCTCTCCGAGCACGACAAGATCGAGATCTGGGATGCCGCGACGGCGATCCGCTACGCCTGCCACAAGACGGAGATGAAGCAGGAGCGCGAGGCGGCGAAGGCCGCGCTGGTCGGCACGACCACGGCCGTCGGTGCCGTGGCCGGCGCGGTGGCCGGCGCCGGCGCCGGCGGGCTGGTCGGCGGCGGC
>NZ_JAPSMD010000083.1 GCF_027856955.1 Falsiroseomonas oryzae | reverse complement strand
ACCGCGCGCCGCCACCCCCGCCCAGCCCGCGCAGGCGGCCCAGCCCGCGCCGCAGGCCGCGCCCGCCGCGCCGGAGCGCAACTGGAACGTTGCCTGCACCGAGGGCACGGACGGCGCGCCCCGCAGCTGCCAGCTTTCCACCAGCATCGTGCTGCGGCCGCAGAACCAGCGCCTGGCCCAGGTGATCCTGACCCGCCAGCCGGAGACGCGCTCGCTCGGCCTGGTCTTCCAGATGCCGCATGGCGCGCTGATCCCGGCCGGGATGAGCTGGCAGGTGGACGAGGCGGAGGCGCAGCGCCTGGCCTTCCAGACCTCCGACGCCGAGGGGCTCTATGCCGGCGTGCCGGTCACCGACGACCTGCTGGCCGCGCTGCGCCGCGGCGGCCAGCTGCGCCTGACCTTCGTGCTCGCCGCCCGGCGGGAGGCGCTGACGGTGCCCGTGCCGCTGGCGCAGTTCCCGGATGCGGTGACCGAGTTCTTCACCGCGGAGCGGCGGCCGTAGCGCGCGGCGCCCTCAGCTCCCCACCTTCAGCGTGGAGGTCAGGCCGCGCAGGCAGGCCAGGATCGAGAGCGGCGTGATCTTGCCGGTGCGCGGGTTCTCCTCGCTCGGCACGTTCTCGATGGTCATGGTCAGCCGCGCGGCCGCGGCCTCCACCCGGATGGTATGGGTGTTGCGCGTCACCGTCGGGTCGGCCCAGATCTCCACCGTGGTGCGCTGCGGGCCGATGCCGGCCAGCGCCAGCGCCGCGGCGACGTTGACATTGGCCGGGAAGCCGGCCGCGGCGTCGAAGGCGTTGCCGCTGAAGATCAGCTTCGGCTCGGTCACCGCCATCACGTCGATGCCGTTCTTCTCGAGATAGGGCGCGCCGACCAGGCCGCGCGGCGGCTTCCGGGTCTGGATGGTGACGGAGCTGACCTCGCCCTCAGCCGCCGCCCGCACGGCGTCCAGGCCGAGCAGCGCCCCGGTGGGCACCACGATGCGCGCGCCGGTCCTGCGCGCTTCCTCCACCAGGTGCATGCGCGGCAGAAGCGCGCCGACGCTGCTGGGCACGAAGATGCGGCCGCGCGCGATGGCGGCGGTGGCGACGGCCTCGAAGATGGCGGCCGGCGCGGCCTCCACCACGATGTCGGCCTCGGCCAGGGCGGCGAGGTCCACGATGGGCGGCGGATTGCGGAAACCGGCCAGGTTGTCGCGCGCCTTGGCGTGGTCCCGGGCGGCCACGCTGTGCAGCCTCAGCCCCTCCACGCCGGCATCCAGCGCGCGAGCGAGGTGCAGGCCGATGGCGCCGAGGCCGGCGATTCCGACGGTGAGGGTGCGTGACATGCGATGCGTCCCGGTCGTGGCGGGGGCAGGACGGTCGGGCCCCCACCCCGACCCTCCCCCGCTGCGCGGGAGAGGGAGCAGGGCTCGCCGAAGACCCTCTCCCGCCATTCGGGGGAGGGTGGCCGCCCAGCGGCCGGGTGGGGGCGCGACCGGCCTGCCCGATCAGGCGCGGGTTAGCACGCCCCCCCGCGAACCGGGAGCCTACTCCTCCTTATAGCCGTAGGCCGGGATGCCCTGCTCGGCGCCGTAATACTTGTAGGGCAGGAACTTGCCGGTCATCTCGATCTTCACCCGGTCGCCCTTCTCATGGACCATCCGCTCGAACTGGAAGTCGAAGTCGATGGCGGACATGATGCCGTCGCCGAACTCCTCCTCGATCAGCGCCTTCCAGGCTGGGCCGTTGACCATCACCATCTCGTAGAAGCGGTAGATCAGCGGGTCGGTCGGCGGCATCGGGGTGCCGCGATAGGGCACCTCGTTCAGCATCCGCTCCTCGACCTCGCTGAGGCCGAACAGCTTCGCCGCCTTGGCCGCGAGCGGCTTGACCAGCTTCATCTGGCCCAGCAGCGCGCCGACGATCAGCGTGTCGGAGACGCCGCCGATCTCGCCGCAGATGTATTTCCAGGTCCAGTTCCGCTCGCGCTTGATGTCGAGGATCTTCTCGGTGAGCTGGGCGCGCGTCATGGCGTGCATCTCCCTGTCTTCGGTGGGTGGTAGGTCTCAGGCCGCGGCGCGGGGCGGCGGCGTGATCTGCGGCTGCGCGGGGCGGACCTCCGGCACGAGCTTCGGGTCCCAGCCCGCCGGCGGCGCGCCGGCCAGCGTCCGGCTGCGCGTGATCAGGAAGTCCAGGATGTGGTCGCGCAGCTCGTGGTAGCCGGGCATGTGATGCAGGCTGGCGCGGTCGCGCGGGCGCGGCAGGGTGTTCACCACCACCTCCGCCAGCCGCGCCTCCGGCCCGTTCGTCATCAGCAGGATGCGGTCGGCCAGCAGGATCGCCTCGTCCACGTCGTGCGTGATCATGAAGGCGGTCTGGTCGGCCTCCGTCACCAGGCGGCTCACCTCCTCCTGCAGGGCGCCGCGGGTCAGGGCGTCCAGCGCGCTGAAGGGCTCGTCCATCAGCAGCATCTTCGGCGCGATGGCCAGCGCGCGCGCGATGCCGACGCGCTGCTTCATGCCGCCCGAAAGCTGTGCCGGCTTCTTCTCCGCCGCATGGCCGAGCCCGACCTTCTCCAGCGCCGCACGCGCCGCCTCCCGCAGCTGCGTCTTGCCCCAGGACGGGTGTCGGCAGGACAGCGCGAAGGCGACGTTCTGCTCCGCGCTCATCCACGGCATCAGCGCATGGCCCTGGAAGATCACCGCGCGATCCAGCGAGGGGCCGACGATCTCCTGCCCGTCCACGATCACGACGCCGTCCGACGGCGCCTCGAGCCCCGCCAGGATGTTCAGCACCGTCGTCTTGCCGCAGCCGGAATGCCCGACCAGGCAGACGAACTCGCCGCGCTTCACGTCGAACCAGAGGTTCTCGAAGATCGTCGCGCCGGGATAGCGCCGCGCGATGCCCTCGACCGAGACGTAGGCGTTGCTCATCGCCGGCTCACTCCGCCCAGGCCACGGCGCGCGCCGCCATGCCGAGCAGCCGGTCGAGCAGCAGCCCCACCAGCCCGATCAGCAGGATGGCGATGACGATGTCCGCCAGGCTGAGGTTGTTCCACTGGTTCCACACCCAGTAGCCGATGCCCGTGCCGCCCACGAGCATCTCGGCGGCCACGATCACCAGCCAGGCGATGCCGATGGAAATGCGCATCCCCGTCAGGATGGTCGGCGCCGCCGCCGGCAGGATGACGCGCAAGGCGGTCTTCAGGCGCCCCGCCTCCAGCGTGCGCGCCACGTTCAGCCATTCCTTCCGCACCGTCGCCACGCCGAAGGCCGTGTTCAGCAGCATCGGCCAGACCGAGCAGATGAAGATGACGAAGATCGAGGAGACCGAGCTGTCCTTGATCGTGTAGAGCGCGAGCGGCATCCAGGCGAGCGGCGAGACCGGCCGCAGCACCTGGATGAAGGGGTTGAGCGCCGCCGAGAGCAGCGGCGACATGCCGATCAGGAAGCCGAGCGGGATGGCGACCGCGGCGGCGATCAGGAAGCCCGCGCCGACGCGCGCCAGCGAATAGGCCAGCTGGATGCCGATGCCCTGGTCGTTCGGGCCGCGGATGTAGAAGGGGTCGCGCACCAGTTCCCACAGCCGGACGGCGATCTCCGACGGCATCGGGAAGGGCGTCTGCCCGCCGGCCGCCGCCGCCTGGCCGAGCAGCGCGGCGTATTCGGGGTCCAGCGCCTCACCCGACCCGCCGCCGCCGGAGCGCGCGGCGAATTCCCACGCGCCGAGGAAGGCGGCGAGGATCAGAAGGGAGAGCAGCGCGGCACGGAGCGTGGTGGCGTTTGCGGACATTCCTTCACCGCTTGCGGCCCCCTCCCCCGCATCGCGGGGGAGGGATGGGGTGGGGGTGCGAGGATGGGAGGTTTCCGAGGCCCCCACCCTGACCCTCCCCCGCAGGCGGGGGAGGGAACGGAAGGAAGCGGGGGAGGAAGAAGGCGGAGCGGGGGGAGCGGGCGGTCCTACGACGTGCGGATGCCGCGCTCGGTCCAGGGCGCCGGGTTCGCCGGGTCGAAGGTGCGGCCCATCACCTGGAAGGACTGCACGGTCGAGGACGGCACCGGCTGGCCCAGCGCGCGCATCGCATTCGCCGCATCGGTCGCGAGGAACACCTGCTCCGCCACCTGGCGGTAGTCCACGTCGCGCTGCAGCTGACCCCAGCGGCGCATCTGCGTCATGATCCACATCGCCATGGAGTGCCAGGGGAAGGGGTCGAAGCCGATGCGGTCCGGCACGCGCTGCACGCGGCCCAGGCCATCGGCGAAGGTGCCGGTCAGCACCTGCTCCACCACCGTCTGCGGCTGGTTCAGGTAGTTCTGGCCGCTGATCGCCGCCGCCACCTCGCGCCGGTTGCCGGCGGCCTGGCTGTAGGCGGTCGCCTCCACGATGGCGCGCAGCAGCGCGTGGAAGGTGTTCGGCGTGTCGGTGATCATGCTGCGCGGCACGGCGAAGGCGCAGCAGGGGTGCCCGTCCCACAGCTCCTTGGTCAGGATGTGGATGAATCCCACGCCGTCGAAGACGGCGCGCTGGTTGAAGGGATCGGGGCCGAGGAAGCCGTCTATGTTGTCGGCGCGCAGGTTGGCGACCATCTCCGGCGGCGGCACGGCCCGGATCTGCACGTCGCGGTCGGGATCGAGCCCGTGCTCCGCCAGGTAGTGGCGCAGCAGGTAGTTGTGGATCGAGAAGTCGAAGGGCACGGCGAAGCGGAAGCCACGCCAGCTGCGCGGGTCGCGCCGCTCGCGGTGCTTGGTGGCGAGCGTGATGGCCTGGCCGTTGACGTTCTCGATGGCGGCGACGGCGAAGGGGATGGGCTGCGCCACGCCGACGCCGAGGCTCATCGCGACCGGCATGGGCGCCAGCATGTGCGCCGCGTCGTATTCCCGCGCGATGGAGCGGTCGCGGATCACCGCCCAGCCGGCGGTGCGGATCACCTCCACGTTCAGCCCGTGGCGCCGGTAGAAGCCCATCGGGTCCGCCATGATGATCGGCGTCGCGCAGGTGATCGGGATGAAGCCGATCTTCAGGTCGCGCTTCTCGATCGCGCCGGCGGCCGGCGCCTGGGCCAGCGCCTCGCGCGCCGCGGCCAGCGGGAAGACCGCGTTGATCGCGGCGAAGAGCGTGCCCGCGCCGACCGCGCGCAGCATGCCGCGCCGCGTCGAATCGTCGGGGTAGAGGGCGCGCAGCACGGCCTGCTCGGCGACCTCGCCATAGGCGCCGGTGCCGTCCGCCTCGGAGGCGTTCGGCACGGTGTCGCAGGCGAAGCCGGCGCCATGCGTGCGGCCGCAGCCGCAGGGGCCGAGGGACGCGTCGGCGTCGAAGGGATCGGTGAAGCGGCGGGCCATGGCGACGGGTCCTCCGGTGGCGGTGCCGGCTTGTGCCGGGTTGGCCACACCGTCAGCAAGCCATGCGCCGCCCGAAATCGAGGCAGCCGCGCCGCGAAACCCCCACCAACGGCACAACACGCAGGCAGATTGCCCGCCTGTTGTGCGGCATCACATCGCCGGGCTGCGCCCGCCATCCACGTTGATCGCGGTGCCCGTCACGTAGCCGCCCTGCTCCGAGCAGAGGAACACCGCGAGCGCCGCGAATTCCTCCGCCTTGCCGAGCCGCCCGAGCGGCACGCCTTTCGCGGCGTCGGCTTTCCACTGCTCCCAGGACAGGCCACGCGTATCGCTGGCGTGGCGGCGCACCCACTGGTCGCTCTCGATGATGCCGACCATGAGCCCGTTCACCAGGATCCCGTGCGGCGCGCCTTCGTGCGACAGCACCTTGGTCAGCGCCATGCCGGCGGCGCGGCTGACGGCCGTCGGCGCGCCGCCGCCGCCCGGCGTCTTGGCCTGGGTCGAGAGCACGTTGATCACCCGCCCCCATCGGCGCGCCTGCATCCCGGGCCAGACCGCGCGCGTCAGCCGGATCGCGGCGAAGAGCTTGAGGTCGAGGTCGGCCTGCCACAGCGCGTCGTCCACCTCCATGAAGGGCCCGCGCTGGCTGGTGCCTGCGTTGTTCACCAGGATGTCGATCGGCCCGAGCGCCGCGGCCGCCTGCTCCGCCGCCTTGGCGCAGCCCTCGGCCGTGGAGACGTCGGCCGGGATGGCGGCGATGCGCGCGCCCTGGAAGCGCCCGGCAATCCCGGCTCGCGCCTTCTCAAGCTCCGCCGGGCGCCGCGCCACGATGGCGACGCTCGCCCCGGCCTCCACGAAGGCCTCCGCCATGGCCAGGCCGAGGCCCTTGGAGCCCCCGGTGATCAGCGCCGCGTGGCCATCGAGACGGATCTGCATGTCGACGAAATTCTCCTTGCGTCTCATTGCGCAGCTTGGTAGCTCTATTCATATCATAGGAAAAGGGCAACATCATGCGTATTCGCTATCGAGGAGCACAGAAGGACCACGGTTGGAAGGACATGGTCGACACCGGCAATCCGGTCACCAACACGGGCCATAACAGATCAACCGGGTTTCTTGCCACAACGGAGTACGGGGTCGATGTACGTTGTGAAGGAACTGCAAATTTGACTCGCCAGTCGAGTTATCTGATCGACGTGGAACTCGATGACGAGGAGATACTTGCGATTTTCCGGGCGCGGTTCGGCGCAAACAAGACTGTCGCTCGGATTATTGCTGAGAGTGTGGAGCAACGCATAATCGCATCGGATACCGAAGCGCCTACACCGAAGCGGATCCTACGAATCACTGCAAGCTAGCAACTCTGGGGCGACCAACGGGACTCGAACCCGTGACATCCAGGACCACAACCTGGCGCTCTACCAACTGAGCTATGGCCGCCGCAGAGGCGCGCGGTGTAGGGCCGGCCGGGCCGCCCCGTCAACCGGCGGCGAAGGCCAGGGCGGCGATCGGCGGCAGGTGCCCGGCCAGCCTCCGCCAGGATTCGCCCCGGTCGCCGCTGACCCACAGGTTCCCCGTGGTGGACCCCATCGCCAGGCGCGTGCCCGTGCCGTCCACCACCAGCGCGTGGCGATAGACGAGGTCGTAGCAGTCGGCCTGCGGCAGACCCTCCGAGAGCGCCTCCAGGCTGCGCCCGCCATCCCGCGTGCGGGTGACGACCATCCGCCCCTCCACCGGGATGCGGCACTCGTCCTTCACCGCCGGCGCGAACCAGGCGGTGCCGGGCTCCGTCGGATGCGCCGCGACGGCGAAGCCGAAGCGGGACGGCGCCGCCGCCGTCACCTCCTCGAAGCTCTCGCCGCCATCGGTGGAGCGGAAGATGCCGTTGTGGTGCTGCGCCCAGACGGCATCGGGCGCCGCCGCGCAGCAGGACAGCAGGTGCACGTCCTGCACCACGCGGTCGAATTCCTGGCCGGGCGGCATGTATTCGTTGCGCAGCCCCTGCCCCGCCAGCCGCCAGGTCTCGCCGCCATCCGCGCTGCGCCAGACGCCGCCGGTGGAGATCGCGACCGTCAGCCGCCGCGCGTCGCGCGGATCGACCAGCACGGAATGCAGGCCCGGGTCGTCATAGCCGCCGCCCATCCAGCGCGCGCGCTCCGGCACGTCCCACAGCCCGCGCACCAGCTGCCAGCTCTCCCCGCGATCGGCGCTGCGGAACAACGCCGCCGGCAGCGTGCCCGCCCAGAGCACGCCGGGCTCCTCGGCGCCGCCCGCGGCCAGCGTCCAGATCATGTCGAGCGCCTTGGGGTTCTCGCCCTCCGCCGGCAGCGCGGGCACGCCCACCTCGTTCCAGCTCGCGCCGCCGTCGTCGGAGCGGTGCAGCTTCGTGCCGAAATGGCCGAGCCGCAGCGCGGCATAGAGCGCGCCGTCGCGCGGGTCGTGCAGCACGGCAGAGACCGGCTCGCCCAGGAAGGCCGGCCGGCCGAGGCGCCAGTCGCCGCCCTCCGGCCGGGCGATGAACAGCCCCTTGCGGGTGGCGACCAGCAGGCGGTCGGACATGGATCAGCCTCCCGAAAGGGCCTGGAAGACGAAGACCTCGTCCCCCGGCGCCAGCGAGTCGGACAGCGCCGCGCGGTCGCCGACCGGCTCGCCGTTGACGAAGACGGCGACGTGCTTGCGCAGCCGCCCGTGCTCGTCGAGCAGGTAGCCGCGCAGCCGCGGATTGGCGGCGAACACCTCGTCCAGCGCCGCGCGCAGCGTCGCGCCGCCAACCTCCCCGGGCGGGCAGGCCAGGTGGCGGCGCAGGTTCGGCGTGAAGGCGATGCGCGGCATGCGGCGCGACCCTAGGACAGGTCGCGCCACCTGGCGAGCAAATACTTATCCACTTGGTAAAGTGTCTGCTACCCCGCCGCGGCCTGCGGCGCCGCGCGCCGTGCCTCGATCCAGCGGCCGAGCCGCTCCAGCGCCGCGTCCAGCACCGCGTCGCCCTTGCAGAAGGCGAAGCGCGCGAAGTGGTTGGGCGCGTCGGCGCTCGCGTAGAAGGCGGTGACTGGAATGGCGGTGACCTTCGCCTCCACGGTCAGCGCGCGGCAGAAGGCCACGTCGTCGCCGGTGAAGCCGAGCGGTCGGAAATCCGTGGTGATGAAGTAGCTGCCCTGAGTCGGCAGCACGCCGAAGCCGAGCTTCGCCAGCCCCGCCCCCAGCCGGTCGCGCTTGGCCTGCAGCGATGCGGAGAGCCCCTCGAAATACGCGTCGTCCTTCATCAGCCCCACCGCCACGCCGCGCTGCAGGTTGGGCGGCGTGGTGAAGGTGAGGTTCTGGTGCGCCTTGGCGACATTCGGCGCCAGGCTGCGATCGCAGGTGACGTAGCCGATCTTCCACCCCGTCAGGCTGAAGGTCTTGCCGGCGGAGCCCACGCGCATGCAGCGCTCCCGCATGCCCGGCAGCGTCATCAGCGGGATGTGCTTCCAGCCGTCGAAGGTCAGGTGCTCGTACACCTCGTCGCAGACGGCGTAGCAGTCGTGCTTCTGGACCAGGTCGGCGATGAAGGCGAGTTCCGCCGCGGTGAACACCTTGCCTGCCGGGTTCATCGGCGTGTTGAGCAGGATCGCCTTGGTCTTCGGCCCGAAGGCCGCGGCCAGTTCGGCGCGCGGCAGTTCCCATTTCGGCGGGCTCAGGCGCACCAGCTTCGGCACCGCGCCGAGCAGCTTCACCACTGGCAGGTAGGTGTCGTAGAGTGGCTCGATCAGCACGCATTCGTCGCCGGGGTTCAGCACCGCCATCAGACAGGCGGTAATCGCCTCCGTCGCGCCGGAGGTGACGACCACCTCGGACTTCGGATCGACCTCCAGCCCGTAGAAGCGGCGGTTGGCGTGGGCGACCGCCTCCCGCAGTTCCGGCACGCCGGTCATCGGCGGGTACTGGTTGCGCCCGTCCAGCAGCGCGGCGGCGGCGGCGTGGATCACGTCCGACGGTCCGTCATAGTCGGGGAAGCCCTGGCCGAGGTTGATCGCGCCATGCTCCACGGCAAGGGCGGACATCACCGTGAAGATCGTGGTGCCGGTGGCGGAGAGCAGGTCGTTCTGGGGCTTCACGTCGATCCGTCCGGTTGGGGTGCCGCCGCGCGCCCATCCGGGCCGCGGCGCCGCGGGTTGCGGAGAATGGCGAGGGCCCTGCCGGAGCGCAACGGTCCGGTCGGCCATATGCTCAATAAATGTGCATATCGCCCACACTGCGACCACACCCCGTCACGGCCTGACGAGATTCCGCGGCGGGTGGCGTTGCCCCGCTGGCACGGCCCATGCAAAACCGCGCCCGCCGGCCCGTGTCACAGCCGGCGCCGACCGCGGCTCCGACCCCGAAGGGCGGCGCGCGGCGGCCATGGCGGGAGGAAGGATCGCAGCCCCGCGCGCAGCGCGCGGCCTGCGGAGCGACGGAGCCGATGAAGAAGATCGAGGCCATCATCAAGCCCTTCAAGCTCGACGAGGTGAAGGACGCGCTGCACGAGATCGGGCTGCAGGGCCTGACCGTCGTGGAAGCGAAGGGATTCGGCCGGCAGAAGGGCCATACGGAGCTCTATCGCGGCGCCGAATACGTCGTGGACTTCCTGCCGAAGGTGAAGATCGAGGTGGTCTGCCCGGACGAGCTGGCCGAGCGCGCGATCGAGGCGATCACCGCCGCCGCCCGCACGGGCCGCATCGGCGACGGCAAGATCTTCGTCAGCGACGTGCAGGAGGTGGTGCGGATCCGCACCGGCGAGCGCGGCGACGACGCGGTCTAGGACAGGTTGAAGGATTGCCCGCGCGGCGCGCCGCGCGGGTGGCCGGATCGCCGGGGGCGCCCGGGCCTGATGGTCAGGCGGGCGGCGGCGAGATGGGCGCGTGGCGGAAACCGGTGTCCGCCGCGCGACAGAACGGGACCGGGACACGCAGGGGAACAGGACCTCACACGATGGCGAAGAAGCCGGCAGCTGGCGGGGGCAATGCCGCCGTCTCCAAGGTCATGGAGATGATCAAGGAGCACAGCGTCGAATACGTGGACTTCCGCTTCACCGATCCGCGCGGCAAGTGGCAGCACACCGCGCAGCACGTCTCGACGATCGAGCCCGAGGTCTTCGAGGAAGGCATCATGTTCGACGGCTCCTCGATCGCCGGCTGGAAGGCGATCAACGAGTCCGACATGATCCTGATGCCGGATGCCGACTCCGCCTGCATGGATCCCTTCGCGGCCAAGCCGTCGCTGATCCTGTTCTGCGACATCGTCGAGCCCTCGACCGGCCAGATGTATTCGCGCGACCCGCGCAGCACCGCCAAGCGCGCCGAGGCCTACCTGAAGCAGACCGGCATCGGCGACACGGCCTTCTTCGGCCCGGAGGCGGAGTTCTTCGTCTTCGACAGCGTGAAGTTCGGCACCGGCGGCAACTTCGGCATCTACCAGCTCGACAGCGTCGAGGGTCCGGGCGCCAACCTGAAGGACTACCCCGAGGGCAACATGGGCCACCGCCCGGTGGTCAAGGGCGGCTACTTCCCGGTGCCGCCGGTGGACAGCGAGAGCGACCTGCGCGCCGAGATGCTCTCCACCATGGGTGAGATGGGTCTCGCGATCGAGAAGCACCACCACGAGGTGGCGCAGTCGCAGCACGAGCTCGGCACCAAGTTCGGCCCGCTGGTCCGCCAGGCCGACCACATGCAGATCTACAAGTACTGCGTGCACAACGTGGCGCACAGCTACGGCAAGACCGCGACCTTCATGCCGAAGCCGATCTACGGCGACAATGGCAGCGGCATGCACGTCCACCAGTCCATCTGGAAGGCCGGCAAGCCGATCTTCGCGGGCAACGGCTATGCCGACCTGTCGGAGACCGCGCTCTACTACATCGGCGGCATCATCAAGCACGCCAAGGCGCTCAACGCCTTCACCAACCCGACCACCAACTCCTACAAGCGCCTGATCCCGGGCTTCGAGGCGCCGGTGCTGCTGGCCTACTCGGCCCGCAACCGCTCCGCCTCCTGCCGCATCCCCTACGCGACCAGCCCGAAGGCGAAGCGCGTCGAGGTGCGCTTCCCGGATCCGGGCGCGAACCCCTACCTGGCGTTCTCCGCCATGCTCATGGCGGGCCTCGACGGCATCAAGAACAAGATCCATCCCGGCGACGCCATGGACAAGGACCTCTACGACCTGCCGCCGGAGGAGCTGAAGGGCATCCCGACCGTCTGCGGCAGCCTGCGCGAGGCGCTGCAGTCCCTCGCCGCCGACCACGAGTTCCTGCTGGCCGGCGACGTCTTCACCAAGGACCAGATCGAGTCCTACATCGAGCTGAAGTGGACCGAGGTGTATCGCTTCGAGCACACCCCGCACCCCGTCGAGTTCGAGATGTACTACTCGGTCTGACCGCCGCTTCGGTCACGCATCGGGGCCGGGTCGCGGTTCGCCGCGGCCCGGCCCTTTCCTTTTGCGGCCCTTGCCGCCGCTCCGCCGGCGGCTTGACCCGCGTGCAAGCAGTGATGCAGGCTTTCCCGCAAGAACGATGCCGATGCCACGCATCCACCGCGCCAAGGCGGTCCAGGATCGGCACGGCCGGAGGGGGAAGCGCCGCATGACCACCACAATTCGGCTCCGTCGTCGCGCCATCCTGGCCGCCGTGCCGCTTGCCGCGGCCATGCCGCGCCGCGCCCGCGCCGCGGTGGAGTACCGCCTGACCCATCCGGCCGACGTGACGCATCCCGTGCATGTCGAGGCCGAGGCGATGGCCCGCCGCATCGAGGAACGCACGCGCGGCGAGGTGCGCATCCGCCTCTTCCCCAACAACGCCCTCGGATCCCCGGTGGAGACGGCGCAGCAGACCCGGCTCGGCGCCATCGACATGATCCTGGCCAACCCGGCCAACCTCGAGGCGATCTCGCGCACCATCGGCGTGATCAATATCCCCTACCAGTTCGACAGCTGGGAACACGCGCACCGCACGCTGGACACCACGGGCCGCGACTGGCTGATGCAGCAGTTCCGCAGCGCCGGCTTCCAGTGGATCGCCAATTTCGAGTGGGGCTTCCGCGCCTTCACCAACAGCCGCCGCGCGGTGAACACGCCCGCCGACATCCAGGGGCTGCGCGTGCGCGTGCCGCCCGAGCTCGCCATCCGCGCGGCGTTCGAGGCGCTGGGCGCCAGCATCCAGACCATCGCCTTCCAGGAAGTCTACCTGGCGCTGTCCAACCGCACCGTGGACGGGCAGGACAACCCCGTCGCGACCGTCTTCGCGGCGAAGTTCTTCGAGGTGCAGAGCCACTTGGCGCTGACGCGCCACATCTACGCGCCCATCGTGCTGCTGGCGAACCCGCGCGCCTGGGGCCGCATCAACGCCGACCTGCAGGCGGTGGTGACGGAGGAGGCGGTGCGCGCCGGCCAGGCCGCGCGCCAGGCCGTGCGCTCGCAGGAGGAGGACTACATCGCCCAGATGCAGCGCGCGGGCGTGCAGGTCACGCGCCCGGAGGTCGGCCCGTTCCGCGACCGCATGGCGCCCGCCTACGACCAGCTCCGCCGCGCGCTCGGCGACCAGGTCTGGACCGCCTGGGAAGGCCTGGTGAACGCCGCGCGCCGCGCCGCCTGAGCGCGGCGCAGCTGCCGGAGACCCGCGTCGCGTGCTGATCGCCGGCGTCCTGCTCGCCGTCTGCGTCCTGATCCTCTACGGCCTGCCCGTCGCGGTCACGCTTGGCGCGGTCGCGGCGGTGCTGATGTGGGCCACCACCGGCCCCGACCTCCTGGTCATCCTGATCCAGCGCATGTACGCGGCGACCACCTCCTTCCCGCTGCTCGCCGTCCCCTTCTTCGTCCTCGCCGGCAACCTGATGAACACCGGCGGCATGACGGAGCGCATCTTCGCCGTCGCGCACCTGATGGTCGGGCGCATCCGCGGCGGGCTCGGCCATGTCAACGTGCTCGCCTCCATGCTGTTCGCGGGCATGTCGGGCTCCGCCGTGGCGGATGCCGCGGGCCTCGGCGTGGTGGAGGTGCGGGCCATGACCAAGGCCGGCTACAGCGCGCGCTTCGCGGCGACCATCACCGCCGTCTCCTCCACCATCGGGCCGATCATCCCGCCCTCCATCCCCTTCGTCATCTACGGCAGCCTGGCCAATGTCTCGGTCGGTGCGCTGTTCCTGGCCGGCCTCGTGCCGGGCATCCTGATGGGCGTTGCGCTGATGGCTATCATCGCGGTGGTGGCGCGGCGGCGGAACCTGCCGGTGGCCGAAGGCCGCCCGCCCTTGCCGGAATCATGGGCGATCCTGCGCGCCGCGCTGCCCGCGCTCGCCATGCCGCCGCTGGTGCTGGGCGGCATCTTCGGCGGCATCGTCACGCCGACCGAGGCCGCCGTGGTCGCCGCCGGCTATGCCTTCCTGCTCGGCTTCCTGTTCTACCGCGAACTGAAGCTGAGCGACCTGCCGGAGATCCTGTGGCAGTCCGGGCGGCAGACGGCGCAGGTCATGCTCATCATCGCCGCCGCCGCGCCCTTCGGCTGGGTGCTGATCCAGCAGGAGATCCCGAACGCGGTGATGGCCGCGCTCTTCGCGCTCTCCACGGAGCCCTGGGTCATCCTGCTGATCATCAACGTCGTGCTGCTCGTCCTCGGCATGTTCATCGAGGGCATCGCGATCCTGATCATCGCCTTCCCGGTCCTGCTGCCGGTGATGACGCAGCTCGGCGTGGACCCCGTGCATTTCGGCGTCGTCGTCGTGCTGAACATCATGATCGGCCTGGTCACGCCGCCGGTCGGCATGTGCCTCTACGTCGTCTCGGAGGTCGGCAAGGTGCCGATCAACGAGATCATCGCGGAGATGTGGCCCTATGTGCTGGCGCTGATCGGCGTGCTGCTGCTGGTCACCTACATCCCCGCCCTCTCGCTCTGGCTGCCGCAGACGCTCGGCTACGGTCTGGTCCGATGAGCCTGCTGCGGGGCGTGGACCGGACGGTGGCGATGCTCTGCCGCTGGGGCGTCATCCTGGCGATGCTGGGGCTGTTCGTCCTGCTGCTCGTTGCCGTGGTCGGCCGCAGCGTGCCGGCGCTGGCCGTCTCCGGCTATGACGAAATCGTGGAGCTGCTGGTGGTGTGGCTCACCATGCTCGGCGCGGTCGCGCTGTGGCGCGAAGGCGCGCTGTATCGCGTCGCCTCGCTGGAGGCCGCGCTGCCGCGCCCGGCCCGCCGCGCGCTGGCGCTCGCCCAGCAGCTCATCATGCTGGGCTTCGCGCTGGCGCTGGTCTGGTGGGGCTGGATCTTCCTGGTGGACTCGATGGAGATCGCGCCCTTCCTCGGCATCGACAAGGGCTGGTGGTACGCCGCGATCCCGATCGCCGGCGTGCCGATGGCGGCCTACAGCCTCGCCGGCATCTGGCGCATCCTGCGCGGCGGAGCCGACGCCATGAGCGGCGGCGGCTCGCTGATCGCCTGAGCGGCGCCTCGGCGCGCGCAACGAGCAGAGGAGGAAGGCCATGGCCAGGCGGCTCGACGGCAGGGTGGCCGTCATCACCGGCGGCGCGGGCGGCATCGGCGCCGCCACCGGCCGCCTGTTCTGCGAGGAAGGCGCGCGCGTCGTGCTGGTGGACCGCGACGCCCCGGCGATGGCCGCCGTCGCCGCGGAGATCCGCGCCGCGGTGCCCGGCGCGGCGCTGCACGACCTCGTGCTCGACACCGCGGAGGAAGCCGCCGCCGATCGCATCGTCGCGGAGGCGCGCAACGCGTTCGGCCCGGTGGAGGTGCTGGTCAACAACGCCGGCATCCGCGCCTACGAACCGCTTGCCGAGGCGACGGCCGAGACCTGGCAGCGCATCATCGCGGTCAACCTGCTGAGCCACGCCCACCTGACGCGCGCCGCCCTGCCGGACCTGCGCGCCTGTGGGCATGGCAGCATCGTCAACATCTCCTCGACGCATGCCGTGAACCCGCGGCCGGGCATGGGGCAGTACGACGCGACCAAGGCCGCGATCCTCTCCATGACCCGCAGCCTCGCCTTCGAGGAGGCGGCGCACGGCGTGCGCGTAAACGCGGTCTGCCCGGGGCTCACCCTCACGCCGTTCCACGTGCGCCGCCTGGGCCGCGACCATGCCGACCTGGCCGCGGAGCGCGTGGACAACTGCCTGCTGCGCCGCTGGGCGGACCCGCGCGAGATCGCCTTCCCGATCCTCTGGCTCGCCTCCGACGAGGCGTCCTACGTCACCGGCGCGACGCTGATGGCCGATGGCGGCCAGAAGGTGCTCTGAGCGTCCGCGTTGACCGGCTGCGCACGGCCAGCCAGCCTGTGGCGATGAGCCGCAGCACCGCGCTGTGCCGATGCCGATGACAGGTGCGCTCGGCGCCCGGCTGAAGCTCGGCATCCTCGTCCCCGCCTTCAACGCGACCGTCCAGCCGGAGCTGGAGGCGCTGCGCCCGCCGGGCGTCACCAACCACGTCGCGCGCATCGACATGCCGGACCGCGACCTGGCCAGCGACGCCGACCAGGCAGCGGTGATCGAGAGCCTCGGCCCTGACCTGCTGGGCGCGCTGGCGCGCGTGATGCATGTGAAGCCCGGCGTCGTCGTGCTCGGCATCTCGGTGCCCTGCTTCTGGGCCGGGCTGGCTGGCGGCGCCGCGCTGCGCCAGCGGCTGGAGGCGGCCGCCGGCGTGCCTGTCGCCACCGCCGACGCCGCCTGCCTCGACGCGCTGCGCCGTCTCGGCGGGGGCCGG
>NZ_JAPSMD010000082.1 GCF_027856955.1 Falsiroseomonas oryzae | reverse complement strand
CTGGGCCGCCGCACGGCTGGCGACGGTGCGGGGCGCGCTGCTGCCGCGCACCGATGCGCGCGTCGCCGCCGACCCGGCGGGGGAGGTGGCGCGCATGGCCGCGCTGGAAGCCGAGGCGGCACGCGCCTGGGCACGGGAGGCGTCGATGCTGGACATCGCGAAGGTCGGCATGCCGTGACCCATCCGCCCCGCCGCTGGCACCCCACACACCGCATCGGGCTGCTCGCGCCCTCCGCCAACCCGGCAGTCGAGCCGGAGATGCGCCACCTCCTGCCGCACCAGGCGGCGCTGCACGTTGCGCGCCTGCCGGTGATGCCGAACACCACGCTGGAGCAGCGGAACGCCGTCTATCTCGGCCATGTCGAGCAGGCGCTCGGCGCCTTCGGCGCGCTGCCGCTGGACGCCGTGGTGGTCGGCCTCACCGGGCCGAGCTACGCGCTGCCGCCGGAGGAGGACCAGGCGCTGCAGGACCGGCTCTCGGCCGGCGCCGGCCGGCCCGTCATCCTCGCCTCGCGTGCCATCGCGAAGGCCGTCGCCGCGCTGGGGCGCCGCAGGCTTCTGCTGTTCTCGCCCTATCCGGGCTGGCTGACGGAGCGCGCGGAGCGCTACTGGGCCGCGGTGGGGCTGGAGCTGGTGGAGTCCTTCAAGGTCTCTGACACCTTCCGCGCCTATGACCTGACGCCGGAGGAGGTGGCCGACGGGCTGGCGAAGCTGTCGCCACCGAAGGACTGCGTGGTGCTGATCTCCGGCACGGGCGCGGCGACGCTGGATGCGATGGACTGGATGCGCGGCCGGGTCGGCGTGCCGCTGCTGTCGTCCAACCTGGCCTGCGCCTTCGCGGCCTGCCGGCTACTGGGCCTGTCTTCCAGCACCGCGATGCACGCCTGCTGCCCGGAACTGGCTGCGCAACTCGACAGCCGCTGACGGCTGCTTCAGCGGCTCTGCCGCTGGAACAAGACCCATCAGCGAAGGATCAACCCCCGTCCGGGGCCCCCTCGGCGACGCCGTGGGGAAGCCTTAGCGCTGGCGCGCCTTGCGGGCGTCCTGCATCGCCTTGTGGGCGGCGGCAAGAGTCACGGCGCGGTTGCGCTGGTCGGCAGCGCGGCGGGCGGCGGCATTGGCGGCCTCGATCTCGGCCGCGCGTCGGCGGGCGAGTTCTTCCTGCGCCTTGCGCTCGGCTTCGCGCTTGGCGGCCAGGCGCGCAGCCTCCTCGGCCTGCTTGATCGCGAGCTTCGCGGCGCGCTTCTCGGCCTCGCGCGCGGCGCGCGCCTCGGCGATGGCCTTCTGCTCGGCCATGCGCTTCTGGACCTCGGGGTCGTCGAGGCGGGCCTTCATCGCAGCGAACTTCTCCGCCGCGGCCTTGCGGGCCTCCTCGGCGGCATTCTTGCGCTCGTTGAAGTCGAACAGCTTCTTGGTCTGCATGGTCCTGCTGGAAAAGGGCAGGCTGCATTTAGCCGCAGCAGGCCGCGAGGTGAAGGGGTCACGGCCTGTCCTGGGCGCAACCCACCCCCCTCATCAATTCGTGAGCGTCACGCCGGCCTCCCGCACCAGGGCCGCCCAGCGGAGCACCTCCGCCTGGTGGAACGGGCCGAAGGCGGCGGGCGGCATGGTCTCGATCCGGAAGCCGGCGGCCTCCAGCCGGCCGCGCAGCACCGGGTCGGCCAGCGCGGCCTCGGTCGAGGCGTGGATCCGCTCCAGCACCGGCGCGGGCGTGCCGAGCGGGGCGAACAGGCCGAACCAGGCATCGCCGGAGACGTAGTCGTATCCCAGTTCCTGCAGCGTCGGCACGTCGGGGATGTCGGTGAAGCGCATCTGCCCGCCGACGCCCAGCGCCCGAATGCGGCCGTCCGCCGCCAGTGCCGAGACGCTGGCCCAGGTCGCCATCATGAAGTCCACCACCCCCGCCACCAGGTCCTGCGCCGCGGGCGCCGCGCCGCGATAGGGCACATGCGTCGCGTTCATGCCGTTCCGCCTTGCGAAGGTCTCACTCATCAGGTGGGACGACGACCCGGCCGAGGAGGAGGCGTAGGACAGCCCCCGCCCCGGCCTCCGGCCGAGCTCCACCAGCTCCGCGACGCTCCGCGCGGGGGAGGACGCCGGCACGACCAGCGCGTGCGGCGCACGGGCCACCAGGGTGATGGCTGCGAAGCCGGCCGGGTCGTAGGGCAGGCCCGGGATCAGCGCGCCGTTGGTGCCGTGCGTCTGGTTGTTGCCGAGCACCAGGGTGTGGCCGTCGGGCGCGGCGCGGAACACCGCCTCGGTCCCGATCACACCGCCACCACCGCCGCGGTTCTCCACAACCACCTGCTGCCCCAGGCATCCTGCCATTTCGCCGCGAGGGCCCGCGCCAGCACGTCCGTGGTGCCGCCGGGCGGGAAGGGCACCACCAGCCGCACCGGCCGCTGCGGGAAAGGTGCCTGGGCGAAGGTCGGTCCGAGGGGTGCCAGGGCGAGCGGCAGGGCGAGCAGGGCGCGGCGCAGGATCATCGGCGGGCCTCCGGGTGGTGGGCGGCATTGTTGCCGGGGCGCCGGCATTGCGGCAGAGGGTTTCCGCATGCGGGTGACGGTCCTGGGTCTCGGCGCGATCGGCGGATGGCTGGCCGCGGGCTTTGCCGCGGGCGGGGCAGAGGTGGCGCTGCTCGCCCGCGGCGCGACCCTGGCCGCGCTGCGGCGCGACGGGCTGGTGCTCCGGGCGGGTGACGCGGCGCGCGTCTTCCGCCTGCCCGCGGCCGAGGACCCCGCCGACCTGCCCGTGCCGGATGTCCTGGTCCTGGGCCTGAAGGGCCAGGACCTTCCGGCGGCGCTGCCGCTGGTCCGCGCCGCGATGGGGCCGGCGACGCGCGTGCTCTCGGCGCAGAATGGCGTGCCCTGGTTCTTCCTGCAGGGCTTCGGCGGCCCCTTGGCCGGCGCTGCGCTGGACAGCGTGGATCCCGGCGGGGCGCTGGCCGCCGCCCTGCCCGCCAATCGCGTGCTCGCAGCCGTGGTGCACGCCGCCGCCATGACCGAGGCGCCGGGCGTGATCCGCCTAGTGAAGGCCGACCGGCTGCCCATCGGCCATTTCGGCGACGCCGGGCTGCTGGACCGGGTCGTCGGTGTGCTGCGCGCCGGCGGCGTGCCGGCCGAGCCCTCGGCCGCCATCCGGGAGGAGATCTGGCGCAAGCTGTGGGGCAATTCGAACATGAACCCGCTCAGCGTGCTGTGCCGCGCCACCCTCTCCGACATGCTGGACGAGCCCGGGGTGAAGGGACTGGCGGAGGCGATGATGGCGGAGATGGACGCGCTGGGTCAGCGCATCGGCCTGCCGCCGCTCGGCAGCATCGAGGCGCGGATGGTCGTCACCCGCCGCATCGGCGCCTTCCGCACCTCCATGCTGCAGGATTGGGAGGCCGGGCGGCGGCTGGAGCTTGGCCCGATCCTCGGCGCGCTGGTGGAGATGGCGGAGCGGCTGGGTCAGCCCGCGCCTGTGATGCGCGGGGTGCATGGGCTGGTGGCGCTGCTGCAGCAAAGCCGGGGCTGATACCGGGGCCGCAAGGGGCTATATGCCACCATCATGACCGACGCCCTGGACCTGGACAGCGTCGCGCGGGAAGCCGCGCGGCGCCGCACCTTCGCGATCATCGCCCACCCCGACGCGGGCAAGACCACGCTGACCGAGAAGCTGCTGCTGAAGGGCGGCGCCATCCAGCTGGCCGGCGCCGTGCGCGCCAAGGGCAATGCCCGGCGCACGCGGTCGGACTGGATGAAGATCGAGCAGGACCGCGGCATCTCCGTCGCGACCTCCGTCATGACTTTCGAGCGCGCGGGCATCGTCTTCAACCTGCTCGACACGCCGGGCCACGAGGACTTCAGCGAGGACACCTACCGCACGCTGACCGCCGTGGACGCCGCGGTGATGGTGCTGGACGCTGCCAAGGGCATCGAGGCGCAGACCCGCAAGCTGTTCGAGGTGTGCCGCCTGCGCGACATCCCGATCGTCACCTTCGTCAACAAGATGGACCGCGAGGCGCGCGACCCCTTCGAGCTGATCGACGAGATCGAGAAGACGCTGGCGCTGGACGCCGCCCCCGTCGCCTGGCCGGTCGGCCGCGCCAGCGAGTTCTGGGGCACCTACGACATCCTGGCCAAGCGCCTGATGCCCGTGGATGCGACGGAGGAGGAGGGCATTGCCGTCTCCGGCCCCGACGACCCGCGCATCGCGGAGCTGGTCGGCGAGGCGCGCGCGACCGCGCTGGCCGAGGAGGTGCTGCTGGCCGAGGCCGGGCTGAACGCCTTCGACCTCGACGCCTTCCGCCAGGGCACGCTGACGCCGGTGTTCTTCGGCTCCGCGCTGCGCGACTTCGGCGTCGGCCACCTGCTCGAGGGGCTGTCGCGCTTCGCCCCGCCGCCCGGCGCCCGCCCCGCGGACCCGCGCAACGTGGAACCGGACGAGCCGCGCCTGACCGGCTTCGTCTTCAAGGTCCAGGCCAACATGGACCCCAACCACCGCGACCGCGTCGCCTTCGTGCGGCTCTGCAGCGGGCGGCTGACCAAGGGCATGCGGCTGCGCCAGGTGCGCACCGGCAAGCAGGTGCCGGTCAACGCGCCGCTCTTCTTCTTCGCCAAGGAGCGCCAGGTGGCCGAGGAAGCCTGGCCCGGCGACGTCGTCGGCATCGCCAACCACGGCACGCTGCGCATCGGCGACACGCTGACTGAGGGCGAGGAGGTGAATTTCCGCGGCGTGCCGAGCTTCGCGCCCGAGATCCTGCGCCATGTGCGGCTGGAAGACCCGATGCTGGCCAAGAAGCTGCGCACCGCGCTGGACCAGCTGGCCGAGGAGGGCGTGGTGCAGGTGTTCCGCCCGCTGGATGGCAGCCCGCCCGTGGTCGGTGTGGTCGGCCAGCTGCAGCTCGACGTGCTGCAGAGCCGCCTGAAGGTCGAATACGGCGTCCCCGCCGGCTTCGACGCCACGCGCTGGCAGGTGCTGCGCTGGATCAGCGGCGAGCGCGCCCAGGTCGAGCGCTGGGCCGCCACCAACCGCGGCGACACGGCGGAGGACCATGACGGCGAATACGTCGCGCTGTTCTCCTCGGACTGGCGTCGCAAGCGGGCCGAGGAGGACTTCCCGGAGCTGCGGTTCCACGCCGTGCGGGAACAGCACGGGGTGGTGCAGATGGCGCGGTAGCCGCTAGGCTTCGCCGAACGAGGGAGGTCAGCCATGTCCAAGCCACGCTTCGTCGCCGCCAGCGCCGCGCGCGTACTGCCGCTGTTCGGCGGCGACATCCGAATCACCATGCCGGCCGACGGGCCGGGTGCCGGGTTCAGCGCCTTCGAGGATGTCCGCCAGCCCGGCGACGGACCGCCCTGGCACGTCCACAACGGCGAGGACGAGATGTTCCGCGTCGTCTCCGGCCGCTTCCGCATGAAGTGCGGCGAGCAGGAGTTCGAGGCCGGGCCGGGCGACTGCGCCGTGCTGCCGCGCGGCGTGCCGCATTCCTTCGTCAACATCGGTGACACTGCCGGCACGATGTTCTGCGTCGTGCAGCCCGGCGGCTTCGAGCGCTTCTTCCTGGAGATCGCCGACGCGGACCTCCGCATCCCGGAGGATATGGGCCGCATCCTGGAGATCGCGGCGCGCTACAGGCTGGAACTGCTCGGACCGAACCCGTTCAGCGGGCGCTGAAACCTCACACCCCCAGATAAGCCTCCCGCACCGCTGGATCGTGCAGCAGGTCCGCGCCGCTGCCGCCATGCGCGATGCGCCCTGTCTCGATCACATAGCCGCGGTCCGCAATCGCCAGTGCGGCGCTCGCATTCTGCTCCACCAGCAGCACCGTCACGCCGGCGCGCTTCAGCGCCACCACCGCGTCCAGGATCTGATCCACCAGCACCGGCGCCAGGCCCATGCTCGGCTCGTCCAGCATCAGAAGCCGAGGCTCGCTCATCAGCGCGCGCCCGATCGCCAGCATCTGCTGCTGACCGCCGGAGAGTCCGGCGGCCTGCAGCGCCCGCTTCTCCTGCAGGATCGGGAACATGTCGAAGACCCGGTCGAGGTTGAGTGCGGTCTCGGCCCGTCCGCGCCGGAAGGCGCCGAGGCGGAGATTGTCCTCCACGCTCAGCGGCCCGAAGACCTGCCGGCCTTCCGGCGATTGCGCGATGCCGGCCGCGACCCGACGGTGCGGCGACCAGGCGGTGATGTCATCGCCATGGAACGTCACGCGGCCGGCGCTGACCGGCTGCACGCCCGACAGGCAGCGAAGCAGCGTCGTCTTGCCCGCGCCGTTGCCGCCGACCAGCGCGGTGATCTCCCCGGTCTCGACGCGGAGCGAGATGCCCTTCAGCGCCAGGATGCGGCCATAGGCCGATTGCAGGTCCCGCACCTCAAGCATGGTGTGCCCCACGCGCCGTCGCGCGACTCGCTTCCTTCGCGCCATGCGTGCCGAGATAGGCGGCGATGACCTCCGGATTGCCGCGCACCTCCTCCGGCGTGCCTTCCGCCAGCATCCGCCCCTGGTTCAGCACGAGGACGTGCCGGCTGATGCGCATCACCAGCTTCATGTCGTGCTCGATCAGCACCACCGCCACGCCGCGCGCCGCGACCTGGGCGATCAGGCGGTCGATCTCCTCCGTCTCCACCGGGTTGCAGCCCGCCGCGGGCTCGTCGAGCATCAGCACGCGTGGATCGGTCGCGAGTGCCCGCGCGATCTCCAGCCGCTTCAGCGCGCCATAGGGCAGGCTGCCCGCCGGCTGCTCTGCCTTGTCGGCCAGCCCGACCTCCGCCAGCAGCGCCATGGCAGCCTCCCGCGTCGTGGCATTGGCGCGGCGCGCGGCGGGCAGGCGGAACAGGTCGGCGAAGAGGCCCGACCTCTCCTGCAGATGGCGGCCCGCCATCACGTTCTCCAGTGCCGTCATGCGGAAGAAGACCTGCAGGTTCTGGAAGGTGCGAGACAGGCCGCGCGCCGCCAGGCGGTGCGGCGGCGCCTCCGTCACGTCCTGCCCGTCCAGCGCGATGCGGCCCTCGCTGGCGCGGTAGAGGCCGGAGACGATGTTGAACAGCGTCGTCTTGCCGGCGCCGTTCGGGCCGATGATCGCCAGCACCTCCCCCGCGCGTGCTGCGAAGCCCACGCCGTCCAGCGCACGCAGGCCACCGAAGGAGATGCCGATGCCCTCGGCCCTGAGCAGCACCTCGCCGCGGGGCTGGATCGCGTTCATGCCGCCTTCCGCCGCAGCAGCGCGGCCAGGCCGGGCACGATGCCGGCGCGCAGGAAGATCATGAACAGCATGATCAGCACGCCCAGCACCGCCTGCTCGTATTCGTGCAGGAAGGTCAGGGTCTGCGGCAGCAGCACCAGCAGCGCCGCGCCCACCACCGCGCCCGGCACGCTGGCCAGGCCGCCGATCACCACCATCGTCACGTATTCGATAGAGGCCAGGAAGCCGGCGGCGTCCGGCGTGACGAAGCCGTTCATGAGTGCCAGCAGCCCGCCCGCGACGGCGCCGTACACCGCGGCGATGACGAAGGCGCGCAGCTTGTGGGCGGCGACGTCGATGCCCACGGTGCGCGCCGCCACCTCGCTGTCGTGCAGCGCAGCCAGCGCCCGGCCGGAGGGACTGTCCTGCAGGTTCAGCGCGATCCAGACGCCGACCAGCAGCGCCACGCCGGCGATCCAGTAGAAGGTCTCGCCGCCGCGGATGCGCCAGCCGAACAGCTCGGCGCGCGGCACGCGGATGCCGTCAGGCCCGCCGGTGATGCCGACCTCGCTGACCAGCACCATCGTCACCAGCATGCCGAAGCCCAGCGTCGCCACCGCCAGGTAATGCCCTTTCAGCCGCAGGATCGGTCGCCCCACGACGAAGGCGACGGCGGCCGCGACGATGGCGCCGAGCGGCAGGCAGAGCAGCACGTCGAGACCGAGGTATTTCGGCCCGAGCGCCATGGCATAGGCGCCGATGCCGACGAAGCCGGCATGGCCCAGGCTCACCTGCCCGGCCTGCCCCATCAGCACCTGCAGCCCGACCGCCGCCAGGGCCGTGACCCAGACCAGCGCGGCGACGCGGAAGTAGAAGCCGGAGGGGAAGAACCAGGGGATGGTGCCGATCACCGCGGCCAGGATCAGCAGGGTCGCCCAACGGGCGCGGAAGGGGAACTGCCAGCGTGGAGAGAGCCGCACTACACGCGCTCCACGCTGCGCCGGCCGAACAGGCCCTGCGGCATGGCGAAGAGCACGGCCAGGATGACGATGAAGGCCACCGCGTCCTTGTAGGCCGAGGAGATGGTGCCCGCGGCGAAGCTCTCCAGCACGCCGAGCAGCAGGCCGCCCACCACGGCGCCGAGCGGGCTGCCCATGCCGCCCAGCATCGCCGCCGCGAAGCCCTTGAGTGCGAGCAGCGTGCCGACATCGAAGGAGGTCAGGGTGATCGGCGTGATCAGGATTCCCGCGAAGGCGCCGATGGCGGCCGAGAGCCCGAAGGACAGCGCGAGCACGAAGGAGGTGTCCACGCCCACCAGCCGCGCCGCCAGCCGGTTCGCCGCGGTGGCCAGCACCGCCTTGCCCAGCAGCGTCTTCTCCAGGAAGACGAAGAGGCCGAGGAAGACCAGCAGCGCGCCCCCCAGCACCCAGAAGCTCTGCGGCAGGATGGCGGCGCCGGCCAGCAGGATCGGGTCGCTGCCGCTGAAGGCGGGCAGCTGGTGGAAGCGCTTGTCGAAGACGATCTGCGCCACGCCGCGCAGGAAGATGCTCGCGCCGATGGTGATGATGATGAGCGTGACGGCGGAGGCGCCGCGCGCCGGCTCGATCGCCAGGCGGTGCAGCAGCAGCCCCACCGCGACCGCGACCAGGATGGCCAGCGCCGCGGCCAGCGGCAGCGCAATGCCCGCGGCGACGGCGAAGACGGTGACCATGCCACCCAGCATGACGAACTCGCCCTGCGCGAAGTTCACCACATCGGAGGCGTTGTAGATCAGCGTGAAGCCCAGCGCGACCAGCGCATAGACGGCGCCGACCGTCAGGCCGGAGACGAGGAACTGCAGAAGCTCGGCGAGCATGGATCGTCTCCGCCTCTTCTCCCTCCCCCGTGTGCGGGGGAGGGTCGGGGTAGGGGTGCGCCGCCGTCAGTTCCCGATCAGCACGAAGCGGCCGCCGCGGATCTCCACCATCCGGAAGGCGCTGAGGTCCAGCCCCATGTGATCCGTGGCGCTCATGTTCACCACGCCGCCCGTGCCCACAAAGCCGCGGGTGGCGCGGATGGCGTCGCGCAGCCGCGTGCCGTCCGTGCTGTTGGCGCGGCGGATCGCGTCGGCCAGGATCATCAGCCCGTCATAGGCATGGCCGCCGAAGGTCGAGACCGGCTGGTTGAACTCACGCTCGAAAGCGGTCTTGTAGTCGATCAGCACCTGGCGCTGCGGGTCGTTCTGCGGCAGCTGCTCCGCCACCAGCAACGCGGCGGCAGGGAGGCGCACCCCCTCCGCGGCCGCTGCCGTCGCCAACTCGATGAACTGCGCGCTGGCCACGCCGTGGCTCTGGTACAGCGGGAGCCGGATGCCGAGCTGCGCGTAGCCGCGGGTGACGATCGCCGGCCCCTGGCCGAAGCCTGGATTCACCACCGCCTCGACGCCCTGGGTGTTGCGGATACGCGTCAGCTGCGGGGTCATGTCGGAATCGCGCGGGCCGTACTGCTCGTCCGCCACGATGGTGATGCCGGCCGCCTGGGCGACGCGCTGGCACTGCGCGCGCATGGACTGGCCGAAGCCGTCGGTGCCGCTGATCAGCGCGACGCGCGACAGGCCGCGCGCCCGGATATCCGCGAAGATCTTCTCGCAGGCCATCCTGTCGGTGTGCGGCGTCTTGAAGGTGAAGGGCGAGACCGGGTCGATGATCTCGATGCCGCCGGCCAGGCTGATGAAGGGGATGCGGGCATCCTCGAAGACCGGGCGCATCGCCATGGTGGTGCCGGTGGTCGTGCCGCCGACCATCGCCACCACGCGGTCGTCCTCCACCAGGCGGGTGGCGAAGGTGCGCGCGCGGTTGGCGTCGCCGCCGTCGTCATAGACGATCAGCTGAATGGGGCGGCCGTTGATGCCGCCGGCCTGGTTGATCCGGTTGACGTAGAGCCGCAGCGTCTTGTCCTCGGGGTCGCCGAGGAAGCTGGCGGGGCCCGTCACCGACAGCACCGCGCCGATGCGGATCGGCTGGCCCTGCTGCGCCAGCGCGGGCGTCGCCCGCAGGGCGCTAAAGGCGAAACCGAAAGCGGCGAGCGCGCCGAGTGTCAGCGCCCCGCGGCGGAGCATCCTACCCAGACCCATCCTCGTTCCTCCCTGCATTGTCATTGCAGCGACGCTAAGCGGCCGCGGGCCGGCGCGCCATGGCGATGTGGAAGCGGTTCGCGACGAAGGCGGCATCCGTCAGGCAGGAGGTGCCGGCCGGATTGGCGCCCGAGACGTGGTAGTCGCTGAAGGCCGCCGACTGGTTCACGAAGATCCCGCCGGTCAGGTTCTCGCTCAGCGCCGCGCCGGCCCGCGCGAAGGCGCGTTCCGCCCTGTCCAGGAAGGCGCCGTCCGTGCTGTGCACCAGCGCGGTGATCGCGCCCCGCGCCCGGGCGGAGCCGGCGGCGAGGGCGAGCGCGGCGTCGGCATCGGCGCAGCGGATCAGGAAGGCGATTGGGCCGAAGCGCTCCTCGCCCCAGGCGTCGCGGGCCTCTGCTTCCACCGCGAGCAGCAGGGGGGTGGCGGTGCGCGCGGCGTCCTGGCCCGGGATCGGCGCGCTGTCGCGCAGCACGCGGCCAAGCCCACGCGCGGCGGCGATGCGGTCCAGCGTCGCCGGGTTCTGGATGGCGCCGGCCACGCCCGCGGCGCGCGCCGGGTCGGCCAGCAGTGCATCCACCGCTGCGGCGAGCGCGGCGCCGAGCTCGTCGAAGCTCTTGTGGCCTTCATTCGTCGCGATGCCGCCGGCCGGGACGAAGATGTTCTGCGGCGCCGTGCACATCTGCCCGCTGTAGAGAGCGAGCGAGAAGGCCAGGTTGCGGCAGAGCCCCGCGAAGTCGGCGGTGGAGTGCAGCACCACGGGATTGATGCCGGCTTCCTCGGTGTGCAGCACCTTCCGGCCGCCGACGGTCTCGCGCAGCCAGCGGCCGAAGGCCGGGCCGCCGGTGAAGTCCACGATGCCGATCGCGTCGTGCCTTGCGAGGTCCGAGGCCAGCGGCGCTTCCGGCGTGTCGGGGGCGAGTTGCACGACATCGGCGGGGTAGCCCGCTTCCGCCAGCACGGCGCGCGCGGTGCGCACCGTCAGCGCCAGCGGCAGGATCGCGGCGGGATGCGGCTTCACGATCACCGCATTGCCTGTGGCGAGGCTGGCGAAGAGGCCGGGATAGCCGTTCCAGGTGGGGAAGGTGGCGCAGCCGATGACCAGGCCGATGCCGCGCGGCACGGCGCGGTAGGCCTTGTCGAGCAGAAGCTGCTCCTTGCCGGCCTGCTTGGCCCAGCGCGCCGTGCCGGGGATGCGGGAGAGCTCCTCCATCGCGTAGGCCACCGCCTCCAGCCCGCGGTCCTGCGCATGTGGCCCCCCGGCCTGGAAGGCCATGGCCCAGCCCTGGCCGGTGGTGTGCATCACCGCCTGCGCCATCAGGAAGCTGTCGCGGTTCAGCCGGTGCAGGATCTCGAGGCAGATGCCGGCGCGATGGGCCGGCGCGGCATCCGCCCACGCAGGTGCGGCAGCCTCGGCGCGCGCGACCAGCGTGGCGACGTCGAGCGCGGGGTAGGTGATGCCGAGCTTCGGGCCCCAGGGCGAGAGCTCCGCGCCGACCTGGCCGGGGCCGTCCGCGAAGGGCTTCCCCAGCAGCGCTGCGAAAGCGGCCTCGGCCTCGGCCTTCGCGCTCTCGCCGTAGATCTTCCCCGAGGGCGTTTCCGGGTAGGCCGAGAAGTAACCGCGGCTCTGCAGGGCGGCGATCGCCTGGTCGAGCGTCGCGCCGTGCTTCTCCGCAAAGGCCTGTGCGGTTGCGCTCATCCGCCCTGCGTCCTCCCTCGCCGCCGTTGACCGGCGGCTGCTGCCAGAATAGATTAACCGAACGGTCAGTCAATAGTGAAGAAGTTCGTATACGATAACGGGAGGGCCGCATGGGCGAGAGCGCGGGACCGCTGCTGGTCGAGGCGCGGACAGGCTACCGGGTGCTGACGCTCAACCGCCCGCAGAAGCTGAACGCCTTCGACGGCGCGCTGCACGCCGCCCTGCTCACTGCGCTGGAGGCGGCGGGCCGCGACCCGTCCTGCCGTGCCGTGCTGCTCACCGGCGCGGGCCGCGGCTTCTGCGCCGGGCAGGACCTGGCGGAGCCTGGTCTGACGGGGTCCGAGGCCGACCTCGGCGCCGTCATCGAGCGCGGCTGGAACCGGCTGGTTCGCGCGATCCGCGCGCTGGAGAAGCCGGTGGTCTGCGCGGTGCACGGCACCGCGGCGGGCGCCGGCGCCTCCATCGCCTTCGCCTGCGACATCACCCTGGCCGCGGAGACCGCGCGCTTCGCGCAGGCCTTCATCCGCATCGGCCTGATCCCCGATTCCGGCGCCACCTGGACGCTGACGCACCTGGCCGGCCCGGCGCGGGCCCGCGCCATGGCGATGCTCGGCGAGCCGATTACCGGTGCCGAGGCGGCTGCGATGGGCCTCATCCATCGCGCGGTGCCCGATGACCGGTTGATAACGGAGGCGGAGGCGACCTGCGCGAAGCTGGCGCGCCTGCCCGCCAAGGCATTGTCGGCGACCAAGCGCGCGCTGCAGGCTGCGGAGGGCAACGGCCTCGACGCGCAGCTCGACCTCGAGGCACTGATGCAGCGCGAGCTCGGCCGCAGCCACGACTACAACGAAGGCGTGGCGGCCTTCGCGCAGAAGCGCGCGCCGCGCTTCGAGGGCGCGCCGGAATGAGTCCCGAGGAACTGGCCCGGGCCTGCGCCGACGCGATGTGGGCCGACGACCACGCCTCGCAGGGTCTGGGCATGCGCATCGCGCGCATCGCGCCCGGTGAGGCCGACATCACCATGACGGTTGAGCGCCGCATGGTGAACGGGCACGGCATCTGCCATGGCGGCTTCATCTTCGCGCTGGCCGATTCCGCCTTCGCCTTCGCCTGCAATTCCTTCAATCGCCGTGCCGTCGCGCAGAGCAACACCATCACCTATCTGCGCCCCGCGCGGCTGGGCGACAGGCTGACGGCGCGCGCGGTGCAGACCGCGAGCGCGGGACGCAGCGGCATCACCGACGTCACCGTCACGGATGAGGAAGGTCGGCAGGTCGCGCTGTTCCGCGGGCTGTCGCGCAGCATCGAAGGCCATCTCGTGGAGATCGCGACATGACCACGCGCCTCGGCGATCCGCCTGCGCCGGACCTGCTCGACGCGGCGGAGCGGCTCTCGGCCCCGCAGATGCGGGCGCTGCAGCGCGAACGGCTGGCCTGGACGCTGGCCCATGCCTACGAGAACGTGCCGCATTACCGCCGCGCCTTCGACGCCGCCGGCGTCACGCCGCTGGACTTCCGCGACCTGCCGGACCTGGCGAAGTTCCCCTTCACCACCAAGGCCGATCTGCGCGCCAACTATCCCTTCGGCATGTTCGCCGTGCCGCGCGAGAAGGTGGCGCGCATCCACGCCTCCTCCGGCACCACCGGCAAGCCGACGGTCGTCGGCTACACGCAGAAGGACATCGAGACCTGGAGCAGCGTCGTCGCGCGCTCCATCCGCGCCAGCGGCGGGCGCGCCGGCATGATGGTGCATGTCGCCTATGGCTACGGCCTGTTCACCGGCGGGCTCGGCGCGCATTACGGGGCGGAGGCGATGGGCTGCACCGTCATTCCGGTCTCCGGCGGCATGACGGAGCGCCAGGTGCAGCTGATCGAGGACTTCCGGCCCGAGATCATCATGGTGACGCCGAGCTACATGCTGGCGCTGCTCGACGAGTTCCGCAGGCGGGGCGTGGATCCGCGCAAGTCCAGCCTGAAGATCGGCATCTTCGGCGCCGAGCCCTGGACCGAGGCGATGCGCGCGCAGATCGAGGAGGCCTTCGACATCCACGCGGTGGACATCTACGGCCTGTCGGAGGTGATGGGCCCGGGCGTGGCGAACGAATGCGTGGAGACGAAGGACGGCCCGCACATCTGGGAGGACCACTTCTTCCCCGAGGTCATCGACCCCGAGACCGGCGCACCGGTGCCGGATGGCGAGCCGGGCGAGCTGGTCTTCACCAGCCTGACGAAGGAGGCGATGCCGATCATCCGCTACCGCACGCGCGACCTGACGCGGCTGCTGCCGGGCACGGCGCGGCCGGCCTTCCGGCGGATGCAGAAGATCACCGGCCGCAGCGACGACATGATCATCCTGCGCGGCGTCAACGTCTTCCCCAGCCAGGTGGAGGAGCAGATCCTGCGCGTGCCGCACCTGGCGCCGCACTACCAGCTGGTGCTGACGCGCGAAGGGCCGCTGGACGCGATGACCATCGCCGTGGAATGCGAGCCCGGCACCGACGAGGACGAGCGCATCACCGCGGCGCAGCAGCTGGCGCACCACGTGAAGGAGATGATCGGCGTGACGGCGGCGGTGGACGTGCGCGACCCCGGCGCGATCGAGCGCAGCCTGGGCAAGGCGCGCCGGGTCGTGGACCGGCGGCCGAAGTAGCCGATGGCCCGCCCCCGCGCCGCCGACCATTTCGAGAAGCGCAACGCCATCCTGGCGCAGGCGGCGGAGCTGTTCGCGAAGCACGGCTACGACCGCGCCAGCCTCGCCATGATCGCCCAGGCGGCCGGCGTCTCCAAGCCGCTGGTCTACCACTACTGGGCCGACAAGGAGGAGATGCTGTTCGACGTGCTGGCGCAGCACCTGCAGCACCTGGTCCAGGTGGCGCGCGCGGTGGGCGACCAGCCGCGCGGCCCGCGCGAGAGGCTGGAATCCCTCGCCTTCCACCTGCTGGATGCCTATCGCGACGCGGATGCGGTGCACCGCGTGCAGATCGCCTGCCTGCCGCTGCTGTCGCCTGCCCGGCAGGAGGCGCTGAAGTCGATGGAGCGCGCGCTGGTGGCGGAAGCGGCGGCGCTGGTGGCCGACCTGCATCCCGACACGCCCCGCCCGCTGCTGAAGCCGCTGACGATGAGCTTCTTCGCGATGCTGAACTGGCACTACCTCTGGCATCGGGAGGACGGGAAGCTGACGCGCGACGCCTATGCGCGCATGGTCGCCGCGCTGATCGCCGCCGGCACGCCGGAAGCCGTGGCGACCGTGGCGCCCGCCCTGGCGGAGGGGTGAGGGCGCGCCGCCCTGGCCGCATTCGCTGGACCGCGCGGCCGGAGCGCTGGCAGTCTGCCCCCGTAACGAGGAGGGCGACCCATGGCGACGAGCACGGCCTGGTACCTGCCGAACGGCAAGGGCGCGGTGTGGACCGCGGGGGACACGGTGACGACCGCGGACAACAGCAAGCGGGACAAGGGCAAGACCGAGACGCATGCCGAGCGGAAGGCCTATGACCTGGTGAAGAACAAGGCCGCCACCGTCTTCTGCCTGGTGACGGACGAGTTCCCCTGCGAGTACTGCGCCACCTTCTTCCTGCTGGAATCGAAGCTGAAGCAGCGAAGCTTCGTGCTGCGCTGCACGGCCAATTCGGGGGCCTATGCGAAGGAATGCGGCGCCGTCTCCACGCCGCAGGACAACTTCGTCAAGACGCTGACCGGCGACCTGTATTTCTCGGCCGGCACGCTGGCGATCCCGCGGCGCGTGGTGACGGTGACGGGCATCCCCGACGCCTTCGTGGACAATGTGACCAAGCCGGCGAAGTTCTCCTCCGCCGCCGAGCAGGGCCCCGGCGCCTTCCTGCCGCAGGCGCCGTTCCGGACCCTGCCCGCGCTGCCCGGGTGAGCGGTGTTTCCGCCGGCGCCTGGGCGGACCGCCGAGGCGGCTGCCGGTCCGCATCCCAATTTTAGGCTTTTGTTCCTTTGCCGCTTTGGCGCATAGTGGGCTCCGGCTTTCGGACAAGGGGCTGACCTAGCTAAGGCTAGGACTGGGGTTCTGAAGCTTGTCCTAGGCCAGTCCAGTTGGCGAGGGTGGAGAGCAGACGGCGGGGTGGGGCGTAGTTGAAGCGCCATTCGCATTCGGCGAGGA
>NZ_JAPSMD010000081.1 GCF_027856955.1 Falsiroseomonas oryzae | reverse complement strand
ACGCGCCCGTCCTCGCCGGTGGAGGCGAAGCCGCCATCCGGCAGCGGCGCCAGCGCGTTCACCGCGCCGGCATGCCATCGCACCACGGCGCGGGCGCG
Organism: Falsiroseomonas oryzae; assembly: GCF_027856955.1. Classification (GTDB taxonomy): domain Bacteria; phylum Pseudomonadota; class Alphaproteobacteria; order Acetobacterales; family Acetobacteraceae; genus Falsiroseomonas; species Falsiroseomonas oryzae. The sequence goes on along the minus strand of NZ_JAPSMD010000081.1, from coordinate 16,364 downwards.
GCCGAGCTCCGGGTCCCAGACGATCATGGACTGGTCGAAGCCGGCCGAGGCCAGCGCCGGGCCGGAGACCGCGAGCGCGCGCACCGGGCCGCCATGCACGGCCTCCTGCGCGGCGGCCGGCGGCACGGCCGTCGTCGCGGCGAGGAGGAGAAGACAGCCGAGGATCCGCATCGCCTGCACCTTGCCCGAGCCCGCCCGTCCCGCAAGCGCCACGCCGGTCGGGCGGCGCGGCGCCGAATGTTCTTGCACGAAACCGTGATACTCATTACCCGGCGGACATCAATCGGACATGTCGCGGCATGGGCCGGGGGAGACGGACAATGGAGGGAGACGGACGATGAGCGGGACGGAACGGGAGGCGCCGGACGGCGCCGAGATGGGGCTGCTGCTGGCCGGCGTGGCTTGCGTGCTGGTGGCCTATTTCATGCCGGCCGTGGTGTTCCAGGGCCGCGGCGCGACGCATGGCCTGTCGATCTTCGACAAGCTGCCGCTGATGAGCCTTGTCGCCTTCGCCGCGCTGGGCGCGGCGGTGGCCACGCGGCTGGTGCCGAACCTGCGCCGCTGGGCGGAGCAGGCGACCATCGCCGCGATCGTCATCGCGCTGGTGCCGGCGATCTACGGCTTCGTCATCGCCATCGATGCCTGGAGCGGCGTGCGCGCGACGATCCTGCAGATCGCCGGGACGCGCAGCGTGAAGATCGATCCGGGCCTCGCCTACCTGCCACTGGCGGCCGGCGCGGCGCTGATGGGGGCGTCGCTGCGGCACCGCCTGCGGCGGCTGGTGCCGGCGGCGGCCTGACGGTCTGGCCGCCGCGCCCGCCGCGACCTAGCCTGTCGCCATCGGCGGCAGGCGAGGGGCGGGCGATGGCGGCGGATGAGGTGGCCTGGGCGAGGCTGACGGCAGCCGAGATCCAGGCACGCGCGGGCGTGGCGACGGTGGTGCTGATCCCCGTCGCCTCCATCGAGCAGCACGGCCCGCACCTGGCGACGGGCACCGATATGTGGCTGGCCTCCGCCGTGGCGGAGCGCACGGCGCGCAGGCTGCAGGCGGCGGGCACGCCGGCCCTGGTCACGCCCTGCATCTGGAGCGGGCTGGCCGAGCACCACATGCCATTCGGCGGCACGCTGACGCTGGACGAGGCGACCTTCGGCGCTGCGGTCGGCGGCATCGCGCGCTCCGTCGCGCGGCACGGCTTCCGGCGCATCGCACTGGTCAACGGCCATGGCGGCAATGTCGAGGCGATCGCCACGGCGGCCATCGTGCTGACGCGCGAGCTTGGCGTGCCGGTGGTGGGCGTGACCTACTGGAACGCCAATGCCGACACCTTTGGCGCCATCCTGGAGACGCAGAAGAACGTCATGCATGCCTGCGAGGCCGAGACCTCCATGGTGATGGCGGTGCACCCGGACTGCGTGCGGGAGGCGAACATCGCGCGCGCCGTGCCGAAGCGCTTCGCGCCGCCGGCGCCGCCCGGCTTCAAGCGGCACCGCGGCTTCGTGGAGCTGACCGACACCGGCGTCATGGGCGACCCCCGCGCGGCGAGCGCGGAGAAGGGTGAGCGGCTGCTGGAGGCGGCGTCCGGCCGGCTGGCGGAGGAGCTGGGCCGGGCCGAGCTCTGGAGCTGAGGACTACAGGACCAGGTCCGACGCGGCGAGCCGGCCGGCCGCCAGCCCCGCGAAGAGCACGCCGTCGCCGTTGCCGAGGTCGAGCAGCATTCCGCCCGGCGCCGCGGCGAGCCGGGCCAGGGCCGCTTCCGCGGTCAGCCCGAAGCCGGTCAGCACCAGGCGGTCCTGGCCGGGCGTGAAGTCCTCGATCCGGTCCAGGCCATGGCCGCGGCGCAGCACGAAGCTGTCGGCGCCGAAGCCGCCGAGCAGCGTGTCGGCGCCGGCGCCGCCCTCGATCACGTCGTTGCCCTCGCGGCCCTCCAGCCGGTTGGCGTCGACGTTCCCGACCATGAAGTTGGAGCCGCCATTGCCGATGCCCGTCGTCGCGCCGGAGCCAAGGCGCAGGATCTCCACGCCCGGCGGCAGCGTGACGGCCTGCGGCGTGACGACGGCGAGCTGGTCCACCTCGTTCCCGGCCGCCTCCAGCACGAGGTCGGCGGGGCTGTCCACGACAAAGCTGTCCGGGCCGGCGCCGCCGATCATCGTGTCGGCTCCGGCGCCGCCGACCAGCAGGTCCGCGCCGTCGCGCCCGTCCAGCCGGTCGTTGCCCGCGCCGCCGTCCAGCCGGTTCGACGCCGCATTGCCGGAGAGGGTGTCGGCGCCGGCGCCGCCCACCGCGTTCTCGATCAGCGAGGCGTTGCTGCCCTGGTGCTGCAGCGCGTTGTAGACGTTGCCGCGCGCCTTGGTGCCGTCGCGGAAGTCCAGCGTGGCAAGCTGCGCGGCCGACAGCACGGAGAAGCCGCCCGGCGCCAGGTCCACCGCCACGCCGTTCGCATAGTTCGACAGGTCGTAGGTGTCCACGCCGCCGCCGTCCCAGATGGTCAGGAAGACGCGGTTGGTGGCGCCGACGCTGCCGCTGCCCGGCGCGCCCTGGCCGATGCCGTCGATGACGGTCTCGCCGGTGTTGGGGTCCCAGGCATAGCGCGTGTCGCCCGCGCGATAGGTGAAGTCCGCGCCGTAGAGTGCCTGCAACGCGGCGATGTCGAGCATCATCCAGCCCTGCGGATAGTCGAAGGTGGCGTTGGTGTAGCCCGTACCGGTGGAGGCGCCCGGCTTCGAGCGGTAGGACATCACCGTGAATTCCAGGTTGTCCCACTCCAGCGGCATCGCGGCGAAGCCGTTCCAGACCTCGTGCGGGTGCTTGAGGCCGAGCGCATGGCCCAGTTCGTGCACGGCCACCATGAACTCGTAGGTGCCGAGGCGCGGCGTGTCGAAGGCGTAGCGGCTGCCGAACCAGACATCGCCGCCTTCCCGCCCGTTCGGGTAGTAGGCCCAGGCCGTGGAGGGCGCGGAGGAACGGGCGACGCGGATATCGGCAAAGTTGTCCTGCGTCGTCTCCACGATCGACAGCCGCGTGAGGCCGAGCACGGAGGGTCCGGGGCTGCCCGGGCCGCCGATGGCGCCGGCAGCCTCGCCGAGCAGGATCTTGCGGATGGCGTCGCGCATGGCGCCGCCGACCTGCGCGAAGCCGCGCGCGGGCTCGGAGGCACCGTAGAAGGCCTCGTAGTCCGCGGCGCCGTCGGGGAAGGCGAAGGAGACGGGGTCGTTGCTGCCCCAGGCGAAGCCGCTGAGCAGCCCGTCGATCCGGAGGTCGCCCGTGGCGGTCAGGTGCAGCCGCGGCGCGGTCGGCAGGGGGGTGGCCGCTTCCGGCGTTGCGGTCGCGACGACATCAGCCCGCGCCGCTGTCGCGACGACATCGGCCCGCGCCGCTGTCGCGACGACGGCCTCGAAGCTCTGGCGCCCGGAGGTCAGGCACTGCCAGCACATGACGTCGGGGGTGTCCCGTGCGGTCCGGCGCGGCGGCCGGCTTCCTGCCCGGGCCTGCCTCCGCCTCCTGCGGGACTCGGGGCCGCGCGCCGGCGCGCCCCGCAGGTCCCGTCTACGCGGACTGATATGAAGCGCAGGTGAACGGACGGGACCATGCGTCAACGCAGCGGCGACCCGCCCGGGCACGTTGTCGGGCGCGCCGGTCCGGGCTACAGGGGCGGGCCTGCCGGTCCGGCTGTTGGGGCGTCGCCAAGCGGTAAGGCAGCGGTTTTTGGTACCGCCATTCCCAGGTTCGAATCCTGGCGCCCCAACCATCCTCCGTCGCGCCGCCTGTTGCCGCCTCGCCCGCTGGTGCCGGGCCGCGCGAGCAAGACCGAACGGCGTTCGATGTTGACGCTGCGACCGCCGCGGCCCGAAGCTGTCCTTTCCATCGGCGGCGCGGACACCGGCGCGCGGACCTGCCGCGCCGCGCGGGATGTCCGGCTCACAGGAGGACCAACGTCATGCATCGACGCTCCCTCGCTGCCGTTGTCGCCGCCGCCGCGCTCCCCTGGCCGGGCGCGCTGGCGCAGGGCCTGCCGGACCGCCCGATCCGCCTGGTCGTGCCCTTCGGCGCGGGCGGGGCGACCGACATCATCTCCCGCCTGCTGGCCGACCGGATGAGCACGATCCTCGGCCAGCGCGTGGTGGTGGAGAACCGCCAGGGCGCGGCCGGGAACATCGGCGCGGAGGCGGTGGCGCGGGCGGCGCCGGACGGCACGACACTGCTGATGGCGTCGAACAACATCCTGGCGGTGAACCCCTTCGTCTTCGCCAACATGCCGCTCGACCCGCAGCGCGACCTGCGGCCCGTGGCGCTGGTCGCGGCGCTGGCGGGGATGGTGGCGGGAAGCCCGAACCTGGCCGCGACCAACATCCAGGAGCTGATCGCGCTGGCGCGGCAGCGGCCGGGAGACCTGACCTATGCCTCCGCCGGCGTGGGCAGCACCTCGCACATGCAGGGCGAGCTGTTCCAGATGCTCACCGGCGTGCAGCTGACGCATGTGCCCTACCGGGCGGCGGCGCCGGCCATGGCGGACCTGTCCAGCGGGCGCGTGCAGCTGGTGTTCGACGTGGTGCCGACGCTGATGCCGCATGTGCAGGCCGGGCGGCTGCGCGCCCTGGCGATGGCGAGCGAGCGGTCGCCGCTGATGCCGGATCTCCCGACGATGGCGGAGCAGGGCGTGGCTGGCTACGATACGCGCGGCTGGTTCGGCATCATGGCGCCGGCGGCGACGCCGGACGCCGTGGTCGCCACGCTGCACGCTGCGGTGGAGCGCGCGCTGGCGGAGCCGGAGCTGGTCGCGGCCTTCGCCGCGCAGGGCGGCGAGCCGCTGCGTGGCTCGGTGGCGGATTTCGCGGCGCTGGCGGAGCGCGACCGCGAGCGGTGGCGGCAGGTGGTGCGGCACGCGAACATCACGCCGCAATAGCGCGCCGCCCGCGCACGGCCCATCGCGATGCACAGCCTTCCCGCCACGCCCGATACCGTGCGCTTCGGCATGTTCGACGCGCGCTTCCCGCCGGTGCTGACCATCCGGTCGGGCGAGGCGGTGGAGATGCAATGCGTCTCCGGCATGCCGGAATTCATGCCGCCGCCCGGTTCGGGCTTCGCCACGCCGCCCGCGCTCGCCGCGATCCATGCGGCGCAGCTGCCGCGGCTTGGCCCGCACATCGTCACCGGCCCCGTCGCGGTGGAGGGGGCCGAGCCCGGCGACATGCTGCGGGTGGACATCGAGGCCATCGAGCCCGGCGCGGAGTGGGGCTATTGCGGCCACCATCCGCTGTTCGGGATGCTGCCCGAGGAGTTCCCTGGCCGCCGCATCCTGTTCATCCCGGTGGACCGGGCCGCGCGCAGCGCCACCGTCCCGATCGCCGGCGGCGTCACGCTGCCGCTGCGCCCCTTCTTCGGCATCATGGCCGTCGCCCCGCCGCCCGAATGGGGCCTGCAATCCACCCGCGAGCCGCGTGCGCATGGCGGCAACATGGACAACAAGGAACTCGTCGCGGGGTCCACGCTGTTCCTGCCGGTGCACGCGCCGGGGGCGTTGTTCAGCGCTGGCGACGGGCATGGCGTGCAGGGCGATGGCGAGGTCTGCATCAACGCGCTGGAGCTCTGCCTCACCGGGCGGTTCCGGCTGACGCTGGCGAAGGGCGGCGGCCGTGACGATCCGGCGCTGCGCTTCCCGCGTGCGGAGACGCCGACGCATTTCATCTCGATGGGCATGGATGCCGATCTCGACCTGGCAATGAAGCAGGCGCTGCGGGAGATGATCGGCTTCCTGGTCGCGCGGGCCGGCATCACGCCGGCGGATGCCTACCAGCTCTGTTCGCTGGCGGTGGATTTCCGCGTCACCCAGGCGGTGAACGGCGAGAAGGGCGTGCACGGGATGCTTCGGAAGGACCTGATCGTGTGATCTGGTCGAGCCTTTCCGTTGCTCGGAAAGGCTCCCTCAAGCGCCGGCGGCCCTGCGGGCCTTGGCTTCGCCGCACTTGCGGCGGCCGCCATTCGGCGGCTCGGCCGGCTGTGCCGGCCGCCATCGGATCACCCGGAATGCTGCGCCGAAGGGCACCGTTCACCTGTTGCGCCGGGCCAGCGCCAGCCCCGCGACATAACCCCAGGTCATGTAGGGACCGATGGTCGTGCCGGTGCCGACGCCGCGCGTGCCGATCGGGTTGGCGCTGGATGCGCCGGCGGCGAACAGCCCGGGGATCACGCTGCCATCCGGGCGCAGCACGCGCGCCTCGGCATCGGTGCGCGGGCCGCCCTTGGTGCCCAGGATGGCGCGGTTGAATGGCATGGCGAGGAAGGGCGGTCGCACGATGGGGTCCAGGCCACCGCGGCGGCGCCGGTCGCCGGACGTCGCGACATCGGCCGCGGAGGGACGCCCGTATTCCCCGTCGTGCCCGGCCGCGCAGGCCGCGTTGTAGCGCGCGACCGTCGCTTGCAGCTGCGCGGGATCGAGGCTGATCCGCGCGGCCAGCGCGACGATGCTGTCCGCCCGGCGCAGCCAGCCCGGATCGGCGCGCGCGGCCCAGCGCGCCGGCGGCAGGCGGTCCAGCAGCCGCGCGTCGCTGATCACCCAGCAGGGCTGGCGCAGCGGGCGCCCTTCTGCATCGCGTGCGTCGATCGCCTCGCCGATGTTGAAGTGCAGTTCGTTGACGAAGCGCCGCGCGTCGCGATCGACGATGATGGCGTTCGGCTCGGTGTGGAACGGCACGGGACGCGCCATCAGCCGGCCCCATTTGCGGGTCGGGATAGAGGGCGTCAGCGTCGCCTGGTCCATATGCGCCAGCGCGGCGCCCACGGCTTCCGCCATCCGATGGCCGTCGCCGGTGTTGCTGGCCGGACTGCCGAGGTAGTCCGCGCCGCCGGGGAAGTGCCGCGCCAGCATCTCCGGATCCCATTCGAAGCCGCCGGTCGCGATCACCACGCCGCGCCGCGCGAGGATGCTGTGCCGCGCGCCCCGATGCGCCACGACGGCGCCGGTGACGGCGCCCGAGGGATCGATGATCAGCTCCTCGGCCTGCGCTTCCGTCTCGATCCGCACGCCCGCATCCAGGCAGCCGCGCAGCAACCCGGTGACCAGCGCCGTGCCCTTGCCGCGGGTGTTCGTCAGCAGCCGCCAGGCCAGCCGCGGCCAGAGCTGCCACGCCGTGCGGAACGGGTGGTGGTAGAGGTCGGTCTCCACGGCCTCGTGGTAGGTGAACAGCTCGGGGATCGTGGACTTGCGGATGCGGAAGGCGAAGCGGCCCGCGCGCCAGCGGCTGAGCGGCAGCGGCGAGAGCATGCGGCCGCGCGGCGCGGCGCCGGGCAGGTGGCGCAGCGGGTCGCCTTCCGGCGTCAGCGCGAAGCGCAGCGGCGAATGCGCCTCCACGAAGCGCAGCATGGCAGGCGCGGCTTCCACCAGGCGCTGCCAGAGCACGTCCTCGGTGGCCGCCCAGCCTTCGGGCGCCGCGGCGCGGATATAGGCCAGCGCGGCCTCGGCGTTGTCCTCGATGCCGGCCGCGGCGGCGTGGTGGTTGGCGGGGATCCAGGTGCCGGCGCCCGACATGGCGCTGGTGCCGCCGATGCGGTCGGACTTCTCGAGCACAGTGACGCGCAGCCCCGCCACGCCGGCGGTGAGCGCCGCGGTGAGGCCTGCGGCGCCGGAGCCCAGGACCAGTGCATCCGTCTCGTGCTGCATGGCCCGAGGCATGCCTCAATCCCGGCCCGGGCGCGAGGGCGCACGCCCGTGGCCAGGACGACTGGCACGGGGCAGGATGGCGCCATGCTGCTCTACTGGCTCCATATCCTGCTGCAGGCCGGCTTCATCGCCCGCGTGCTGCTGCGCCCGCATCGGGATCCGGCCTCGCGCATCGCCTGGATCGTCGTGATCCTGGGCCTGCCGGTGCTCGGCATGGTCGGCTACGTGTTGCTGGGCGAGACCAACATCGGCCGGTCCCGGCTGGGGCGGCTGCGGGAGGTGCTGGCGGCGCTGCCCGATCCCGCCCGCGCGCCGGGCTATGACGCGGCGTTGGCGGGCGACATCCCGGCGCGGCACCGGGCGCTGTTCGCGGTGGGGCAGTCGATCAGCGGCTACGCGCCTGTGGGCGGCAACCGCGTGGCGCTGCTGCCCGATTCCAACGCGACGATCGCGGCGCTGGTCGCCGATATCGATGCCGCGACGGACCACGTCCACCTGCTGTTCTACATCTGGCTGCCGGACGGCAACGGCACGCGGGTGGCCGAGGCGCTGTGCCGGGCCGCGCGCCGGGGCGTCGCCTGCCGGGCCATGGTGGACGATCTGGGCAGCCGGCTGCTGACACGCAGCCCGCTCTGGGCGCGGATGCAGGCGGATGGGGTACGGCTGGCGCGCGCGCTGCCGGTGGGCAACCCGGTGCTGCGCGCGGCGATCGGGCGCATCGACCTGCGCAACCACCGCAAGATCATGGTGATCGACAACCGCATCGCCTATTGCGGCAGCCAGAACTGCGCCGACCCGGAGTTCCGCATCAAGGCGAAGTATGCGCCCTGGGTGGATGCCGTGATGCGCGCGGAGGGGCCGGTGGCGCGGCAGTGCCAGCACCTGTTTGCCAGCGACTGGATGACCTATGCCGGGGAGGACATCGGGGCGCTGCTGCTGCAGCCGGTGCCCGAAGGCCCGCCTGGCATCCCCGCGCAGGTGGTGGCCAGCGGCCCCACCGTGCGGCATTCCGCCACGCCGGAGATGTTCCAGAGCCTGATGTACGCGGCGCGCCGGGAGCTGGTGATCACCACGCCCTACTACGTGCCGGACGAGGCGATGCAGGCGGCGATCTGCGCCGCGGCCTGGCGCGGCGTGGCCACCACCCTGGTGCTGCCGGCCCGCAACGACAGCTGGGCGGTCGCCGCGGCCAGCCGGAGCTACTACGCCGATCTGCTGGCCGCCGGCGTGCGCATCCTGGAATTCCAGGGCGGGCTGCTGCACGCCAAGTCCATCACCGTGGACGGGGAGCTGACGCTGATCGGCTCGGCCAACATGGACCGGCGCAGCTTCGACCTGAACTACGAGAACAACCTGCTACTGTGCGATGCGGAAGCGACGGCGGCGATGCGGGTGCGGCAGGACGCCTTCATCGCGCAGTCCCGCCCGGTCACCGCGCCCGAGGTCGCGGCCTGGCCGCTGCCGCGGCGACTGTGGAACAACGCGGTCGCGGTGCTTGGCCCGGTGCTGTGACGCGCGGGGTCGCGCGCCCTGGGACGTATCATCGGCGCACTCCCCCCCTTGACCCTGCCACGGGGGGAAGCCCCACCTTCGGGCCCTGCCATCGAAGGAGGACACGATGCTTCGGTTCCACATCGCCAACATGACCTGCGGCGGCTGCGCCAAGGGCGTCGGCGCCACGCTGCGGGAGGTGGATCCCGCCGTGGAGCTGCGCTTCGACCTGGAGCGGCGCGAGGTCGAGGTGGATCGCAGCTCGGCGGATGCCGCGGCGTTGCAGGCGGCGCTCATCGCTGCCGGGTGGGAGAGCGAGCGCCGCGCCGCGTAGAGCAGCGTCCGGCGGCCTCACTCCAGCCGGATGTTGTCGCGGCGGATCGCGTCGCCCCAGCGCGTCCGCTCCGCGACGATGAGGGCGGCAAAGTCCTCCCGGCTGTTGCCGACCAGGCGCAGGCCGCTGTCCGTCAGGCGCTGCATGCCCGGCGCGCGCACGGCCTGCGCGACCTCGGCCTGCAGCCGCGCCAGGATCGGCTCCGGCGTGCCGGCCGGCGCCACCAGGCCGAACCAGGAGGAGGGGGCGTATTCCGGCAGCCCGGCCTCGCGCGCCGTGGGCACGTCCGGCAGCAAGGGCATGCGCTCGGCGGAGGTGACCATCAGCGCGCGCAGCGCGCCGCTGCGGACGTGCTGGATGACGGTGGGCGGGTTGTCGAAAACGCCGTCCAGGTTGCCGGCCAGCAGGTCCTGCACGGCCGGCGCGGCGCCGCGATAGGGCACGTGCTGGATGCGCACCTGCGCGGCCGCGGTGAACAGCGCCAGCGCCAGGTGGCCGGTGGTGCCGTTGCCGGCGGAGCCGAAGTTCAGCCGCCCCGGATTGGCCCGCGCCATGGCGATGAAGGCCTGCGCATCGGACACCGGCATGCGCGGGTTCACCACCAGCATCATCGGCATGTCGGCGACGACGGAGATCGGCGCGAAGCCGCGCTCCGGGTCGAAGGGCAGGGTCGGATAGAGGAACTGGTTTATGCTGAGGATGCCGGTGGAGGACATCATCAGCGTGTAGCCATCGGCTGCGCTGCGGGCGACGACCTCCGCGCCGACATTGCCGCCGGCGCCGGCGCGGTTCTCCACCACCACCGGCTGGCCCAGGGCGCGCCCCAGTTCCTCGCCCACCGAGCGGGCCAGCACATCGGCCAGGCCGCCGGGCGGGAAAGGTGCCACGACGCGGATCGGCCGGTTCGGCCAGGCAGCGCCCGAGGGCGCCTGCGCCAGCGCCGGCGTGCCGACCGCAACGCCGCCCGCCAGCGCCAGCAGGCTGCGCCGCCCGATGGCGGCAGCGTGGTGGATCATGGACCGCTCTCCCGTTCCGCCGCGTCGGGCGCGGCGGTTTCCTTGTTGCCGGCGCCAGACTAGGTTTCGCCTGCGCGGTGCGGCAAGCGTCCCGCGCGGGTCGTGGGGGGACGGCGATGGCGGTGGCCGGGCCGATCAGCGCGCTGCGCGCGGTGGATGTCGGCGTGACGGAGATGGACCAGGCGCTGCGCTTCTACCGCGAGGTCTGGCTGCTGGAGCCGGTGGCGGAGCGGGACGGCGTGGTGTTCCTGCGCGGCAGCGGGCGCATGCACCACATCCTCTCGCTGCGCGTCGCGCCCAGGCCGGGCCTGCTGCGCGTGGTGCTGGAGGCGCCGGACCGCGATGCGGTGGCCGCGCTGCACCGGGCGATCGGCACGGCGGGGCTGCCGCTGTCCGGCGCGCCGCGCGGCTTCGCCTGGCCGGGCGGCGGGCATGGCTTCGGCTTCCGCGATCCCGAAGGTCGGTGCTTCGCGGTGGCCTGCGAGGTGGCGGACCATGCCGGCGCGCTGACCGCGCCGCTGGCGCCGACGAAGCTGTCGCATGTCAACCTGAACAGCGGCGACAACGAGACGAGCTTCCGCTTCCTGCGCGACGTGCTGGGCTTCCGCCTCTCGGACCAGACGGGCAAGCACCGCTTCCTGCGCTGCAACGCAGACCACCACAGCCTGGTGCTGGGCTTCAACGCGGCGGCGACGCTGAACCACATCGCCTTCGAGATGGCCGACATGGAAGCGCTGATGCTGGGCATCGGGCGGATGCGCGACCACGGCTATCCCATCGAATGGGGCCCTGGGCGCCACGGGCCGGGCAACAACGTCTTCGCCTATTTCGTCGGGCCCGAGGAACTGCCGCTGGAATACACGGCGGAGATGCAGCAGGTGGACGAGAGCTACCCGACCGGCATGCCCGACAAGTGGAAATGGCCGCCGGGCCGCGTGGACCATTGGGGCCTGACGCCCGGGCCGAGTGCGCGGGTGCAACGCACGCAGGACCTGTTCCGCTTCCCGGCCGATGGCCATCTGCTGGATCTGTAGGGAGAGTTACGCATGAACCTCGGCATCACCGGGCGCACCGCGCTGGTCTGCGCGGCCAGCAAGGGCCTCGGCAAGGGCTGCGCCATGGCGCTGGCGGCGGAGGGCGTGCGCGTCACCATCCTGGCGCGGGGCGCGGAGGCGCTGGCCGCCGCGGCGGCGGAGATCGGCGTGCAGACCGGCGCAACCGTGCACACCGTCGTCGCCGACATCACGACGGAGGAAGGCCGGGACCGCGCCCTCGCCGCCTGCCCGGACCCGGACATCCTGATCAACAACGCCGGTGGCCCGCCGCCCGGCGACTGGCGCGACTGGACGCGGCAGGACTGGATCGCCGCGCTGGACGCCAACATGCTGTCCGCCATCGAGCTGATGAAGCGCTGCATCCCCGCGATGGTGGAGCGCGGCTTCGGCCGCGTGGTGAACATCACCTCGAGCGCGGTGAAGGAGCCGATCGGCGTGCTGGGCCTGTCGAACGGCGCGCGGGGCGGCCTGACCGGCTTCGTCGCCGGCCTGTCGCGGGAACTGGCACCCACGGGCGTCACCATCAACAACCTGCTGCCGGGCCCCTTCGACACCGACCGCATCCGCAAGGTCGTGGTCGCGCGCGCGCAGAAGGAAGGCCGCCCCTTCGAGGAGATGTGGGCGAAGCGCCTGCAGGAGGCGCCGATGCGCCGCCTGGGCACCATCGAGGAGTTCGGCGCGACCTGCGCCTTCCTGTGCAGCGTGCATGCCGGCTACATGACCGGGCAGAACGTGCTGCTGGACGGCGGCGCCTATCGCGGGACGATGTGAGGCGGCGAGCGTTTCCAGTGATCCGATGGCGACGCGCGCTGGCGTTTGAAGGCGTTCCCGGGTCACCGAGAACGCATAACGATATGGCGGCGCGCCCTCAGCGCGCCGCCTTCTCGATGTTCCACATGATGATGATGCCGGGCATGCCCAGCACGCCCGACAGGCGCGGGCTGTAGGCGACCGGCAGGAACCACTGGCCGAAGGGCAGGTAGGGCACCACGCGATAGGCGCTCTCGTGCAGTTCGGTCAGGATGCGCGTGCGTTCCTCCGCGCTCGCGGCATAGGGGAAGGCATCGATCAGCGCCTGGTGCCGCTCGTCGCAGGGCCAGCCCGGCCAGGCGCGGTCGCAGCTGGCCTGCATCGGCACGTTCCCGACGGGGTCGGAGGCGCCGAGGCCGTTCCAGAAGGTGAGGCCGAAATCCCACCCGCCTTCCGAGGGATGCCGCCGGTTCGGACGGCGGGTCGCCATGGCGGCGAAGTCCATCGCCTGCACGTCCACGCGCATGCCAGCCTGCTGCAGCTGCTGCGCCAGCACCAGCGTCGCGGCATGCATGAAGGGGTTGTCGGTCGGGTCCATGATGACGATGGGGCGGCCGTCATAGCCGCTCTCGCGGATCAGCTGACGGGCTCGGTCCATGTTGCGGCCGATGCCCTGCGGCACGCCGGCCTGCGTCTCCTGCGGGGAGCCGCAGACGAAGAAGGCGTGGCACACCTGGTAGAGCGACGGGTCCGGGAACATCGCCTGCAGGTATTCGTTCTGGTCAGCCAGGTAGATCAGCGCCTGCCGCGCGCGCGGGTCGCTGAAGGGCGGGTGCAGGTGGTTCATGCGGATCATGCCCTGGAAGCCCAGGGCGTTGATCCGCTCGATGCGGATGTTGCGGCGGCGCAGCTGCGGCAGGAAGTCCACGCCCGGCGTCTCGACGAAGTCCACCTCGTTCTGCATCAGCGCCAGCGCGGCGGTCTGCGCATTGGCGATGTTCAGCCATTCCACGCGGTCCACATGCACGCGCTTGCCGCCGGCGGTGCCTGAGGCGGGCTCGGCGCGCGGGCGGTAGGCCTCGTTGCGGCGGTAGACGACGCGGCTGCCGGGGATCCAGCCCGGGCGGTCGAAGACGAAGGGCCCGCTGCCGATGGTGTCCTGGATGTTGGTGAAGGGATCGGTGGCGGCGATGCGCGCGGGCATGATCGCCGGCATGTTGCCCGCGGGCTTCGACAGCGCGTCGAGCATCAGCGCATAGGGCCGGCGCAGGCGCCACAGCACGGTGCGGCCATCGGCCTCCGCCGCCAGGCTCTCGGTGATCGCGGCGATCTGCCGGCCATGCGGGTCGCGCGCGGCCCAGCGCCGCAGCGAGGCGACGACGTCCTCCGCGGTCACGGGCTGGCCGTCGTGGAAGGCAAGGCCCTCGCGCAGGGTGAAGCGCCAGGTCAGGCCGTCGGCGCTGGTCTCGAAGCGCTCGACCATCTGCGGCTGCGGGCGCTGCTGCGCGTCGCGGCCGAAGAGCTGATCGTACACCATGTGCGCATGGCTCTGCACCACGCCGGCGGTGGTGTTGATGGGATCCAGCGTCTGCAGGTCGGCGTTGGGCACCACGCGCAGGATGCGGGTTTCCGGCACGGTCTGCGCGAGCGCGGGCAGCGCACCCAGCGTGAGCACTGCAGCGAGCGTCGCGAGCCTGTTCATCCGTTCCCTCCCGTTCAGTCGAGCCGTGCGCCGGCCGGCACCTGCATGCCGCGCTGCACGGCCGGCCGCGCGCCCACCGAGGCGAACCATCGCGCGAGATGCGGCCGGTCCTCAAGCCGCATCTCCGCCCAATGGTGCTTCGCGATCCAGGGATAGGCCGCGATGTCGGCGATGGAGTATTCGCTGCCGGCCAGGAACGGCACCGCGCCGAGCCGCGCATCCAGCAGGCGGTAGACGCGATCGACCAGCGCGACGCTGTGCGCCCGCGCGGCCTCCGGCCTCTCCGGCGCCAGCGCCGTCCAGTGATGCGCCTGGCCGGTGAAGGGGCCGAGCGAGGTCAGCGCCACCATCAGCCAGGCCAGCGTCTCCGCCCGCGCTGCGCCGTCGCGCGGCAGGAAGCGCCCCTGCGTCTCCGCCAGGTGCAGCAGGATGGCGCCGCTCTCGAACAGCGGCGGTTGGTCGTCCTCGACCAGGATCGGAATCTTGCCATAGGGGTTCAGCGCGACGATCTCGGGCGCGAACTGCTCGCGGGCGCGGATGTTCACCGGGCGCACCTCGTACGCCAGACCGAGCTCCTCGAGCAGGATGGAGACGCGCTGGGAATTGGGCGTAGCCCAGCCGTAGAAGCGCCGCATCGCTCAGGGCCCCGCGGCGCGCAGGGCGCGCGCGCCGAACAACCAGGATGCGGCGGTGACCAGCGCGATGGAGCCGCCGTGCCAGATCAGCACCATCGCCGCGGCGTCCAGGTGATGGATCAGCGACAGCCCGACCGAGGCGATCGCGGCCGCGGCCAGCCCCCCGAGCGCAGCGACGGGCCCGGGCCGGATCGGCGCGGCGTGGCGCGCCATCCACAGCATGGCCGCGGTCAGCGGGACGCCGAAGCCGATGATGAAGCGCATGCAGCCGAAGCTGGTGGAAAGCGCCGGCCAGCCCTGCTGCGCGAGGTCCCGCAGGCATCCCCAGCCCAGGCCCGACAGCCACAGCGCGGCGAAGGGCAGCGGCAGCAGCGCCCAGCGCGGGCTGCGGTCCGGCAGAGCGAGCTGGAAGGCGGCGAAGGCGGCGGCGATGCCGGTCAGCAGCGCGGCTGCCAGGTTCACCTGCTCCTCCATCAGCATCACGCGCTGCGCGATGTCGTGCCGGAAGCCGTGCAGCGCCACGGCGCCGCCGACCAGCAGCGTGGCGAGCGCGAGCCAGAGGAGCGCGGTGCGCCAGGGCGGCGCGACGCGGCGCACCGGCACGAGGCCGGTCGAGAGCTGGCGGATCAGGTCGTCCGTCCGCATGGTCATTCCCCCTCGCGCCGGCCGCGCTTCGGCGCGGCAGGCTCCTCGACGCCGAAGCGGCGCCGCAGCGACTGCATGGCACGGTGTGTCGCCACCTTCAGCGCGCCGACGCTGAGTCCCGAGCGCGCCGAGGCCTCCGCCAGCGGCAGATCCTCCAGCTTGGCGAGGCGCAGCGCCGTGCGCTGGCTTTCCGGCAATGCTGCGACGGCATCGCGCAGATGGCGCGCGGCAAGGCGCTGCTCGGCATCCGGCTGCACCGCGGCGGCGGCCTCCGGCAGGTCGTCGATCTGCGATTCGCGGCCCGCGGTGCGGCCGTGGCGGCGGAGCCGATCCACCGCGCGGCGCATGGCGATGGCGGCGAGCCACGGGCCGAACGGGCGTGTTGGGTCGTAGGTGTGGCGCAGCATGTGCAGCGTCAGCAGCGTGTCCTGCACGGCGTCCTCGACCTCCGCCGGGTTGCGGATGCGCGCGCGGCACAGCATGCGAATGCGCGGCGTCGCCTCCCGCAGCAGGGTTTCGTAGGCAGCACCGTCGCCGGCCTGCGCGGCGGCCATCAGCGCGGACCAGCGCGCATCCTGCACGTCCCGCGCGGCGGTCGATGCGCTCATGCGCGGCGTGACAGGCAGGCCGAGCGCGAGGGCGCCGTCCGGCACGTCACGCATCCGCCAGGCGCGGCCAGTTGGTCTCGGCGCGCGCGATGTTGCCGGCGATGTCGCGCAGCCATTGGCGTTGCACCCCGCGGTCGTAGTTCAGGTAGAGCCTGCCCTGCGCGATGTGCCATGCGTCCGGGTCGAAATCCACCTTGTAGCCGCGCGCGACGCCGAAGGCGCAGAAGCCGCCGTAGCGCGGCGCGAAGGCGTCGGGCGTCGCGGCGAAGCGGTCGCGATGCGCGCGGTCGGCGAAGTGCCAGGTGACCCCGGCCCATTCGGCCGCGATGTCGGGATTGCCGGCGCGCGGCCGGCCCTCCTCGTGCCAGGCGACCGTGTCGAAGCCGCGCAGCGCGATGCCGCCGGCGTGGTTCACGCGGCGCGGCCAGGCGGTGGCGCGCGTCGGCACGGCGAGCAGCAGGGCCGGCAAGGCC
>NZ_JAPSMD010000080.1 GCF_027856955.1 Falsiroseomonas oryzae | reverse complement strand
GGTGCCGGCGGACGCCGCCGGCGACGCCGCGGCCTGACCGGCGCCGGTCAGGCCCGGCGGCGCGCGCGGCGAAGCGCGTTGAGCCCCAGCGCGGCCAGGCTGAACAGCGCCAGGGTGCCGGGTTCCGGAACGATGGCGGGCGGCGGGGCGACGACGAAGCTGTCGGTGTCGTCCAGGGGAGGCGGCAGGGCGCTGACGCGGGCGTAGTGGGAGACGTGGGAGACGTCGCGGCCGTCGCGCGGTGCGCCGGGGAAGGCGGGCCGGATGAAGGGGGTTTCCCACTCGCCGGCCTGCGCATCGACGAGGTAGGCGACGAGGGATTCGCGGCCGGACTTGAAGACCAGCATGAACATGTCGGCGTCGCGGGCCGAGGCGAAGCCCTTGCTGGCGAAGTCGTAGCCGCCCTCGTCGCCGCCGTCCTCCAGCTTGCCGAGCAGCGTCCAGTCGGTGTGGCCGAAATAGCCGGTGCCGGCGTTCACCACGCCCTTCGTGTCGTTCGTGTTGGCGCGGTCCACCAGGCAGTTCGTGGCGCCTTCGACGCGCCCGGCGAGGACGGCCAGGGCGCCGGTGCAGGCGATGGGGCCGGCAAGGGCGGCGGGCGCCGGTGCGAGAAGCAGGAGCAGCGCGGCGGCCGCCGTGCGGAGGGTCATGGTGTGTCGTCTCGCGCTGGGCCGTCCTGGCGGTCTGGCGCCCGGTCTTGGAGCGAGGGTTCTGGGTCGGTGGCCGTGGAGAAAACGGCTGGAGGCGTGCAGGAAGCGTTAACGCCCGACGCCGCGATCGGCCGGGGGCTCCTCTGGGACAGCGGCGACCCCGTTCCCGGGACTGCCCCCTCGTCAGGCGCCGGTCCGTCGGGAATCTTTACATTGTTCGCCAGCACCGTGGACGCTCGGCGCCACGGTGCCTTTCGCTCGGGAAAGCCGGTGGCCTGTCGTCAGCGCCCTGGAGGGTCCGACGCATAGCGGGCTGTCCGGCGACGCGAGGGAGATTCTTGCGCGGCCCCGTATCTTGGGACTGTGACGTGGGACACCCCCAGATATAGCGTTCCGTCTGCCTGAACGGCCGGACCGGCAACGCGCGACAACACAAGATTGTGAGATTGTCGTGTGGGTTGAGACCGGTATCCCGCGATGGGCGTCGAGATTCTTTACAATGTTCGGCATGAAGCATCTGTCTCACATGCCATCGCGCGTATTTTCAATGTCTTACCCAGCTGGCACGTTCGTTGCTTAGTGAGGAACCGTCAAGCTTCACCGCCGCCGGCAAAGACTAGGAAGGGTAGGCACCATGCTCGCAAAGACTGCCAGGACCGCGTTCTTCGGGATGGCCATGGGGGCTGCGGCGATCGTCGCGGCGCCGAAGGCCGAGGCGGCGTTCATAATGGATTATGTGGGCGTGAATGCGCCCGCCAACATCAGCGGCACGGCGCAGTTCACCTTCACCGACCTGCTGAACGGCAACGTCCAGCTGGCGCTGAAGCTCTCGAACACCTCGACCGCGACGTCGTCCAACGTCACGGCCTTCGGCTTCGACCTGCCGACCGGCACCGTGAACATCGAACTCACGCAGTCGAATGGCTGGGCGATGAACCTGGTGGATGAGCCCATCAACGGCTCCAGCCCGACCTTCGACGTCTGCATCGAGTCCGACAACAACAACAACTGCGCGGGCAACAACCCGGCGCAGGGCATTGCGCAGGGCAACTCGCTGACCTTCCTGTTCAGCATCGACACGCTGCTGACCGCGGCCAGCTACGAGACGAACACGCGCAACCTGTACGATGGTCCTAACCAGCCGACCTCAGGCATGCGGTTCCAGGCCATCACCGGCGTGAGCGGCACGACCTCCGACCGCGCCTTCAATGGCCCGCCCGGCGACGTCCCGACCACGCCGGACGCCGTGGTGCCGGAGCCCGCCACGCTGGCGCTGTTCGGCGTGGGCCTCGCCGGGCTCGGCCTGGCGAGCCGCCGGCGCCGGCGCCCGGTGGAGCAGCCGGCTGCCTGACGCCGACAGCCCTCTCGAGGGGCTGTAAAGAATCTCGACGGGCCCGGCCGGTAACGGCCGGGCCCGTTCGCGTTCGGGGTGATCGGGCCGCTGCCTGACGCGAACGTGACGCGCAGTAGCCCCCCGTGCCAGGGCGCGCACGGCGACGCGGGTCGCCGTGCGCGATCGGAGCGTCAGGTCAGCGCCAGCGGCGCCGGCCTGCCGCGCCGAGCCCGAGCAGGCCAAGCCCGAACAGGGCGAGGCTGGCCGGTTCCGGCACCGCATCGGGGTTCGTGTTGCCATCCAGGCGATAGGCAATGGTGTAGTGCGACACCTCCTTGCCCTCTGCGCCGACGTCGAAGGGCGGGCTCACGAAGGGCGTGGTCCAGAGGCCGTTGCTGACGCTCTCGTCGAACAGGAAGGCGGTCAGGTTCGTGCCCGCGCCATCCTTGAAGACGATGATGTAGTCGCGGTCGGCGAAGTCCACGTCGGCGATGGACCAGCTTCCGGAAGCGGCATTCGAGTCGAGCTGGGTCTGGCCGTTGTCCACCCAGTCGCTGAAGCCGAAGAAGCCGGTCGCGTTGATGGTCGCGATGTTGGCGATGGTGTTGTTGTCGGCGGGATAGATGAACTGGCAGCTGCTGACCGCCGTCGCGGTCCCGGCCGCGTTGGTCACCTTCCCCAGCAGGTCCGCCGACGTCACCGGGGGAAAGACGCCGACTCCCGCAGTCCCCCCGCAGCCGACCAACGCCGCCTGCGCCTGCTGCGGCCCGGCGGTCAAGGCCAGCGCGACCAGCGCGGCAGCACCCAGCCATTGTGCTTTCATGGCACGACCTCTCTTTTTCGTTACTCTCGTCAAGGCGTGAGAGCAGCGGAGAGCCTCGCAACTTGCGTGCCATTGAATATTCGTATGCCTGACGGCCGCTGACCTGACTTTGCCGTTCCTGACGGTTTCAGACATTGTAAAGATAACCGACATCGGAACGTATGCATTGGCCAGATTGGTACTTGCTATCTTGCTAAATCAACAACTTCACTGATGTAAAGTTTTCCGACGCCGCGGCGTCGAATGGCTGCGAAGTTGGGCATTGCGCGCCGGCCGCCGGCTCATCCGGGCGCCACCAGCCCGATCACATCGATGCGATCCGTCAGCCCGCCAGCACGCCATGCCCACGCAGGAAGCCCAGCAAGGGGGTCAGCGGCAGGCCGAGGATGGCAGCGTGCTCGCCCTCCACCCGGCTGAACAGGTGGATCCCCAACCCCTCCAGCCGATAGGCGCCGACGCTGGCCAGGATCGCCTCTCCCTCCGCGGCCAGGTAGGCGTCCAGGAAGGCCTCGGTGAAGCCGCGCATGGTAAGGCGGGGGATCGAGACGTCCTGCCAGACGCGCTCCCCACCGCGCCAGGCGACGGTCGCGGTGACCAGGCGGTGGGTGCGGCCGCGCAGCGCCAGCAGGTTTGCCCGCGCCTCCGCCATATCGGCCGGCTTGTCGAACCAGCGGTCCTTCGCGTCCTCCATCCGGCACACCAGCAGCTGGTCGCTGCCGATCACCAGGGCCTCGGGCATGCGGCGGGCGATGCGCTCGGCCTTGGCCTCGGCGAGCAGGATGGCGGCGTCCTCCGGCGGGATGCCCTCGGCCTGCGCGCTCTCCTTCAGAGCGGCCTCGTCCACCGCCGCCGGCATCGCCTCGAAGGCCAGGCCGGCACGGGTCAGGAGGGTGCGGCGCGTGGCGCTGGCGGAGGCCAGCACCAGGCGCGGCGCGTCGCGTTGCAGCATGGTCAGCCGGAGCCCAGCACGCCGGCGGCCGGGTCCTCCGGCGCGTGCGGCGTGGCGGGCTGGCGGCGGCGGGCGTGCCAGGCCTCCATCAGCTGCAGGACGGTCGCCGCCGTCTCCTCGATGGAGCGGCGGGTCACGTCGATGACCGGCCAGCCGCGCTGGGTGCAGAGCCGGCGCGCGGCCTGGATCTCCGCCTTCACCGCCTCGTGGTCCACGTAGTCCGTGGCGTCCTGCCGCACCCCGCCGGCGCCGATCAGCCGCAGCCGGTGGCGGCGGATCTCGATCAGCGCGCCGGCCTCGATGTAGAGGCCGACCACCGGGCAGGGCGGATCGTTCAGCTCGTCCGGCAGGGTGGCGCCGGGCACGATCGGGACATTCGCCGCCTTGATGCCGCGGTTGGCCAGGTAGAAGCAGGTCGGCGTCTTGCTGCTGCGGGAGACGCCGACGAGGCAGACATCGGCCTCGTGGATGCCGGCCACGCCCTGGCCGTCGTCATGCGCCAGCACGTAGTGCATGGCGTCGATGCGGCGGAAGTAGTCGGCATCCATCACGTGCTGCGCGCCCCGCTTCTCCCGCGCGCGCTCGCCGAGCTCGGCCTGCAGCACCTCCATGACGGGATCGAGGGGCGAGAGCAGCGGCACGCCGACGCGGGCGCAATGCTCCTCCAGCGCGTGGCGCAGGCTGCGGTCCACCAGGGTGTACATGACCGGGCCGGGCTCCGCCTCGATGCCTTCCAGCACGCGGTCGAGCTGGAGGCGTGAACGGATCAGCGACCAGCGATGGTGGATGACGTGCGGCTCGTCGAAGCGGGAGAGGGTGGCGCGGGCGATGGAGTTCAGCGTCTCCCCGGTGCTGTCGGAGACGAGGTGCAGGTTGACCGTGCGGTGCTGCGGCATGGCGGCTTCCCCCCCGGACGGGCCTTCCCGGACCGCGCGGAGATCGGGGATGGCGGGGAAAACCCGGGGCGGTCAAGGCCGCGATCGGGCAAGCCGGGGAAAACCGGCGCTGCGGCCGCGCATGGGATGGCTTCGCGCGGACGTGTCCCGGGATCGGGATGAAGAGAAATACACCTGCCGTGCCAACGGGTTGGGTGCCGATGCTCGCGTGGACAGGGCTGTGGACGAGGGGCGGAACGCACCCATCCCCGATGCCCACAGGCCCTACTGACACCCCTCCCCTTCAAGGATTCAGAGTCTTTTAGGATGATGGGCGTCGGAAACGCGGGAGGCGGTGTTGTCGGCAGAGGCCCAAGGGGCGGGGAATACGAGCGCGGCGAATACGGGCACGGAGGCACGCAAGCCGCTGCTGCGGGCGCTGGGGGGCGAGGCCGTCTGGCCGCCGCCCATGTGGCTGATGCGCCAGGCCGGGCGCTACCTGCCGGAATACCGCGAGGTCCGGGAGAAGGCGGGCGGCTTCATCGCGCTCTGCACCACGCCGGACCTGGCGGCGGAGGTGACGATCCAGCCGATCCGCCGCTACGGCATGGACGGGGCGATCCTGTTCTCCGACATCCTGATGGTGCCCTGGGCGCTGGGCCAGCCGCTGCGCTTCGCGGAAGGCGAGGGGCCGGTGCTGGAGCCGCTGCGCGACGCCGCCGCGGTGGCCGCGCTGGAGCTCGACCGGGTGCGGGACCGCGCCGCGCCCATCTTCGAGACGGTGCGGCTGACGCGCGCCGCGCTGGAGGCCCATGCGCCCAAGGTCTCGCTGATCGGCTTCGCCGGCAGCCCCTGGACGGTGGCGGCCTACATGGTGGAGGGGCATGGCAGCCGGGACTTCCACACCGCGCGCGGCATGGCCTTCAGTGACCCGGCGCTGTTCGGGCGGCTGATCCGCACGCTGGTGGAGGCGACGACCGACTACCTGCTGGCGCAGATCGAGGCCGGCGCCGAGGCGGTGATGCTGTTCGACAGCTGGGCCGGCATGCTGCCGCCCAGCCAGTTCCGGCGCTGGGTGATCGAGCCGACGGTGACCATCGTGCGCAACATCCAGCGCCTGCACCCGTCCGTGCCGGTGGTGGGCTTCCCGCGCCTGGCCGGGCCGCTGATCGGCGAATACGTGCAGCGCACGGGCGTGAACACGGTGGCGATGGACACCTCCATGGATCCGCGCTTCGCGGCCTCCGCGGTGCCGGCGAATGTCGGGCTGCAGGGCAACCTGGATCCGCTGGCGCTGGTGGCCGGCGGGATCGCGCTGGAGACCGAGGCGCGGCAGATCCTGGCGGCGATGCGCGGCCGGCCCTTCGTGTTCAACCTCGGCCACGGGATCGAGAAGGTGACGCCGCCCGAGCACGTGGCGCAGCTGGTGCGGCTGGTGCGCAGCGGGGGGTAGCGTTCCGCCCAGGGGCGGCCCGGCGACCCGCTGACCGGGATTCGATTGGCCGCCGCCAGCGTTTCGGGCGCATCCTGGGCATGGGCATCGGGACGCGCCTGGGATGCCCGGCGCGGCCATGCGCGCGGCGAGCGACCTGGGAGATGCGACGATGCAGCAGACCCGCCGCGCCATACTGGCGGCCTCCGCGACGCTCCTGGCCGCGCGCGACGCGGCGGCGCAGTCGCCGGCCATCCATGGCCGCGCCACCCTCCGCGAGCGCGGCGCGCTGCCGCCGGGCGCGGTCTTGTTCGTCGAACTGCTGGAGGCGACCGGAACCCAGCTGGTCCGGCTGGCGGATGCCACCGTGCCGGTCGTGCGCCAGCCGCCGGTCTGGTTCACCCTGCCCTATCCGCCGGCCAGCATCGCCGCCGGGCGTCAGCATCTCGTGCGCGGCTGGATCCTGGTGGACGGCGTGGCGGCCTGGGCGAGCGCGGCGCCGCAACCCGTGCTGACGCAGGGCGCCGGGCAGGAAGTGGACCTGGTGCTGGAGCGTGCCGTCCCGGGCACGGGGCCCGCGATGCTGGCCCCGACGGCGCCATCGGCTGCGCTGGTGGGGCAGGTCTGGTTGGCGCAGGAGATCGGCGGGCTGGGCGTGTTGCCGAACTACGCCAGCACGCTGCGCTTCCGCCCGGACGGGCTGGCGCAGGGGACCACCGGCTGCAACCGCTTCGCCGTGGGCTACACGGTGGACGCTGCCGGGATGCGGTTCGGCCCGCTGAGCAGCACGCATCTGCGCTGCGCGCCCGATCTGGAGGACCAAGACCGGCGGCTGCACCAGGCGCTCGGCCAGGTACTGGATTGGCGCATGGATGCCGGCGGATTGCAGCTGCTGGACGCGGGCGACGTCCCGGTGCTGCGGCTGGTGCCGCAGGCCGGGTAGGCGACGCGCGGGGCAATGCGGCCCGGGCGCGTGGTGTCGCTGGTGCCGTCGGGCGACGGCTGCAGGAAAGCGCCGCGCCCCCGTCCGGCCTTTCAGTTGCCGGGCATACGCTCCCCTGGCGGGGAGTAGTTGCCGGTGCCGGTGTCCTTGACCTTCTGCATCGCCTGCCGTGCCTCGGCCATGGTCAGCAGGGCCACCGTCTCGAAGCGCGAGAAGGCGCCGGAGCCGGTGACGCGCATGCTCGCGGCGGCCACGCTGGTCGTGTCGGGAAACTCCGCGACGCAGAAGCCGTCATGCTCGCCGAGGCTGAGGTAGTAGCAGAGCAGCCTTCCACCGAAGGATTCGATCACCTGGCGCGCGGCCTGCTCGCGGTCCTGCGGGTTCTCGGTCAGCGCCTTGATGGTGGTGTCCTTGAAGGACCAGCGCAGCATGTAGTGGGGCATGGTGCCCTCCCCGTTCTCCTTGGCCGTTCCCGGCACGGGGAGACTAGGCGGGCCATGTTTCGCGGCCGTGTCGCGCACGCGACCGTGTCAGCGGGGCAGCAGCACGAACAGCGCCGCCGGGTCACGCATCCGTCCCGCCCGTTCCGCCGCCTGCTCGCCCCACCCCGTGAACAGATCCGCCCGCGCCAGGCCGCGGATGGCGCCGCCGGTGTCCTGCGCGAGGGTCAGGCGCCGCAGCGGCGCGCCGTCCAGCGGGTCGCGGCCGGACACCCAGACCGGCAGGCCAAGCGGCACATGGGTGCGGTCCACGGCGACGGAGCGCATCGGCGTCAGCGGCGCGCCGAGCGTGCCCACGGGCCCCTGCTCCGGTGGCAGGTCGAGCACGCGGAAGAAGACGTAGCTGGGGTTGCGGGCCATCAGCGCGGCGGCCTCGGCCGGGCCGGCCTGCGTCATCCAGGCGCGGATGGACTGCATGGAGACCCGCTCGCGCGGCAGCGCGCCGCTCTCCACCAGGAAGCGGCCGATGGCGACATAGGGGTGGCCGTTCCAGCCGGCATAGCCGAGCCGCAGCACGCGGCCGTCCTCGAAGCGGACGCGGCCGGAGCCCTGGACCTGCAGGAAGAAGGCATCCGCCGGGTCGTCCACCCAGGCGAGCTCCAGCCCGCGCGCGTCGAGCGCGCCGGCCAGGATGGCGGCACGGTCGGGGAAGGGGTGCAGGCGGCCTTCGCGCACCACCCCGGCGATGCGGCGGCCGCGCAGCTCGGCGATGTGCGTGCCGAGATCGGCCTCCACCAGCTCGGGCGGGCGGGCATGGAGGGGAGTGGCGAAGCGGGCGGTGCGGGTCGGGCTGCCGCGCAGCTCCGGCTCGAAATAGCCGGTCAGCGTGCCCTCTCCGAGCGCCACCGGGCGGAAGCGGCGTTCCAGGAAGGCGCGGGCGGCGGCGTCGCCCGGGGGCAGGGTCGCGGCCTCGGTGCAGGCCGGGGCGAGGGCCGCGGGGGTGACCTGGGTAGCCCCGGTGCCGCCGAGCGGGCGGTCCGGCGGCAGGCCGGCGATGGTCCGGCAGGTGGCGAGAAGCGGCGGGATGGCCTCGGCGTGGCGGTCGGCAGCCCAGCCGGGCAGGTCGGCGAAAACGACGTCGCGCGGGTAGGTGGGCGGCGCCGTGCAGGCGGCGAGGAGGATGAGCAGAAACAGGGAAAGGCCGGCGCGGGCGCCAATTCCCTCCCGCTCCGATCGTGGGAGGCCGTTCGTGCCCCCACCCCGACCAGCCTTCGGCCTCGTTGCGGTGCCCCGAGCCCCCGCTTCGCGGGAGACGGGGAAGCCGAGCATCAGGCCGACTGGGTCGCCACCAGCTTCCAGGTCGGATCCGGGTTCCGCAGGTCGCGCTGGAAGGTCCAGATGTCGGTCAGCTCGGTGACGGCCTCGGCGCCGGCTACCACGCCGCCGTCGCGCCCCGTGGTGAGGTTCACCTGGTCGGAGACGAAGCGCACGGTGACGTCGGCGATCGTGCCGCGGAGGTCGGCGGTCTCGATCTTCGTCTCCTGCATGGCGCGAACCTCGCTGCGCTGGGTCTCGCCGGCCTGCTCGCGGCGGGAGATCTCGCCCTCGAAGCCGCCGAAGGTGTCGTCCGAGAGCAGGGCGCGCAGCGTGTCGCGGTCGCCGCGGGCGAAGGCGTCCACGATCATGCGGAACGCACCCTCGGCGCCGTGCAGGAAGCCGTTGGGGTCGAAGGTCGGGTCCACGCCGCGGATGCGCAGCAGCGCCTGGCCCACCGGGCTGCGCGGGTCGGGCACGATGCGGCGGGTGCCATCGGCCGGCAGCTGCGCGGGCGGCAGCTCGCCCGGCAGGTCGGACGCGGGGGCGCCGCGGGCGGCCTGCGGGTCGTAGGCGCCCGGGCCCTCGCGCCGCGGGCGCTCGAAGCCGGTGCGGCGGCCGAGGACGCTGCGCAGGCGCAGGACCAGGAAGGCCGCGACCATCGCGAACAGGATCAGATCGACCGGGAAGCCGCCGGACATGGATAACTCCTCACTCGCCCATCACTTAGGGCTCGCGGGGCCGACCCGCAACGGCAAGAATCGTCCTCCGTCGTCGGGGGCCTCGCATGGCGGTTGCCGCGCCGGGGCCGCTTCGGTATCGGCCCGGGACACCACCCCGGAGAACGGCGCCGCGATGATCCTGCTTCGCCACGGCCAGAGCGAGTTCAACCTGCTGTTCACCCAGACCCGCCGGGACCCGGGCATCAAGGACCCGAAGCTGACCCCCCTGGGGCAAGCCCAGGCGGAGGCCGCAGCGGAGGCGCTGGCCGCCCGGCAGGAGATCCGGCGCATCATCGCCTCCCCCTACACGCGGGCGCTGCAGACCGCGGCGCCGCTGGCCCGCCGGCTCGGGCTGCCGGTGATGGTCAATCCCGTGGTGCGGGAGCGCTATGCCTTCACCTGCGACATCGGCAGTCCCGTCACGGCGCTGCGCGCGGAGTGGCCGCATCTCGACCTGGACCACCTGGAGGAGATCTGGTGGCCGGAGATCGAGGAGCCCGCCGAGCAGGTCCTGGCCCGCGCCGCGCGCTTCCGCGGCGAGATGGCGGCACTGCAGGACTGGTCGCACACCGTGGTGGTCAGCCACTGGGGCTTCATCCTCTCGATGACCGGGCAGAGCGTGGCGAACGGCCAGTGGCTGGACTGCGACCCGACCCAGCCGGCGCTCGAGGAGGTGAGCTGGGTGCATCACTGAGCGGCCGGCGCGGCGCCCCGCACCGCGCATCGGCCACGCCGCTTTCGCATCGAACCGACTGTGTATGTTTCCGGCCTTGCATGTCTATTCTGCGTCCGGGATCCGGGGGATCCGCGGATGCCGGCGCGGCCGTCTGCCGGCGATGGAGGAAGGAGGGCGAGAATGGCCCCGTTCGCCGGTGCGCGCCGTCTGCTGGTGCGGCTGTTCCTGGGCCTGCTGCTGGCGCTGCCGGCCCTCGGCCCGGCTCGCGCCCAGGGCGCCGACGCCGATGACGAGGGCACCACGGTCGGCGACAGCCTGCTGCTGATTCTGAACGAGCCGTTCCGCGGCGACTGGCCGCAGATCCGCGAGCGTCGCCTGCTGCGCGTGCTGACCACCTACAACCGCACCAACTTCCTGATCGAGCACGGCGAAGGGCGCGGCCTGGAATACGAGGCGATGCGGTGGCTCGAGCAGTTCGTGAACGACCGCAACGCGCCGGGCGGCCCCGCGGGCCTGCGGGTCGTCTTCGTGCCGGTGGCGCGCAACGACCTGATCCCGGCGCTGCTGGACGGGCGCGGCGACGTGATCGCCGCCGGCATGACCGCCACGGAGGAGCGCGCCGGACGCGTCGCCTTCTCCACGCCCTACATGCGCGGCGTGGCGGAGGTGGTGGTGCGGCACAAGGATGCGCCGCCCGTCGCGACGCCCGAGGATCTGTCCGGCCGCGCGCTGCTGCTGACCCGCGGCACCTCCTATGTCGCGAACGCGCGGGCGCTGGACGAGCGGCTGCGCGCCGCTGGACGGCCGGGCATCCGCATCGTCGAGGCGCCCGACCACCTGGAGACCGAGGACGTGCTGGAGATGGTGAACGCGGGCATCGTGCCCTACACCATCGCGGACAGCCACCTGGCCGAGGTGTGGGACCGGCTGCTGGCGAACATCGTGGTGCAGGACGGCGTGGCGCTGGCGCGGGACCAGACGATCGCCTGGGCGGTGCGGCCCGATGCGCCGGAGCTGAAGGCGCTGCTCGACCGGTTCGTGACGGAGCGCGTGGCGCGCGACCGGGCGACGGCGATGACGATCTTCCGCCGCTACTTCGAGAGCACGCGCTTCCTGGACAACCCGCTGAACCTCGATGTCCGCGACCGCATCCGGCAGTACTCCCGGCATTTCCGCGCCGAGAGCGACCGGGTCGGCTTCAACTGGCTGATGATGCTGGCGCAGTCCTTCCAGGAGAGCCGGCTGGATCCCGCCGCGCGCAGCCATGTGGGCGCCGTCGGCATGATGCAGCTGATGCCCGCGACCGGGCGCGAGGTGGGCGTGCGGAACCTCGCGGATGCGGAGCAGAACATCCGTGGCGGCATCATCTACATGGACCAGCTGCGCGACCGCTACTTCAACGACCCGGCGATCGACGAGGCGAACCGGATCTACTTCGCGCTGGCCGCCTACAATGCGGGGCCCAACCGCATCAACCGCCTGCGGCAGGAGGCGGCGCGCGAGGGGCTGGACCCGAACCGCTGGTTCGGCCAGGTGGAGCGCGTCGTGCAGCGCCGCGTCGGCAGCGAGCCGGTGCGCTACGTCGGCAACATCGTCACCTACTTCCTGACCTATGCCGGGATCGCCGAGCAGATGGGCGAGCGCGACGAGGACCGCGCGGAGCTGCGGCGGATCCTGGCCGGGGAGTAGCGCCCGGCGCGACGGCGCCGCCCGTCAGACCGCGCGGCGAACCGCCGCGACGACGCGCGCGACCTCCTCCGCCGTCAGGTAGGGATGCATCGGCAGCGACAGGATGCGGTGGCACAGCATCTCGCTGACCGGCAGCGGCGGCGGGCCGGCCAGGATGCTGCCGGCATGCGCGGCAGCGTAGGCGGGCTGATGGTGCAGCGGCTTCGGGTAGTAGATGCCGCTCGGCACGCCTTCGGCCTTCATCGCCTCCTGCACGCGGGCGCGGTCGGCGCCTTCGGGCAGCAGGATGGAGTAGAGGCCCCAGGCATGCTCGGCGCCGGGGATGCTGGTCGGCACCTGCACCAGGCCACGCAAGCCATCCGCATAGGCCGCGGCGACCTTCGTGCGCGCCGCGAGCTCGCCCTCCAGCAGCGGCAGCTTCGCCAGCAGCACCGCGGCCTGCATCGTGTCCAGCCGGCCGTTCATGCCGGTGCGCAGCACCTCGTAGCGCGACTTGCCCTCGCCATGCGTGCGCAGCTGGCGGTAGAGCTCGGCGCGGTCGGCGTCGTCGGTCAGCAGCGCGCCGCCGTCGCCGTAGCAGCCGAGCGTCTTGGTCGGGTAGAAGCTCAGCGCGGTGGCATGGCCCCAGCGCCCCAGCCGCTTGCCGTGCAGCGCCGCGCCGAAGGCCTGTGCCGCGTCATCCAGCGCGAACATGCCGTGCCGTGCGCAGATCGCCTCGATCGCCGGCCAGTCGGCGGGCAGGCCGAAGAGGTCCACGCCGACCACGGCGCGCGGCGTCAGCTTCCCGTCCTTCAGCACCAGCGCGATGCGGCGCTCGAGGTCGGCGAGGTCGAGGTTGAAGGTCACGGGATCGACGTCCACGAAGACCGGCGTGGCGCCCAGCACCAGCGGCACCTCGGCCGTCGCGGTGTAGGTGAAGGCGGGCAGGAACACCGCGTCGCCGCGGCCGATCCCCTCCGCCATCATGGCGATCTGCAGCGCATCGGTGCCGGAGGAGACACCGACGGCATGCGCGCAGCCGGCAAAGCGCGCCAGCTCCGCCTCCAGCTCGCGCACCTCCGGGCCGTTGATGAAGGCGCCGCTGTCCAGCACGGCGGCCAGGCGGCGGTCGAGTTCGGCGCGGATCAGCGCCTGCTGCGCCTTCATGTCGAACAGCGCGACGGGGCGGGGAGAGGTCATGGCGGGCTGAATAGCCCCGGGGCCCCGCGCCGTCCAAGTCACCGCAGGTTTCGCCGGGTTGCCGGGGCGGCGGCGCTGCACCCGGACATTGCTCGGCCCGTGGGTGACGGCCAGGTCGGCATGGCCGGGCGGCGGGGCTGGAATTCCCGATACAGGTCTGGGCTGCATGGCCGATTGGCAGCGGCTGCATGGATGGCCTAGCCTCTCAACTTCCGCGTCCGGGCGAGCGGCCCGGGTCCGGCAACGAAGGAAGGAGGACCGCGCGCATGAGGCGAGCGACCTGGCTGCCAGCCACCATTTTCGCCATGGGCCTGGGGATAGGCCCTGCCCTCGCCCAGGGCAGCACCCCCAGCACGGCCGAACCGGTTTCGACGGCGACGCTGGCCTCGATCTGCGCGGCCACGAGCCCGAATGCGGAATCGCCGCTGACGGCGTACTGCCGCGGCTTCATGGTGGGGGTGGGGCAGTACCACAACGCCGTCTCGGCCGCGCGCGGCCGGCGCATCTTCTGCCTGCCCGACCCGAGCCCGACGATCGAGCAGGTGCAGTCCGCCTTCGTGCGCTGGGCCGCGGCGAACACGCAGTACGGCCAGGACAGGGCGGTGGACGGGCTGATGCGCTTCGCCGCGACGACCTATCCCTGCCCGCCGGAACCGGCGCCCGCCAACACCCGCGCGCGCCAGCGCTGAAGCGGAGGACCTCATCATGCGGAAACTCGCCGTCATCCTGCCCGTCGCGCTGGCGCTCGCCGGCTGCGCCGACATGACCAGCTCGCAGCGCGCGACCGCGACGGGCGCGGGCGTCGGCGCCGTCGGCGGCCTGGCGCTGGGCTCGCTGTCCGGCAATGCCGGCATGGGCGCGCTGATCGGCGCCGGCGTCGGCGCCGCCAGCGGCTTCCTGATCGACCAGAACCGCTGACCCGGCGCTGCCCGGGCCGCGTGTCGCGCGGCCCGGGGAGGGAGCGCGATTCCAGTCCCGGGAGGTTCCATGACGCGGAAGCGGCTTTCGTGGCTGCTCGCCAGCTTCGGAGCCGTGCTCGGCACGCTGCTGGTGCTGGACAGGCTGGTGTCAGGCGGCGCCGTCGAGCGGGGGCTGGGACCGGAAGCCTACAAGGCCCTGCTGCAGCTTTCGCTGGCCTCCGTGCTCGGCAGCGCGATCGCGCTCTATGTCAGCATCCTCAAGGACGACGAGGCGCAGCGTCAGGCTGACGCAAAGGAGGCGCAGGCGCGGAAGGACGCCGAAAGCGATGCGCGGCGCTTGATCTCGCGGGAGCTCGACCAGCTCTACCGCGACACCAAGGCAATCAAGCGCACCATGCGGTCCCGCTCCGTCCGTCGCGGCGCCGCTTACGAGATCCCCCGCAAGTTCTTCGAAGCCTCCATGGACCGCCTGACGGAACGCCAGATCGCCCTGGAGCTGCTGCGCGAAGGTCTGGACGAGCGATCGTCCGGCATCGCGCCGGCGGAGGCTGCGCGGCTGCGGCCTCTGCTCCACTACGCCGCGCGCTACTACCATGATGTTTTCGAGGACTTCGAGCAGGGTCGCGTTCCGCAGCAGGCGGACGCCTATGTGGTCGGCCCGGACTGCACGAACCTCTATGGCTTCCTCTGGTCGGACGGCGTGCCGAAAGGGCTGGAGGCGGACATCGCGCGGTTCCTGGACACCGGGCTGCCGCGCGCGGAGCGAGACGTCGCCTTCGCGAGGATCCTCGCCGCGCGCAGAGGGCCGGACGACCGACGGTTCCGGAAGGTCGCGGAGGGATGCATCGCGGAATCGGTCGCGCAGATGCGCGCCTGAGCCGCGCTACGCGCCGTTCCCCGGCGGGGCGAATTCCGGGACCAGGCGCGACAGCTCCGCCAGGGCGCCGGCACGGTCGCCTGCGGTGGCCAGCGCGGCGACGTGGTCGATGGCGCGCGCCATCTCGGCGGCGTCGGTGGTGCGCGGCACCGCCACCAGCAGGCCGGGGAAGTTGGTGGGGTGCGGGGGCTCCTGGCCGTGGAACAGCTCCTCGTAGAGCTTCTCGCCGGGGCGAAGGCCGGTGAAGCGGATCTCCACGTCGTCGTCGGGGCGCAGGCCGGCCAGGCGGATCATGCGGCGGGCGAGGTCCACGATCTTCACCGCCTCCCCCATGTCCAGCACGAAGATCCCGCCTTCGCGCAGCTCGGGCGGCGCGTCCACGCGGTCGGTGGCGCCGACCACCGCGGCCTGCAGCACCAGCCCCACCGCCTCCCTCACCGTCATGAAGTAGCGGCGCATGTCGGGATGGGTGACCGTCAGCGGCCCGCCGCGCTCGAGCTGGCGGCGGAACAGCGGGACCACGCTGCCGGTGGAGCCGAGCACGTTGCCGAAGCGTACGGTGACCAGGCGCATCGCGCCCTTCGCCCGCGCGTCGTCGCCGCTGGCGGCGCGGGACTCACGATCCAGCGCCTGGCAGTACATCTCGGCCAGGCGCTTGGAGGCGCCCATCACGCTGGTGGGGTTCACCGCCTTGTCGGTGGAGATGAAGACCATCAGCGAACAGCCGGCCTCCCGCGCCGCATCGGCCACCACGCGGGTGCCGAGGGCGTTGGTGAGCAGCCCCTCCAGCGGGTCGTTCTCCACCATCGGCACGTGCTTCAGCGCGGCAGCGTGGAAGACCAGCTCGGGCCGGATCTCCGCCAGAAGGCGGCGGATGCGCGGCTCGTCGCGGACATCGGCCAGCACGGCCTGGCGCTTCACGTCGGGGTGGCGCTCCCGCAGCTCGAGGTCGATCTCGTAGAGCACGTATTCGCCGTGATCGAGCAGCACGAGGCTGGCGGGCCCAAGCGCGGCGACCTGCCGGGCCAGCTCGCCGCCGATGGTGCCGCCGGCGCCGGTGACCAGCACGCGCCGGCCCTGCACCAGGCGGGCCATGCCTTCGCGGTCCAGCGGGACCTGCGGGCGGTCCAGCAGCTCCTCGATCTCGATGGGGCGGAGCGCGACGGGGGCGTCGGGCTCGGCCCGCTCGCCGGGGCGGCGGCTGGCGGCCTGCAGCGCGGTGAGGCTGGGCAGGCGCTTCACCGGCACGCCGTGGCGGTCGCAGGCATCCAGCAGGCGCTGCAGCTCGATCCCCTGGAGCTGCGGCGTGGCCAGCACGACCAGGGCGGGCAGGCGGCCTTCGTCGCGCAGCATGTCCAGCACGGCGGAGGCGTCCTCCGCGGTGCCCAGTACCGGCACGCCATGGATGCGCCGGCCCATCTGGCGCGACCGCATGGAGAGGATGCCCATGACGCGATAGGAGACGCCCTTCTCCTGCCACAGGGCGCGCAGGAACAGGTCGGTGCCGTCGCCGGCGCCGACCAGCAGCACGCTCTGCGCCGGGGTGTCGGCGAGCGGGCCGGCGCGGCCGGCATGGCGCATCCGGGCCGCGACGCGCGTGCCGCCGAGCAGTGCCGTCAGGACCAGGGCGTGGATGACGGGGAAGGCGAGGTTGGGCGGCCGCCAGGCGCCGGCGGCGTGCAGCGCGCCCCAGAACAGCGCCGCGCCGCC
>NZ_JAPSMD010000079.1 GCF_027856955.1 Falsiroseomonas oryzae | reverse complement strand
CGCCGCCGCCCGCCGCCGAGGCCCCCGCCGCGCCCCCGCCCGCGGCCGAGGGCCAGCGCATGGCCGCCGGCCCCATCCCGGCCCAGCTGGTCGCGATGCTGCAGCGCCTCCGCGCCGAGGTGGAGAAGAGCTGCGACTACGTCGGCAAGGACTTCGCCGAGGAAGCCCGCAAGATCCACAACGGCGAGGCCGAGGCCCGCGGCATCTACGGCGAGGCGACCGACGCCGAGGCCGAGGCGCTGGCCGAGGAGGGGATCGACGTCGCGCGGCTGCCCTGGGTGCCGCGGGCGGATGGCTGAGGGCGGAGCCTAGCGCTCCGCCATGACTAGGTAGTTCACCCCGAGGTCCTTGCTCTCCCGCCACTGCCCGGTCAGCGGGTCCATGCTCATCCCGGCAAGGTCGGTCACCCGCAGCCCGGCCTGTCGCAGCCCGGCGCCCAGCTCGCCGGGGGTGACGAACATCCGCCAGTCATGCGTGCCCACGGGCAGCATGCGCAGCACGTATTCCGCCCCGACCTTGGCCATCAGGAAGGACCGCGCCGTGCGGTTCAGGGTGGAGAGGAAGACCTGTCCTCCGGGCTTCGCCAGCCTGCGGAGCGCGTCCAGGAACGCCGCCCGGTCCGCCACATGCTCGATGACCTCCAGCGCCACCACGGCGTCGAAGGTCGCGCCCTCGGCCGCCAGGGCCTCCGGCGCGCCCTCCCGGTAGGCGATGTCCAGCCCGCCGGCCCCGGCATGGGCGCGGGCGGCCTCCAGCGCATCTCCCGCCGCGTCCAGCCCGGTCACCTGGGCGCCCATGCGGGCGAAGGCTTCCGAGGCCAGCCCCGCGCCGCAGCCCACATCCAGCAGGGTGAGCCCCGACAGGTCCGTTCCCACGCGGCCATGCGCCCGGGCGATGCGCCTGGCGATCCAGCCCGTCCGCAGCGGGTTCATCCGGTGCAGCGGCTTCATCGGCCCGGACGGGTCCCACCAGCGCCCGGCCAGCGCCCCGAACTTGCGGATCTCCGCCTCGACCGCCGTGCCCGTGCCCGCTGGCTGCATGTCCGCTCCCATCCGACAGGCGGTTGCCGCCCGGTCGCGCGGCGGTTATCTGAGCGCCCCCGCCGGGGCGCAACAGGGGCCGCCTCGGCCATCCGTCGCTTCCGCCCCGCCTTCCCGAAGGCCCCGGACCCGAGAATGGCCCGCATCGTGATGAAGTTCGGCGGCACCTCCGTCGCCGACCTGGACCGCATCCGCAACGTGGCCAACCGCGTCAAGCGCGAGGTGGAGGCCGGCCACGAGGTCGCCGTGGTGGTCTCCGCCATGGCTGGCGCCACGAACCAGCTGGTCAAGTGGTGCACCGAGCTCTCGCCGCTGCACGACGCGCGCGAATACGACACCGTCGTCGCCACCGGGGAGCAGGTGACCATCGGCCTGCTGGCCATCGCGCTGCAGACCATCGGCGTGGATGCGCGGTCCTGGCAGGGCTGGCAGATCCCGATCGTGACCGACGCGGCGCATGGCAAGGCGCGGGTGGAGAGCATCGACGGCACGCTGCTGATCGAGCGCATGCAGCAGGGCCAGGTCCCCGTCATCGCCGGCTTCCAGGGCATCGAGCCCGCGCGCAACCGCGTCACCACCCTCGGCCGCGGCGGGTCGGACCTGTCGGCGGTGGCCGTGGCGGCCGCGGTGAAGGCCGACCGCTGCGACATCTACACCGACGTGGACGGCGTCTACACCACCGACCCGCGCATCGTGCCCCGCGCCCGCAAGCTCGAGCGCATCTCCTACGAGGAGATGCTGGAACTGGCCTCGGTGGGGGCCAAGGTGCTGCAGACCCGCTCCGTGGAGCTGGCCATGAAGCAGCGCGTGCGGGTGCAGGTGCTTTCCAGCTTCGAGGACAAGCCAGGCAGCCTGGTGGTTGACGAGGACGAGATCGTGGAACAGCCCATCGTGTCCGGCATCGCCTATTCGCGCGACGAGGCGAAGGTGACGCTCCGCCGCGTGCCCGACCGGCCCGGCATCGCCGCCCATGTCTTCGGGCCCATGGCGGCGGCCAACGTCAACGTGGACATGATCGTCCAGAACATCGGCGCCGACGGCACCACCGACATGACTTTCACCGTCGGCCGCGCCGACCTGCCGCGCGCGAAGGACCTGCTGGAGAAGCAGCGGGAGTTCATCGGCTACGAGGCGCTGGTGACGGATGCGGAGGTCGCCAAGATCAGCGTCGTCGGCATCGGCATGCGCACCCATGCCGGCGTCGCCTCCACCATGTTCAAGGCGCTGGCCGAGAAGGGGATCAACATCCAGGTCATCTCGACCAGCGAGATCAAGGTGAGCGTCCTGATCCCCGTGGACTACACCGAGCTCGCGGTCCGGGCGCTCCACACCGCCTATGGCCTGGACGGGCCGGAGCCCGCGCGCCGGGCGGAGGACTGAGCCCATGGACGCCGCCCCGCAGGAGATGGCCCCGCCCGATTGGGCGCTGGCCGAGATCGACGCGCTGATGGCCCGCGGCGCTGCCTTCCTCGGCAGCCGCTACGCGCTGATGGGCGGCGCCATGTCCTGGGTGAGCGAGCGCAACCTGGTCGCCGCCCTGTCCAATGCCGGCGCCTTCGGTGTGATCGCCTGCGGCGCCATGGAGCCGCCGCGCCTGGCCGAGGAGATCAAGGGCACGCAGGCG
This sequence comes from Falsiroseomonas oryzae, assembly GCF_027856955.1. Taxonomy (GTDB): domain Bacteria; phylum Pseudomonadota; class Alphaproteobacteria; order Acetobacterales; family Acetobacteraceae; genus Falsiroseomonas; species Falsiroseomonas oryzae. The sequence goes on along the minus strand of NZ_JAPSMD010000079.1, from coordinate 14,005 downwards.
CTGACCTCGAAGCCCTTCGGCGTGAACCTGATCACCATGCACCCGAGGCTGGACCAGCTGGTCCAGACCTGCCTGGAGCACAAGGTCGGCCACATCGTCTTCGCCGGCGGCATCCCGCCCGGCGCCGCCATCAAGGCCGCCAAGGATGGCGGCGCCAAGGTGGTCTGCTTCGCGCCCGCGCTGGCGCTGGCGAAGAAGCTGGTCCGGTCCGGCGCCGATGCGCTGGTGATCGAGGGCAGCGAGGCCGGCGGCCACATCGGCCCGGTCTCGCTCAATGTGCTGGCGCAGGAGATCCTGCCCCATATGCGCGATGTGCCGGTCTTCGTCGCCGGCGGCATCGGCCGGGGCGAGGCGATCCTGTCCTACCTGGAGATGGGCGCGGCGGGCGCGCAGCTGGGCACGCGCTTCGTCTGCGCGACGGAGTCCATCGCGCATCCGAACTTCAAGCGAGCCTTCATCCGCGGCGCCGCGCGCGACGCGCTGCCGACCGTGCAGCTCGACGAGCGCTTCCCGGTGATTCCCGTCCGGGCGCTCCAGAACGAGGGCACCAAGCGCTTCCTGGAGCACCAGGCCGAGACGATCCGGCGCTACCTCGCCGGCGAGGTGGAGAAGGCCGCCGCCCAGCTCGACATCGAGCATTTCTGGGCCGGCGCGCTGCGCCGGGCGGTGATCGATGGCGACGTGGAGAACGGCTCCCTGATGGCCGGGCAGAGCGTGGGCATGGTCACCCGCGAACAGCCCGCGGCGGAGATCGTGCGTGAGCTGGTCTGGCAGGCCGCGGCGGCGCTGGCCGCGCGACGGCGGGCTCCCGCGACGGCCTGATCCGCGCGACATGTCACCGAAATTATACTGCGAGTCACCTTCACGATTCGGTTTGCGGGGGCGTTGAACGCGCGCTAGGTGTCTGGGCCGTGCCATACGATCTGAAGCGATTTTCCCGCGAGGCCATGCGCCAATCCGAAGCCGGCGGTGCGGAGGCCGCGCGCATCGGCGATGCGTTGCGCGAAGCCCGGCAGGCCCTCGGCCATTCGGTCGAGGAGATGGCCGCCGCGTTGCGCATCCGCCGTCCCTACCTTGAGGCGCTGGAGGAAGGGCGCCTGCGCGACCTGCCCGGCCTGGCCTATGCCGTCGGCTTCGTGCGCAGCTATGCCACGGCGCTCGGTCTCGACGCGGACGACATGGTGCGCCGCTTCCGGGAGGCGTCCGGCACCGTCACCGCCAAGCCGAAGCTGGTCTTCCCCGAACCCGTGCCGGAACGGGGCATGCCCGCGGGCGCGGTGGTCGCGACGGGGGCGGTTGTCGCCATCTGCGCCTATGTCGCCTGGTTCAACTGGTCCGGCAGCGGAACCCGCACGGTGGACGTGGTCCCGCCCGTGCCGGCGCGCCTGGAGACGGCGGCCGAGCAGGGGCGCGCGCAGCTTCCCGCCACCCGCGAGACGGCGGCCCGCCCCGACCCCGGTGCCCTGCCGCTCGCGGCGTTGCCGCCGCCGGGCGGGGTGCCCGCCGCCGCACAGGGCGCGAACACCTCGGCGCAGGCCGCCACGGTGCCGAGCGCGCCGGTGCCCACCGCTGCCGCGGCCGTGACGCCTGCTGCCGCGCCGTCGGCACCGCCGGCCGTTGCCGCCCCCGCGCTTCCCGGCGTGCCGGAGGGCACCCGGATCGTCCTGCGCGCCCGCGCCTCCACTCCCGAAGGCGCCTGGGTGCAGGTGCGCGAGCCGCGCAGCGGCCAGGTGCTGGTCAACCGCGTCCTGCGCCCCGGCGAGACCTGGGCCGCGCCGGCGCGGGACGGCCTGTTGCTCGACACCGGCAAGGCCGACGGACTGGAGATTCTGCTGGACGGCCAGCCCCAGCCGGTGCTGGAGGGTCTGGTCGGCGTCCGCCGCAACATCGCGCTGGACCCGGACCGCGTCCGCCAGCGCCTGTCGCCCGCCTCGGCCGCGGCGGCGACCCCCCGCAACTAGCGCCGCCGGCCGGTCCAGGTCGGCACCGCCTGCAACGCACGCGCAGGACCCCCTGGGATCGCCGCCGCCGCCGCCATATCCTGGCCCGGGCGGAACGGTCCCGGCAGCCTCGCCGGAGTCCGCTGCGCGCCAAGGGAAGGCCTGATGTCCTATCGTCCCTACCAGCAGATCCTGCGCCGCCGCTCGCGGCAGATCCGCGTCGGCAAGGTGCTCGTCGGCGGGGATGCGCCGATCAGCGTGCAGACCATGACCAACACACCGACCGAGGACGCGAAGGCGACGATCGACCAGATCCGCCGCTGCGAACTCGCCGGCGTCGATATCGTGCGCGTCTCCGTCCCCACGGAGGAAAGCACCGCCGCGCTGCATGAGATCGTGCGCGAGGTGAACGTCCCGGTGGTGGCGGATGTCCACTTCCACTACCGCCGCGCCATCGAGGCCGCCGAGGCCGGTGCCGCCTGCCTGCGCATCAACCCCGGCAACATCGGCAGCAAGGAGCGCGTGAAGGAGGTCGTGAAGGCCGCCCGCGACCACGACTGCGCCATCCGCATCGGGGTGAATGCCGGCAGCCTGGAGAAGCACCTGCTGGAGAAATACGGCGAGCCCAACCCGGAGGCGCTGGTGGAAAGCGCCCTCTGGCACGCCGCCCACCTGCTGGACGAGGGCTTCGACCGCTTCAAGATCAGCGTGAAGGCGAGCGACGTCTTCCTGGCCGTCGCCGCCTACCAGCAGCTGGCGGAGCAATGCGACCACCCGCTGCACATCGGCATCACCGAGGCCGGCGGAAAGCGCGCGGGCACCGTGAAGAGCGCCATCGGGCTCGGCAGCCTGCTCTGGGCCGGGATCGGCGACACGCTGCGCGTCTCCCTCTCCGCCGAGCCGGAGGAGGAGGTGGCGGTGGGCTGGGAGATGCTGAAGTCCCTGCATCTGCGCCACCGCGGGGTGAAGGTGATCTCCTGCCCGTCCTGCGCGCGGCAGGGCTTCGACGTGATCCGCACGGTGGAGAAGCTGGAGGAGCGGCTGGCCCACATCAGCGAGCCGATCAGCCTCTCCATCATCGGCTGCGTGGTGAACGGGCCGGGCGAGGCGCTGATGACCGATATCGGCCTGACCGGCGGCGGTGCCGGCACGCACATGGTCTATGGCATGGGCAAGCAGAGCCACACGGTGAAGACCGAGGAGATGGTCGAGCACATCGTGGACCTGGTGGAGGCCAAGGCGGCGCAGATGAAGGCGGCGAAGGCGGCAGACGCCGCGGCGGCCGCGAAGCAGGCAGCGGAGTGACGTGAACGGGCTCTCGGCCTCGGCCCTTCTGATCTCGCGGCTGCGGCCGCCGCCCGTGCCGGGTCTGGACGAGGATCTCGCGCGGCGCGACGCGGCCGTGCTGCGTCTCGGCTGCGTATTGGCGCTGCAACTCCTGCTCTTGCTGGTGCTGACCTGGGCGGTGCGCTGAGCGCCTGGCCGGTGCCCAGGGGGCTTGGACGATTGCAGCGCCCTTGCCCCGGCGCGCTCCGCGCGCGATACGCCGCCCCATGGCCACCCCCCTGCAGCCCGTCCGCGGCACCCGTGACCTCATCGGCGAGGAGTTCCGCCGCCACCACGCCGTGATCGAGGCGGCGCGGCGCGTGTCCGCGCTCTACGGGTTCGAGGAATGGTCCACGCCCATCTTCGAGGACACCCGCGTCTTCAGCCGCGGCCTCGGCGACACCTCCGACGTCGTCTCCAAGGAGATGTACACCTTCACCGACCGCGGCGGCGATTCGATCACGCTCCGCCCCGAAGCCACGGCCGGGCTCTGCCGGGCGCTGGTGTCCAACGGCCTCGCGCAGTCCAACCTGCCGCGCAAGGTGTTCTACACCGGCCCGATGTTCCGCTACGAGCGACCGCAGAAGGGCCGCTACCGGCAGTTCCACCAGATCGACATCGAGGTGCTGGGCGCTGCGGAGCCGCTGGCCGATGCCGAGGTGATCGCCTGCGGCTGGCAGGTGCTGCAGGAACTCGGCGTCGCCGAGGGCGTGGTGCTGGAGATCAACACGCTGGGCGACACCGAAAGCCGCGACCGCTACCGCGCCGCGCTCGTCGCCTATTTCTCCGACCACCGCGACGCGCTGTCGGAGGACAGCCGGATGCGGCTGGAGAAGAACCCGCTGCGCATCCTCGATTCCAAGGACGAGGGCGACCGCCGCCTCGTCGCCGGGGCGCCGACCATCGGCGACCACCTGACGCCGGAGGCCGCGCGCTTCTACGACAGCGTTCTGGCCTATCTCGGCCGCTTCGGCGTGCCGTTCCGGCAGAACGACCGGATCGTGCGCGGCCTCGACTACTACAGCCACACCGCCTTCGAGTTCGTCACCGACCGGCTCGGCGCGCAGGGCACCGTCATGGGCGGCGGCCGCTACAACGGCCTGGTCGAGGAGATGGGCGGTCCCTCCACCCCGTCGGTCGGCTGGGCCGCGGGGATCGAGCGGCTTGCCATGCTGCTGGCGGCACCGCCCGCCGCGCCGCGCCCCGTCGCGGTGATCCCGGTGAGCGAGGCGGAGGAGGGCGCGGCGCTGGCGCTGGTGCAACGGCTGCGCGCGGCCGGCGTGGTCACCGAGATCGCCTACAAGGGCAACCTCAAGCGCCGCATGGAGCGCGCCAACAAGCTGCACGCCCGCGCCGCGCTGATCCTGGGCGAGAGCGAGGTCGCGCAGGGCGTGGTGCAGCTGCGCGACCTGGACGCCGGCACGCAGGACAGCGTCACGCTGGACGAGGCGGTGCGGCGCCTGACGGCATGAGCCTGCCGCAGAAGCTGGACCGGCTGCTGAACCGCGCCGACGAGTTGCGCCACCTGCTGAACACGGCGGATGGCGCGCAGGTCGGTGCGATCTCGCGCGAGCTGTCGGAGCTCGACCCGCTGGTCGAGAAGGTGCAGGAGTACCGCGCCGCGGAGCGCGCCCGCGACGAGGCGGAGGCGATGCTCGGCGATCCCGAGCTGAAGGAGCTGGCCGAGGCCGAGTATCTCGACCTCAAGGACCGCCTGCCGAAGCTGGAGCGCGAGATCCGGCTGATGCTGCTGCCGCGCGACATCGCCGACGAGCGCAGCGCCATCCTGGAAGTCCGCCCCGCCGCCGGTGGCGACGAGGCCGCCCTGTTCGCCGCGGAGCTGTTCGGCGCCTACCAGCGCTATGCCGCCCGGCAAGGCTGGCGCTTCGAGGTGCTGGAGTACGACGAGAGCGACCTGGGCGGCGTGAAGGGCGCGACGGCCAGCATCGAGGGGCGCGGCGTCTTCGCGAAGCTGAAGTTCGAATCCGGCGTCCACCGGGTGCAGCGCGTGCCCGCGACCGAGAACCAGGGCCGCATCCACACCTCCACCGTCACCGTCGCGGTGCTGCCGGAAGCCGAGGAGGTGGACGTGCAGGTGAACGAGAGCGACCTGCGCATCGACACCTACCGCGCCTCCGGCGCCGGCGGGCAGCATGTGAACAAGACCGACAGCGCGGTGCGCATCACTCACATCCCGACCGGCCTGGTGGTCGCGATGCAGGAGGAGAAGTCGCAGCACAAGAACCGCGCCAAGGCGATGAAGGTGCTGCGCGCCCGGCTGTTCGACGCCGAGCGCGCCCGCCTGGCCGGGGCGCGGGCCGCCGACCGCAAGGGCCAGGTCGGCACCGGCGACCGCAGCGAGCGCATCCGCACCTATAACTTCCCGCAGGGGCGCGTGACCGACCACCGCATCGGCCTGACCCTCCATAAGATCGACCGCGTGATGCTGGGCGAGTTCGACGAGGTGATCGAGGCGCTGGTCGCCGAGGACGAGGCGGCGCGGCTGGCCGCAGACGCGGAGTGAACCCACCCACGCGGTTGCGGGAGACAGCCGGGTGCGGGCATTAGCCTGCCATGTCATGCGACCCCGGCGAGACGGTCGGCGCCTTCCTCTGCCAGGCAGGCCAGGTGCTGCGCGCCGCCGCCATCGAGAATCCGCGCCTGGAGGCCCGCCTGCTGCTCGGCCACGCCATGGGCGCCACCACCGAGGCCCTCCTGGGCGACTCCCGCGCGCCGGTCCCGCCCGAGGCCGCCAGCCGCTTCCGGGCGGCCATCCAGGCCCGGCTGGCCGCCACCCCCATCGCGCATATCCTCGGCAGCCAGGGCTTCTGGACGCTGGACCTCGCCGTCTCCCCCGCCACGCTGATCCCCCGCCCCGATTCGGAAACCCTGGTCGAGGCGGCGCTGGACGCCCTGCCGGACCGGGACGCGCAACTCCGCGTGCTCGACCTGGGCACCGGCACAGGCTGCCTGCTGCTGGCAGTGCTGGCCGAACGGCCGCGCGCCTTCGGGATCGGGGTGGACCTGGTGCCGGCAGCGGCCGCGCTGGCCGCGGCGAATGCAAGGCGGAACGGCCTGGCGGACCGTGCGGCTTTCCTGGCGGGCGATTGGGCCGCCGCGCTCGCCGGCCGGTTCGACCTGGTGCTGTCGAACCCGCCCTACATCGAATCGGCCGCGATTGCCGGGCTGATGCCGGAGGTGGCGCGGCATGAGCCGCGCTCGGCCCTGGATGGCGGGGTGGACGGGTGCGACGCCTATCGGCGGTTGAGCACGATACTGCCAGGTCTTCTGGCGCCGGGCGGGGTGGCCGTCCTGGAACTCGGGATCGGCCAGAAAGCCGCGGTGGAGGCGCTGGCGCGGCAGGCCGGGCTGGTGCCCGCGGGCGGCCGGGCGGACCTCGGCGGCGTCGACCGCGCACTGGTTCTGCGGCGGGACGGCTGACGGCCAAGAAAAAACCGATTGGCGCAGCGGCCCGGGCGCATTAGGTTGCAGGCGCGGCCCAGGGTGCGAGGATGCGCCCTGGCAGCGTCGGCCCTCGTGTCCGGGCGCCCCCTTCCCCTGGAAGGGCAGCCCTGCGGAGCTGGCGGTCGCAGCGACGCAACCCGATGAATCCGCGTTCCCGGTCGGGAGGACATCCCCGCCCGCGGCGCCATTGCGAGACGGCGAACGTCCGACACATGAACATGAAACGCATGCGCAGCCGCGGCAGCCACCGGCATGGGGGCGGCGGCGGCGGAGGGGGCGGCGGCGGTTTCCGCCACAGCGGCGGGCACCAGCCGCTGAACCGCAACCACGTCTTTGACAGCAACGGCCCGGATGTGCGCCTGCGCGGCACCGCGCAGCAGCTTTTCGAGAAGTACCTCCAGCTCGGCCGCGACGCGACCGGCGCCGGCGACCGCGTGATGGCGGAGAGCTACTTCCAGCATGCCGAGCACTATTTCCGCATTCTGAACGCCATGAACCAGGCGCAGCAGCAGGCCGGCCAGCACCCGCATCACCAGCAGCGCCGCTTCCAGAACGGGCCGGAACAGGAGGGCGGCGAGACCGGCTCTTCCGACCAGCCCGAGGTCAACGGCCATGCCAACGGCCACGCGCTGGATGCCGAGCAGGACGGCCCGGAGCGCCAGTCGGAGCCGCGCGAGCCCAACTGACCGGCGGCGCAACCGCGTCCTTTACATCACGGATCGACGCGCCATAGGTTTTCTCCCGCAACGAAATGCCACGGGAGGACGCGGCCATGATCGGGGTGCGCCATTGCCGCGCGGCTGCGGCCGGCCTTGCGGCCCTCGCGGCGGCCGCCTGCGTGCCGCAGGCCGGCCTGCCCGTGGCCTCCGGGCAGGGTGCCGCGCCGGCCGGTTCGGCCAGCCGGGAGTGGACCTATCCCGTCGGCTCGATGTCCGACTACACCTCGACGCGCAACCTCATCGGCAGCCACACGGCGATGGACCGGATCTTCCAGTCCCGCCCCATCGCCGCCGCATCGGCGCCACTGCCGCTCCGCCCGGGACCCGATCCGACCCCCGAGATCCGCTTCAGCCATGGCGGGCGCGACTGGACGCTGGACAGCTACCTCGCCGCCACGAGCACCACGGCCTTCCTGGCGTTGCGGCGCGACGGCACCATCGTGGTGGAACGCTACCTGCATCAGCGCCGGCCCGAGGACCGCTTCGCCTCCTGGTCGATGGCGAAGACGGTGGTGGCGATGCTGGTCGGCCTCGCCGTCCAGGATGGGCGCATCCGCAGCCTGGATGATCCGGTTTCGGCCTATGTGCCGGGGCTGGCGGACAGCGCGCATGGCCCGGTCCCGATCCGCCACGTGCTGACCATGTCCTCCGGCGTCGGGTTCGAGGAGGCCTATGGCCGTCCGGGCTCCGACATCTCCCGGCTCGCCTTGGGCAGCCTGCACGGGCATGCGCGCGGGGGCGTCGCCACCGTGGACTGGATCAGCCGCCGTGCGGCGCAGCCCGGCGCGCTGTTCAACTACGCCTCCGCCGACACCCAGGTGCTGGGCCTCGTGCTGTCGGCGGCGACCGGCCAGTCGCTGGCCGCCCTGACGGAGGAGCGGATCTGGCGTCCGATGGGAGCCGAGTTCCCGGCCAATTGGCTGATCGACCGGGCCGGGCAGGAGGTCGCCTTCTGCTGCATGAACGCGGCCCTGCGCGACTACGGCCGGCTCGGCCTGCTGATGGCGAATGACGGCCGCGCGCTGGACGGACGGCAGGTGCTGCCGGCCGCCTGGGTGCAGGCGATGATGACGCCGAGCGCGGGCGCCGGCGCGCCGGGCGGCGGCTACGGCTACCAGATGTGGCTCAGCACCGGTGTCGAATACGCCAGCTTCTTCGGTGTGCGTGGCCAGCAGATTTCCGTTCATCGGGCGTCGGGCATGGTGTTCGTGCGCACCGCAGCCAACGACCAGGAGTCCAACCCCGCGGACCGGCTGTTCCTCGGCTCGCTGGTGCGCGCCATGGTCGCGCAGTTCGCAACGGGACCCTGAAAGGCCGTTCTGCGTGGCGACGCAGAATGGACACATCCCGGCCGCAGACCGATAGTCTACCGCATCGAACCTGCGTGGGGGGATGGTCAATGGGCAAGCACGCGTGGCGGCTCCTGCCGGCGGCCGGTGCCGCGCTCGCCCTGGCCGGCTGCGTGCCGGAGACGCCACCCGCCACCTCCGTCGCCACGGCCGGCCAGCCTCGCGAGGTTACCTTCCCCGTCGGCACCCGCGCCGACTGGAGCCAGTCGCGCTTCCTAATCGGAAGCCATTCGGCGATGGACACGCTCTACCCGACGCGGACCATCGCCCCGCCGCGTACGCCGCTGCCGCTGCGTCCGGCATCGGGGCCGCCGCTGGAGGTGCGCTTCAACACGGGCCTGCAGGGCTGGACGCTCGACAGCTTCGTCGAGCGCACCCCGACCACCGGACTGCTGGTCCTGCGCCGCGACGGCACCATCCTCGCCGAGCGGTATCCGCGCGCCCGCCGGCCCGACGACCGGCTGGCCTCCTGGTCCATGGCCAAGACGGTGGTGGCGATGATGGTGGGACAGGCCGTGCAGGATGGCCGGATCCGAAGCCTGGACGACGCCGTTGCAACCTATGTCCCGGCGCTGGCCGAGAGCGCCTACGGGCCGCTGCCCATCCGGCACCTGCTGTCCATGTCGTCCGGCGTCGCCTTCGACGAGACCTACACCCGCAACAGCGACATCACGCGGCTCTCCGGCTCCACCTTCGGGCAGACCCCAGGCGGCGCCGCGGCCGTCGCCTGGCTCACGCGCATGGCGGCCGCGCCCGGCGTCCGCTTCAACTACTCCTCTGCGGACAGCCACGTGCTGGGCCTGGTCCTGACCGCGGCCACCGGCAAGCCGCTGGCGGATCTGCTGGCGGAGCGGATCTGGCAGCCGATGGGGGCAGAGTTCCCGGCCAGCTGGCAGATCGACAATGCCGGGCATGAGACCGCCTGGTGCTGCATCAACGCTGCCCTGCGGGACTACGGGCGCCTCGGACTGCTGCTGGCCAATGGCGGACGCGCCCTGGACGGCCGGCAGGTGGTGCCGGAAGCCTGGGTGCGGGCCATGGTCACGCCCTCCGCGGGGACCGGCGCGCCGGATGGCGGCTACGGCTACCAGACCTGGATCGGCAGCGGCGGCGACCTGGCGCTGTTCCGCGGCGTCCGCGGCCAGTGGCTGGCGGTGCACCTCCCCTCCGGCACGGTGGTCGTGCGCACCGCCGCGCGGCCGCACGAGGCAGCCGGCCCGGACAACGAGGCCACGCTGGCGATGATCCGGGCGGTCGTGACGCAGGTCACGCGAGGCAGCTGAACGGTCCAGCCACGCGGGGGAACTGAGCGGCGCACGCCACGCGGGGCAGCCGCACCCTATGCCGGGTCGGGAAGCTCCAGCGCATCGCCGACCGCGATGCGCCCGCCTTCCAGCACCACCGCGTAGACGCCCATGTCGGCATGCCCATAGTGGCTGCGCAGCCAGCGGGGCGGCCGCGCGTCGCGTTCCGCCGTTTCCGGGTTCACCTCGGTCGCAGCGCAGCGCTGGATGCGCTTGAGCACGCGCAGCCGCGCCTTGCCGATCAGCAACTCCCGTCCCACCCACTCCAGCTCCGCGAAGGGGGCGGCCCCGGAGAACAGGACGTTGGCGCGGAAGCGCAGCGGATCGAGCGCCATCCCCGCGCGCTGCCCGAGTTCCGCGATCGAGGCCGTGCCGATGATGGAGACGGCCTTGTCCGGGATGTCGGTGAAGGCGTGGCCCGGCACCTCCGCCAGCGTCAGGGCGCCGCGCGCCTCCTCGCCCACGAAGGCGGTGATCCAGGCGGCGGCGGCGTCGCGCCCGGCGGGGTCGGAGAGGTCCGCCAGCAGCGGCGCCACGCCCTCTGCCCGCAGCAGCAGGGTGTTCGCCCGCGGGTCGTAGGCCGAGTGGATACGTGCCACCCCGGCATGTGCCGCGAGGCAGGCGAAGTTGCGCTTGGGCAGCCATTTCGGGTCCGCCGGGTCGAAGGGGCTGTCGCCATGGGCGAAGGCGAAGCGCCGATCGTGCGGCAGCCCGGCCCCGACGGACAGGTCCACCTCCTCCATCTGCTCCGGTGAGAGCCCCTTCACCGGGAAGCGCGAAATCCTTTCGACCCGCATGCCTGGTCCCCTTGAACCCTTGGGCGGGCGCATACCACCTTTCCGTCAACAGGTGAGCCCGCGTCGCCCGATCGGGGGCGTGGGACACCGGGTCCGCTCATCGAGGGACACGAGGATGGACATCGAGAAGTTCACCGACCGCGCGCGCGGCTTCCTGCAGGCTGCGCAAACCATCGCGATCCGCGACTACCACCAGCGCATCACGCCGGAGCACCTGCTCAAGGCGCTGCTCGATGACGAGCAGGGCGCCGCGGCCGGGCTGATCCGTGCCGCTGGCGGCGACGCCGCGAAGGCCAAGGCGGCGGTGGAGGCCGAGCTGGCGAAGCAGCCCGCCGTGAAGGGCGGCGGCGCCGGCCAGCCCCAGTTCACCCCGGAGATCGTGCGCGTGCTGGACGCCGCGCAGCAGCACGCGCAGCGCGCGGGCGACGAGTTCGTCGCGCAGGATCGCCTGCTGCAGGCGCTCGCCGCCAGCGACACCCCCTCCGGCCGCGCGCTGCGCGCCGCCGGCGCCGATCCGCAGAAGCTGGAGAAGGCGGTGACCGAGCTGCGAAAGGGCCGCACGGTGAACAGCCAGAACGCCGAGGAGCAGTTCGACGCGCTGAAGAAGTATGCGCGCGACATCACGGATGCCGCGCGCAACGGCAAGCTGGACCCGGTGATCGGCCGCGACGAGGAGATCCGCCGCACCATCCAGGTCCTCGCCCGCCGCACCAAGAACAACCCCGTCCTGATCGGCGAGCCCGGCGTGGGCAAGACCGCGATCGTCGAGGGCCTGGCGCTGCGCATCGTCAAGGGCGACGTGCCGGAGGCGCTGAAGGACAAGCGCGTCATGGCGCTGGACCTCGGCGCGATGGTCGCCGGCGCCAAGTACCGCGGCGAGTTCGAGGAACGCCTGAAGGGCGTGCTGAAGGAGGTCGAGCAGGCCGCCGGCGACATCATCCTCTTCATCGACGAGATGCACACGCTGGTCGGCGCGGGCAAGGCGGATGGCGCGATGGACGCCTCCAACCTGATCAAGCCCGCGCTTGCCCGCGGCGAGCTGCATTGCGTCGGCGCCACGACGCTCGACGAGTACCGCAAGCACGTGGAGAAGGACGCCGCGCTGGCGCGTCGCTTCCAGCCGGTCTTCGTGGGCGAGCCGAGCGTGGAGGACACCATCTCCATCCTGCGCGGCATCAAGGAGAAGTACGAGCTGCACCACGGCGTGCGCATCGCCGATGCCGCGCTGGTGGCGGCCGCGACGCTGTCCAACCGCTACATCACCGACCGCTTCCTGCCAGACAAGGCGATCGACCTGGTGGACGAGGCGGCGAGCCGGCTGCGGATGCAGGTGGACAGCAAGCCGGAGGAGCTGGACGCGATCGACCGCGACCTGATGCGCCTCAAGATCGAGCGCGAGGCGCTGAAGAAGGAGGAGGACGCTGCCAGCCGCGACCGCCTGCAGAAGCTCGAGCGCGAACTCGCCGACCTCGAGGAGCGCTCGCGCGAGATGACGCAGCGCTGGGAGGCGGAGAAGGGCAAGGTCGTCGCCACGCAGAAGGCGAAGGAGGAGCTCGACAAGGCCCGCACCGAGCTGGAGCTGGCCGAGCGCAAGGGCGACTTCGCCCGCGCCGGCGAGCTGAAATACGGGGTGATCCCCGGCCTCGAGAAACAGATCGCCTCGGCCGGCGACGGCGACGGGCGCCTGGTGAACGAGGCCGTGACGGAAGAAGGTATCGCCGCCGTGGTCAGCCGCTGGACCGGCATCCCGGTGGAGAAGATGCTGGAAGGCGAGCGCGCCAAGCTGCTGCGGATGGAAGACGAGCTGCGCAAGCGCGTCGTCGGCCAGGAGGAGGCGCTGGAGGCGGTGAGCAAGGCGGTGCGCCGCGCGCGCGCCGGGCTGCAGGACCCGAACCGGCCGATCGGCAGCTTCCTGTTCCTGGGCCCCACCGGCGTCGGCAAGACGGAACTGGTGAAGACGCTGGCGCAGTTCCTGTTTGACGACGAGCGCGCGATGACGCGCATCGACATGTCGGAATACATGGAGAAGCACAGCGTCTCCCGCCTGATCGGTGCGCCGCCGGGCTATGTCGGCTACGACGAAGGCGGCGCGCTGACCGAGGCGGTGCGGCGCCGGCCATACCAGGTGCTGCTCTTCGACGAGGTCGAGAAGGCGCATGACGACGTCTTCAACGTGCTGCTGCAGGTGCTCGATGACGGGCGCCTGACGGACGGCCAGGGGAGGACGGTGGATTTCCGCAACACCATCATCGTGCTGACCAGCAACCTCGGCAGCCAGGCGATCGCTGAGCTTCCGGAGAGTTCCGACATCGAGGCGGCGCGGCCGGCGGTGATGCGGGCGGTGCGCGAGCGGTTCCGGCCGGAGTTCCTGAACCGGCTGGACGAGGTGGTGCTGTTCCGGCGCCTGGCGCGCGGCGACATGGCCGCGATCGTGGACATCCAGCTCGGCCGGCTGCGCAGGCTGCTGGTGGACAAGCAGATCACGCTGGAACTGGACGCAAGCGCACGGGAGTGGCTGGCCGAGGCCGGCTACGACCCGACCTACGGTGCGCGCCCGCTGAAGCGCGTCATCCAGCGCAACCTGCAGGATCGGCTTGCAGGTCTGCTGCTGGAGGGCCGCGTCAGGGATGGAGAGCGGCTGGCGGTGACCGCCGGGCCGGATGGGCTGGAGGTGACCGCAGCGGTGGAGGACTCGCCGCGCGCCGCGGCGTGATGGACGGCGGGCGCGTCAAGCATGCAGCTTTGGATGGCTGCCATGACTCGGCGCGCATGACAGTGCGTTGACACCCGCGGGGCGGGCCCGTAGAAGCCCGCTCCACCGACGGACCGCACGGTTCGCCGGCTCGCCGAAAAGGCAGGGCTTGAAAGCAGCGGCTCCGGCCGCTATCTTCGTCGCCCTCGCCACGGACTCGGCGGGATCCCATCACCGATGAGGTGGTGCCCCTGGTTGGGCGACCTGCCCGGGGTTAGGGAATTGTTCTTTCAAACTGTATATCTGCGAGGGAAGTAGGTCTGGTTTGCCTGGACTGGCTGACGGTTGGCTGCTGGTGAGGTGGCTGATGGTTGGTGGGAAGGGTGGCCGGACGGAGAGTTGGTGATTTGTTT
>NZ_JAPSMD010000078.1 GCF_027856955.1 Falsiroseomonas oryzae | reverse complement strand
GCGTGGTGGCGGCGCCCTGCATGGGGGCGTGTCACCAGGCGCCGGCCTGCGCGGTGGGCCATGCGCAGGTCCCGCATGCGAGCGTCGGGCGCGTGGCCCGCGCCATCGCCGCGCCGGAATTGACGGCCGCCCCACCCACCCTGGCCGACTATCGCGCACGGGGCGGCTACGCCACGCTCGCCGCGGCGCTGGCCGGCGATATCACGCCCGAGGCGATGCTGGCGCGCGTCCAGGCGTCCGGGCTGCGCGGGCTCGGCGGCGCCGGGTTCCCGAGCTGGCGCAAATGGCAGCTGGTGCGCAGCCAGCCCGGGCCTCGGCACCTCGTGGTCAACGCAGACGAGGGCGAGCCCGGCACCTTCAAGGATCGCCACTGCCTGGAGACGGAGCCGCACCGCGTGCTGGAAGGCATGCTGCTGGCTGCGCAGGCGGTGGGCGCGGAGGCGTGCTGGATCTACCTGCGCGACGAATACCCGCATCTGCGCCACGGCCTGGAACGCGAGATCGCGGCGGTCGCGCAGGCCGGGCTGGCGCGCCTGCCGATCCACCTGCGCCGCGGCGCCGGGGCCTACATCTGCGGCGAGGAGACGGCGCTGCTGGAAAGCCTGGAGGGCCGCCGCGGCTATCCGCGCCACAAGCCGCCCTTCCCCGGCGAGGCCGGCCTGTTCGGCCGGCCCACGCTGATCCACGGCGTGGAGACGCTGTGGTTCCTGCCGCGCATCCTCGGCTCCGACGCCGGCGCGGCGGACCATGCCGCGCAGGGGCGGCGCGGCCGCAGCGGGATGCGCGTCTTCTCCGTCTCCGGCCGCGTGCGCGATCCTGGCGCGAAGCTCGCGCCCGCGGGCATCTCGGCGCGCGAGCTGATCGAGGAACATGCGGGCGGCATGCTGCCGGGGCATCGCTTCGCGGCCTATCTGCCGGGCGGCGCCTCCGGGGGCATCCTGCCGGCGAGCCTCGGCGACCTGCCGCTCGATTTCGGCACGCTGGAGCCGCTCGGCTGCTTCGTCGGCTCGGGGGCGGTGGTGGTGCTCTCGGACCAGGACGATCTTGCGGAGGCCGCGCGCAACCTGCTGCGCTTCTTCCGCGACGAGAGCTGCGGGCAATGCACGCCCTGCCGCGTCGGTACGGCGAAGGCGGCGCGGCTGCTGGACGCGCCGCGCTGGAATCGCGCGCTGCTGGAGGAACTGGCGCAGGCCATGGCCGACGGCTCGATCTGCGGGCTGGGCCAGGCCGCGATGAACCCGGTGCGCGCCCTGCTGCGCCACTTCCCCGCGGAGACGATCCCATGAGCGTCCGCTTCACGCTGGACGGCCAGGAGGTGGAGGCCGCGCCGGGCGAGACGATCTGGCAGGTGGCGACGCGGCTCGGCACCGAGGTGCCGCATCTCTGCCATCTGGAGCGGCCGGGCTACCGGCCCGACGGCAATTGCCGCGCCTGCCTGGTGGAGGTCGCGGGCGAGCGCGTGCTCGCGGCCTCCTGCATCCGGAAGCCCGCTGCGGGGATGCAGGTGCGCACCGCCACGGACCGCGTGCGGCACGCCCGGCGCATGGTGTTCGAGCTGCTGCTGGCCGACCAGCCCGGCGCCGCGGCGCGGGATGCCACCGGCGGCTTCGCGCGCTGGGCCGGACGCCTCGGCCTGCAGGAGAGCCGCTTCCCGCCCGAACCCGCAGGACCCGCGCCGGATTCCAGCCATCCGGCCATGCTGGTGCAGCTGGATGCCTGCATCCAGTGCGGGTTGTGCGAACGCGCCTGCCGCGAGGTGCAGCACAACGACGTCATCGGCTTCGCGCATCGCGGCATCGCCGCGCAGGTGGTGTTCGACGCGGCGCTGCCGATGGGCGAGAGCAGCTGCGTCGCCTGCGGCGAATGCGTGCAGGCCTGCCCGACCGGGGCGCTGCTGCCGAAATCGGTGGTGCAGGACGGCGCGCGCATCCAGGCGGAGGAACGCGTCGTGCCCTCCGTCTGCCCCTATTGCGGCGTCGGCTGCCAGGTGGACTTCCATGTGCGCGACGACGCGATCGTGGAGGTGACGGGGCGCGACGGCCCGTCCAACCAGGGCCGGCTCTGCGTGAAGGGGCGCTTCGGCTTCGACTACGTGCGCCACCGCGACCGGCTGACCGTGCCGCTGGTGCGGCGCGAGGGCGCGACGAAGGATCCCGCCGATTGCGACGACCCGACCGCCGCGCGCGCGAAGTTCCGCGAGGCGAGCTGGGAGGAGGCGCTGGCCCGCGCCGCCGACGGGCTGCGCCGCATCCGCGACACGCGCGGGCCCAACGCGCTGGCCGGCTTCGGCTCGGCGAAGGGGTCCAACGAGGAGGCCTATCTGTTCCAGAAGCTCGTGCGCACGGGCTTCGGCACCAACAACGTGGACCACTGCACGCGGCTCTGCCACGCCGCCTCCGTCGCGGCGCTGATCGAGGGCATCGGCAGCGGCGCCGTGACGGCGCCCTTCACCGCGGCGCTCGACGCGGAGGTGGTGCTGGTGATCGGCGCGCGGCCGACGGAGAACCACCCGGTCGCCGCCACCTTCCTCAAGGAAGCCGCGACGCGCGGGACGCAGCTTGTCGTGATGGATCCACGCGGCACCGGGCTGGACCGGCACGCGACGGAGGTGGTGCGTTTCACGCCGGGTCGCGATGTGCCGCTGCTGAACGCCATGCTGCACGTGATCGTCGCGGAGGGGCTGCACGACCGGCAATACGTCGCCGCCCACACCGAGGATTTCGAGCGCCTGCGCGACCACGTCGCCGCGCTGACGCCGGAGGCGATGGCGCCGCTCTGCGGGGTGCCGGCCGAGCAGATCCGCCGTGTCGCGCGGCTCTACGCGCGGGCGCGCAGCGCGCTGATCCTGTGGGGCATGGGCATCAGCCAGTCCACGCACGGCACCGACAATGCGCGCTGCCTGATCGCGCTGGCGCTGCTCTGCGGCCAGGTCGGACGGCCCGGCACGGGGCTGCATCCGCTGCGGGGGCAGAACAACGTGCAGGGCGCCTCCGACGCCGGGCTGATCCCCATGTCCTTCCCCGACTACCACCCGGTGCGGGAGGATGCGACGCGCCACCGGCTGGAAGCGCTGTGGGACGCGAGGCTGGACCCGGAGCCCGGGCTCACTGTGGTGGAGATCATGCAGGCGATGGAACGCGGGGAGATCGCCGGCATGTACATCATGGGCGAGAACCCCGCGATGTCGGATCCCGACCTCACCCATGCGCGCGCCGGACTGGCGAGGCTGGACCACCTGGTCGTGCAGGACATCTTCCTGACCGAGACGGCGGCGCTGGCCGATGTGGTGCTGCCGGCCTCTGCCTGGCCCGAGAAGGACGGCACGGTGACCAACACCAACCGCCAGGTGCAGATGGGCCGCACGGCGCTGCCCCTGCCCGGCCAGGCGCGGCAGGACCTCGGCATCATCGTGGAGATCGCGCGCCGCCTCGGCCTGCGCTGGGACTACGCGCATCCGCGCGAGGTCTTCGCGGAGATGACGCAGGCCATGCCGAGCCTGGCGAACATCACCTGGGACCGCCTGCTGCGCGAGGACAGCGTGACCTACCCCTGCCACGCACCCGACGCCCCGGGCGAGGCGATCGTCTTCGGCGACCGCTTCCCGACCGCGACGGGTCGCGGGCGGCTGGTGCCGGCCGGGCTCTCCGATCCCGCCGAGATGCCGGACGACGACTTCCCCTTCGTGCTGACCACGGGGCGCGAGCTCGAGCACTGGCACACCGGCGCGATGACGCGCCGTGCCGCGACGCTGGACGCGCTGCAGCCCGGGCCGACCGCGTCGCTGGCGGCGGCCGACCTGCGGCGCCTGGGGCTGGAAGCGGGCGACCGCGTACGCCTCTCCACACGGCGCGGCACGGTGGAGTTGCTGGCGCGCGCCGATCCCGGCCTACCGGAAGGCCTTGTCTTCCTGCCATTCGCGTATCACGAGGCCGCGGCAAACCTGCTGACCAACCCGCAGCTGGATCCCTTCGCCCACATTCCCGAGTTCAAGTACTGCGCCGTGCGCGTGGAGCCGGCCTGATCGGTCGCGAGGAGGCAGGATGGGCCAGGACAATTCCCGCGCGGCGGCGTTGCGCGCGCGGCTGGACGTGCGGCGGCCGGCGCTGGCGATGGCCGCGCACAACCCGCTGGCGGCGAAGCTGGCCGCGGAGGCCGGCTTCGACGCGATCTGGGGCAGCGGGTTCGAGCTCTCTGCCTCCCACGCCGTGCCCGATGCCAGCATCCTGCCGATGGGCACGCATCTCGCCATGATGCGCGCCATCGCCGAGGTGCAGGACGCGCCGATCATCGCCGACGTGGACACCGGCTTCGGCAATGCCGTGAACGTCGCCTACGCCATGCCGCAGTACGCGGCCGCGGGCGTCGCCGCCGTGGTGATCGAGGACAAGACCTTCCCCAAGGACAGCAGCCTGCGCGCCGGCGGGCGGCAGGAGCTGGTGCCGGTCGGCGAATTCCAGGGCAAGCTGGAGGCCGCCAGGGCGCATGGCGGCGGAATGCTGGTGATCGCGCGCACGGAGGCGCTGATCGCCGGCCTGGGCGAGCGCGAGGCGCTGGCACGGGGCGCCGCCTATGCCGAGGCCGGGGCCGATGCGGTGCTGGTCCACAGCAAGCAGAAGACGCCGGACGAGGTGCTGTCCTTCTGCCGAGCCTGGCTGGGGACCGTGCCGCTGGCCCTGGTGCCGACCAGCTATCCCGATCTGTCCTTCGCGGAGATCACGGCGCTCGGGAAGGTCGGCCTCGTCATCTGCGGCAACCATGCGATCCGCGCCGCCGTCGCGGCGATGCGCGACACCTTCCGCCGCATCCTGGCGGAGGGTGGCATCGCCGGAGTGGAAGGCGGGATCGCGACCGTCGCGGACGTCTTCGCACTGCAAGGCGACGCCGGCATGCGGGAGATCGAGCGCCGCTACCTGCGCTGACGCGCGGCGACGCCGGCGCCTGCCCCCGTCGCGGCGGCGCTGCGGCCTTGCGCACGCCTTTTGCGCAGCCTTGCCGCGGCCTGCCCAGGAAAGCGGCATCTGCGGTCCGGGCGGGACAATTTCGGCACGCTTCGCTCTCGCGACCCACCGCCGGCTTGGTAGGCTGACGCTGCTCTGGTGATCCGGAAATCCGGGCCTGGGCGACATCCATGTGCCGCTGACGGCCCACGCGGCCGCGCAGCCCAACGTCGCCGTGAAGCCTTGCACGCATCCCTTCCCACGAGAGCCCGACCGCACATCCCGCTGGCCGCCGCACGCACGACCGTGCCGGCGCGCCGCGCCGCTCCGCGGGATCCTGCCCTGACACGGAGGTGCCGATGACCCGCCTTTCCCGCCGCAGCGCGCTGCTTCTGGGCAGCGGGGCGCTGGCCGTGCCGCTCGCCCGCCCCGCCCTCGCGCAGCGCCGGCAGATCCGCTTCATGCTGGACTGGACGCCGCTGGCGCATCACGCGGCCTGGTTCCTCGCGGCGGACCGCGGCTACTTCGCGCGCGAAGGGCTGCAGGTGGACATCCAGCGCGGCTACGGATCGGGCGACGTGGTGACGAAGATCGCCGCCGGCGCGGCCGATTTCGGCTTCGGCGACCCGGGCGCGATCGTCAAGCACAATGCCGACAATCCCGGCCGTGCGGTGGTGAACGTCTACCAGTATTTCGACCGTACGCTCGCCGCCGTGGTGACTCTGGCCAGCCGCGGCATCGAGCGGCCGGCGGACCTGCGCGGCAAGCGGCTGGCGGCGCCGGTGGGCGATGCCGGGCGCACGCTGTTCCCTGCCTTCGCCCGCGCCAACGGCCTGTCGCCGAACGACGTCAGCTGGATCACGGTGGCACCCCCGCTGCGCGAGCCGATGCTGCACCGGGGCGAGGCCGACGCGATCACCGCCTTCGTCTCCTCAGCCTTCTTCGTGCTGCAGACCCTCGGCGCCCGGCCAGCCGACATCCGGATGTTCCGCTACAACGACCATGGCGTGGACATCTACGGCAACGGGCTGCTGACCACGGCCGACTACGCGCAGCGCGACCCCGGCGTGGTGCGCGCGCTGGTGCGGGCGACGATCGCGGGGCTGCGGGATTCCATCACCGACCCCGCTGCCGCCGTCGCCGCGATCCGCGCGCGGGAGCCGCTGACCGACCAGGCGCTGGAGAATGCGCGCTTCGCCTTCACCATGCGCGATGTCGTGCTGACACCGGCGGTCGCCGCCAACGGCACCGGCCATGTCGATCCGGCCCGCGCGCGCGCCATGGTGGCCATCGTCGCGGAGGCCTTCGGCGTCACCACGCCCCCCGCGGTGGACAGCTTCATGCGCACCGACTTCCTGCCGCCCCAGGCCGACCGGATGCTGCCGACGCTGGGGAGCTGAGGGCGGCCCGGACGATGGACGTGCTTCCACCGCAGCGCCTGCTGCCGCTGCCCGACGCCGAGGCGCGGCTCGCGCAGCTTGCCCAGCGCGCCGCCTGGGACCTGGCGACGCTGAGCTACCCCGCGCGTCCCTGGGTACGCCCGGTCTTGCGCGCCGAGGGCCATGTGCACGACGTCGCCATCGTCGGCGCCGGGCAGCATGGCGTCGCGACGGCCTTCGCCCTGCGGCTCTCCGCGGTGCGGGACGTCGTGCTGCTGGACCAGGCCGCACCCGGCGCGGCGGGGATCTGGCGGCGCTTCGCGCGGATGGAGACGCTGCGCACACCGAAGCATGTGACCGGCCCGGAGCTCGGCTTCGCCTCGCTCTCCGTGCGCGCCTGGTTCGAGGCGCGCTACGGCGCGCCGGCCTGGGCCGCCCTGGGCAAGATCGCGCGGGAGGACTGGCACGACTACCTGGCCTGGCTGACCGCGCGGATGGACCTGACGGTGGATCATGGCTGGCGCGTCGCCGCGATAGCGCCCCGCGACGCGCAGGTGATCGCGCTGCAGGCCGTCTCCGCGGACGGCGCAGGCCGCACGGTGCTGGCGCGTCATGTCGTGCTGGCAACGGGCATGGACGGCAACGGCGCCTGGGCGGTGCCGGACATCGTCGCCCGCGGCCTGCCGCGCGACCGCTATGCCCACACCGCGGAGCCGATCGACTTTGCCGCCCTGGCCGGGCGCCGCGTGGTCGTGGTCGGGGCGGGCGCCTCGGCCTTCGACAATGCGGCGACGGCGCTGGAACACGGCGCCGCGCGGGTGGACCTGCTGGCGCGCCGCGCGGCCCTGCCGCGCGCGAACCCGAACCGCTGGATCGAGTTCGCCGGCTTCCTGCAGCACTATGCCGACCTGCCGGACGCGCTGAAGTGGCGCTACATGCACAGCCTGTTCACGCTGAGCCAGCCGCCGCCGCAGGAGACATGGGACCGCTGCGCCGCGCATCCGCAGTTCCACGTGCATCTCGGCGCGCCGCTTGAGGCGGTGGGCCTGGACGGCGGCGCCATCCGGCTGGACACGCCGCGCGGCCGCTTCGAGGCCGACTTCCTGATCCTCGGCACCGGCCTGGTGGTGGACCTCGCGCGCCGGCCGGAGCTGGCCGAGGTCGCGCGCCATGCCGCGCTGTGGCGCGACGTCTACGCGCCGCCCCCCGGACTGGCGCATGCGACCGTCGCCGGCTTCCCCTATCTCGGCCCCGACTGCGCCTTCACCTCGCGCACGCCGGACGGTGCGTGGGTGCGGCGCGTGCGCACGGTCTCGCTCGGCTCGCTCGTCAGCACCGTCTCCTCCGCCGGCATCTCCATGCTGCGTCCGACGGTGGAGCGGATCGCGCGCGGCATCGTACGCGACCTGTTCCTGGAACAGGCGGAGGCTGACCACGCCCGCCTGCTCGCCTACGATGAGCGGGAGCTCGTCTCCCTCCGCCTCGCCTCCGACCCCAGCAGCTGAGGACGTCGCCATGATCAAGGACGCCGAGGCCCATCTGCGCAGCCTGCGCGACGGCCGCACGGTGCTGATCGACGGGCGCCGCGTGGCGGATGTCACGACCGACCCCGCCTTCGCCGGGGCCGTCGCCTCCGCCGCCGCACTCTACGGCCACCAGGTCGCGCATGCCGAGGAGATGACCTTCGAAAGCCCGACCGCGCCGGGCCGCCGCGTGAACCTGGCCTGGATGAGTCCGCGCAACCATGCGGAACTGGTGACCCGGCGGCGCGCGATGGAACGCTGGGCGGAGCTGTCCTGCGGCATGATGGGCCGCTCGCCCGACCATGTCGCCTCCACCTTCGTCGGCTTCATGGCCGGGCTGCATGTCTGGCAGGAGTACGACAAGCGGCGCGCCGCCGCGCTGGAGGACTATTTCCGCTTCATCCGCGACGCGGACCACTGGGTTGCCTACGTCATCATCAACCCGCAGGCCGACAAGGCGAAGCAGGCCAAGGACCAGCCGGGCGGCGACCTGGTCGCGCGCGTGGTTGACGAGGACGCGCAGGGCATCACCATCCGCGGCGCCAAGATGCTGGCCACCGCGGGCGTGATGGCGAACGAGCTGATGGTCAGCGGCATCGTCGCGCTGCAGCCGGGCGACGAGCCCTATGCCTTCACCGCCGTCACGCCGATGGCGACGAAGGGCGTGAAGATGCATTCCCGCCGCAGCTACGAGGCGGCATCCGGCACCGTATTCGACTATCCGCTCGCCGCCCGCTTCGACGAGAACGACGCGGTGGTGTTCTTCGACGACGTGACGATCCCGTGGGAGCGGGTGCTCGTGCACCGCGACCTGCGCATGATGCAGGCGCAATGGCATGAGACGCGCGCGCATGTGATGCAGAACTACCAGTGCATCGTGCGGCTGGCGGTGAAGCTGCGGTTCCTGCTGGGCCTGGCGCACAAGGTGGCGGAGACCAACGGCATCCTCGGCTTCCCGCAGACGCGGGAGACGCTGGGCCTGCTGGCGGCCAAGGCCTCCAACATCGAGGCGCTGGTGATCGCCATGGAGGCCGCAGGCGAGGATTTCCACGGCACCTTCGTGCCCGACCGCCGCCTGCTGGTCGCCGCGCAGACCGTGGCGCAGACCACCTATCCCGAATTCGTCGAAGCCATCCGACTGCTGTCGGGCGGCGGGCTGATCATGGTGCCGTCCTCGGCGGCGGATTTCGACGGCGGCGAGACGGAAGCGCTGATCCACGCCGCGCAACGCTCCCCTGCCACGGACTCGCTCGGGCGCGTGAAGCTGATGAAGCTGGCCTGGGACGCCATCGGCTCGGAATTCGGCTCGCGCCACCTGCAATACGAGATGTTCTACTCCGGCCCGCAATTCGCCATCCGCGGCAATTCCTACCGCTTCCACGACTGGTCAGGCCCACGCGGCATGGTGGAGCGCTTCATGGACAGCTACGGCCTTCCTCGCGCGGCGGTCCGGGACGCGGCGGAATGACGCCGGAAGCCGTCCGCGCCAGCGCCTTCGTCGCGCATGGGGCGGTGACGCTGCCCGGTGCCGCGCAGGGCCCGCTGGCGGGGCTGACCTTCGCGGCGAAGGACCTGTTCGACGTGGTCGGCACGAAGGCGGGCTGGGGCAACCCGGACCGCCTCGCGGAGGCGCCGGTGGCACTGACCACGGCCAGCGCGCTGCTGCCGCCGCTGGCGGCGGGCGCGACGCTGGTCGGCAAGACGCACACCGACGAGCTGGCCAGCGGGATGTTCGGCGAGAACCCGCATTACGGCCCGCCGATCAATCCGCGCGCGCCGGATCGCGTGCCCGGCGGATCCTCCTCCGGCTCCGCGGCCGCGGTCGCGGCGGGGCTCTGCGACTTCGCTTTCGGCACGGACACCGGTGGATCGGTCCGCGTACCCGCCAGCTTCTGCGGCCTGTTCGGCATCCGCACCACGCATGGCCGCGTCTCCACGGCCGGTCTCATGCCGATGGCGCCGAGCTTCGATACGGTCGGCTGGTTCGCCCGCGAAGCTGCACTGCTGCGCCGGATCGGAGCGCTCTACTTCGGCACGGCACCGGCATCGCCGCGCCTGCTGCTGGCGGAGGACGCCTTCGCCATCTGCACGCCGGAGGTCGGGGCGGCGCTGCGCGGCGCTGCGGCGCGTCTCGGTGCCGCGCGATCCGTAACGCTCTATGCCGAGGGCATCCCGCACTGGCTGGACACATTCCGCCCTTTGCAGCTCGGCGAGCTCTGGGCGACGCATGGCACCTGGGCAAGCGTGCCGGGCCGCCGCCTCTCGCCCCTGGTCGCGGAGCGCATGTTGCTCGCCGGCCAGGTACCCGCCGCGGCGATCGCCGCCGCCTGGGTCGCGCGGGAGGCGCTTGCTGCGCGGCTGCACGACCTGCTCGGCAGCGACGGGCTGCTGGTGATCCCGACGGCGCATGACCTGCCGCCAAAGGTGGGCGCTCCGGTGGCGGACCAGATCGCCTTTCGCGACCGCACCCTGGCCCTGACCTGCGTGGCGAGCCTGTGCCGGCTGCCGCAGGTCAACCTGCCGGCGGGCACGGTGGAGGGCATCCCGCTCGGTCTCTCGCTCATCGGCCCGCCGCATTCCGACGCGATGCTGCTGGCCGCAGCCGAGACGCTGGCGCCCGCGCTGGCATGACGCCGCCGCGCGACTTCGTGGGCTATGCCGGACGGACGCCCGACGTCACCTGGCCGAATGGGGCCCGCCTGGCCCTGGTGATCGTGCTGAACATCGAGGAAGGCGCGGAACCTTCGATCCCGGATGGCGACCCGGCGACCGAACTCGCGCTGACGGACGGCATCGCGGGCGAGGTGGCGCCCGGCACGCGCGACCTGCTGGCGGAGAGCCTGTTCGAGTACGGCGCGCGGGCCGGCGTGTGGCGCATCTGGCAAGAGGCGGAGGCACGCGGCCTGGCACTTACGCTCTCCTGCTGCGGCCGCGCGCTGGAGCGGAACGCGCCGCTGGCGGCGGCCATCCGCGCGCATCCCCGGCACGAGGTGCAGGCGCATGGATACGGCTTCCGGCGCCACTGGACGCTGACCGAGGCCGAGCAGGAGGCCGACGTGGCGCAGGCCGTGGCCAGCCTGGAGGCGACAACGGGACGCCGGCCGCTCGGCTGGCAGAGCCGCTACGCGCCGAGCCTCGCGACGCGGCGCATCCTGAAGCGGCACGGCTTCCTCTACGACGCCGATTTCTACGCCGAGGACCTGCCCTGCTGGACCACGGTGTACGGCGCGCCGCACCTGATGATGCCGCACAGCTTCGTGCTGAACGACAACCGCCTGGCGACCGCGAAGCTTGGCACGGCGGACGATTTCCTCGCGCAGCTTGCCGCCGCCTTCCGCGTGCTGCGCGACGAGGCGCGGGCGGCCACGCGGATGATGGTGGTGAGCCTGCACGCCCGCGTCACCGGCCAGCCCGCGCGCTTCGATGCGCTGCGCCGCTTCCTGGACCTGCTCGGCGATGCGCCGGAGGTCTGGCAGGCCACGCGGCTCGCTGCCGCGCGCCACTGGATGGAGAAGGTGCCTGCCCCATGACCGAGACGCTGCGCCTGACCATCGGCGCCTCCGACTGCGACAGGCTGCGCGCGCTGGCGGAGGGCACCGTGCCAATCGCCGGCGTGACGCCCGAGGTCACCGTGATGCCGCTGCAGCCGCTGTTCAACCTGCAGATGACGACGCACCGCTTCGACTGCACGGAATTCCCCATCGCGACCTGGCTGCGCCATTTCGACAGGGCGCGGCAGGACTATGTGGGCATCCCCGTCTTCCCCTCGCGCCACTTCCGCTTCTCCTGCGTCTTCGTGAACAAGGCGAAGGGACTCACGAAGCCGACGGACCTGGCCGGGCGGCGCGTCGGCACGATGGTCTGGGACATGGCCGCCGCGGTCTGGCTGCGCGGCATCTTCGCCGAGCATCACGGGTTGCCGGTGGACGCGCCGATCTACGTCACCGCCGGCGCGGAGGCGCCGCGCGCCGGCGACGACCATCCGCAATTCTACCCGCCCGGCATCCGCGTGGAGCAGGTGACCGACCGATCCCTGTCGCGCATGCTGGCGGATGGCGAGATCGACGCGCTCTACACCGCCCGCGCGCCTTCGACCTACTTCACCGAACCGGACAAGGTCGGCCGGCTCTTCGCCGATCCCATGGCCGCCGAACTCGAGCATTTCCGCAGGACCGGCATCTATCCGCCGATGCACCTGGTCGCTGTGAAGTCGCACCTGGTCGAGGCCAATCCCTGGCTGCCGCGCGCGCTGTTCGACGCCTTCGCGGAAAGCCAGCGCCAGGCAAGGCTGCGGCTGCACGACAGCGCGACGCTCGCCGTCGGGCTGCCCTGGCTGGCGCAGCACCTCGAGGAGACGGAGCGGCTCTTGGGCGAGGATTTCTGGTCCGTGGGCTTCGCGAAGAACCGGCACATGTTCGCCACGCTGATCCGCTACATGCGCGCCGAAGGCCTGCTGCAACGCGACCT
This sequence comes from Falsiroseomonas oryzae, assembly GCF_027856955.1. GTDB lineage: Bacteria > Pseudomonadota > Alphaproteobacteria > Acetobacterales > Acetobacteraceae > Falsiroseomonas > Falsiroseomonas oryzae. Next base: position 4,606 of record NZ_JAPSMD010000078.1, on the reverse strand, counting down.
GGCGCCGGAGGAGCTGTTCCCCGCCTCGCTGCTGGAGACCTGAGCATGGTCACAACCGACGACCGCGCGCAGCGCCTGCGCGAATCCGCCGCGAAGTATCGCCCGCCCTTCGTGCTGGACCCGACGCTCGCGCTGTATTGCCCGCAGGACAATGTCGATGCGCTGGATCATCCGGCGATCCGGGCCTGGTTCGACTTTGTCCTGAAGGACTACCAGCCCTCGCTGCCCCCGGCGTCGCGCCGCATCCTGCTGCTGCTGCCCTGCACGGCGACCAAGCCCTACATCCTCTCGACCGAGCATCGCCGCATCAACGCCGCGCTGCTGGCCGCCGGCTTCGCGCCCACCGCACCGGCCGACCCCATGCTGCTGCCGCTGCGAGAGGCAGACGAGCCCGAGGCGCTGTTCAGCCTGGCGCCGCTGCTGCATCCCTCCGGCACGGTAGTGCACCGCGCCGTCATCTCGGAGCCGCTCGGGCTCGTGCCCTACGAGCACATGCTGCGCTATCCCGGCGGTGTCTCGCCGGCCGTGCAATACGACGATCCGGGCCTGTTCGAGGAGCGCGGCAATGCCGTCTCGCCCTGGCGGCCGGACTGCACCGCGACGCGAATCTCCGCCACGCGCTGGGCTTGGGGGCCGAACGAGAAGCGCGCCTATGTCGCCATGCACAACGCGATGGCGGAGGTGGTGGCGAAGGCGCTGACGCGCTTCGGCGGTCTCTACACGCAGCGCATCTCCTGGGTCGCGCCGGGTCTGACGCACCGTTCCTTCGTCGTCGCGCGCGCGGAACGCGCGGCGCACGGCATCGCCGCAACCAGGTTGGCGGGCGGCGAGCGCCTGGCGCTGGTCGGATCGAACGACCTGCTGCCGGCGGAGGCCCGCATCACGGCCCTGCCGACCCGGCCGCAATGCCAGGCCGCGCTGCAGCGGCTGGCCGCGCGTCTCGGCATCACGACCAAGGCGGCAGCGGGCCCCTTCGGCCGGGGTGGCGGCGGCGCGACGCCGCTGGCCCTGCCCGAACTGCTCGAGGACCTTATCGCGGAGTTGCTGCCGCCGGCGCTCGCCGGCGCGGCGTGAGATGGGCGCGACGCTCCTCCGCGCCGCGACGCTGATCCCGGGCGGCGAGGCGCCGCCGGAAAGCCCGGGACGGGTGCTGGTCGAGCACGGCAGCGTCGTCGCCACCGGTGACGCGGCGGAGGGCACGGCAGCGGAAGCGCTCGATCTCGGCGCCTTGGTGCTGCTGCCCGGCTTCGTCAATGCGCACCAGCACGGGCGCGGGCTGTCGCAGGCGCAGCTCGGCTATCGCGACGACCGGCTGGAAGCCTGGGGCAACCGGCGTCGCCGGCGCGGCGCGCCGGATGCCTTCCCGCTGGTGCAGCTCGCCGCGCTGCGCATGCTCGCCAACGGCGTCACGGCCTGCCTGCACGCCAACTGGTCCTATGGCGGCGACCAGGCGGAGGAGGTCGAGACGGTGCTGCGCGCCTACGACGCCACCGGCATACGCGCCGCGGTGATGCTCGGCGTCGCCGATCGCGGCGCGCTGGTTTATCCTGGCACGGTGGACGAGGCCACGTTCCTGGCCGGCCTCGATCCTGCGCTGCGCGAACTGGCGCTGAGCCTGCGCCGGCATCCCTTCCCGGGCACGGCCGAAGCGGCAGTCGCGGCCTTCGACAGCCTCGCCGCGCGCTGGCGCGACCATCCGCGCCTCTCCCTTGGCTTTGGGCCGGCCGGCCCGCAATGGGTCAGCGACGCGCTGTTCGCCGATATCGCGGCCGCCGCGCGCGACCGCCAGGCGCCGCTCCATTTCCACCTGCTGGAAAGCCCGGCGCAGGCCCGCGCTTGCGCGGCGCTCTATCCGGAGGGCACGCTGCGCCGCCTCGCCACGCTGGGCGTGCTCGGCCCGGGCGCCAGCGCGGCGCATGGCGTGTTCCTGACGGGCGAGGACATCGCGCTGATGGCCAAGACCGGCACCACGCTCGTGGCCAATCCCGGCAGCAACCTGCGGCTGGGCTGCGGCGTGCCGGACTATGCGGCGCTGCGCGCGGCGGGCGTACGGCTCGCGCTCGGCGGCGACGATTGCGAGTTGCAGGACGACCGCGATCCCTGGGCGGAGCTGCGCCTGCTGGCCGCACTGGCCGGCAGCCGCGCCACCGCCTCGCCGCCGGCGCCGGGCTGGGCCGAACGCCTGGCGATGGCGACCGAGGCCGGCGCGCATGTGCTGGGCCTGAACGGTCGCATCGGCCGCATCGCGCCGGGCTATGCCGCCGACATCATCGCGCTCGACCCGGCGCCGGCCCGGCATCCCTGGTGCGACCCCGACATGTCGCTGCCCGACCTGCTGATGGCACGCGCCAGCGGCCGCGACGTGCGGATGACCATGGTCGCGGGCCGCGTGCTCTATCGCGACGGTGCCTTCCCCGACCTCGACCTCGCGCAGGTGGAGGCCGCGGCCGTGGCCACCGCGCGCGCCGCGCGCCGCCACCCGAGCCGCGACGGCACGACGGTCGAGGCGCTGGGCCGCGCCCTGCTGGCAGCGTATGACGCGGCATGAGGCAGCACGGACGCTACCCCTACTCGGCCATTGCGCACCGCCCGGCATGGTCCTGGCCGAACGGAGCGCGGCTTGCCGTCTTCGTCGCCGTGAACCTGGAGGCGTTCCCCTTCGCCGAAGGGCTCGGCATTCCGCTGGTCAATCCGCTGCCCGAGCCGGACGTGCAGAATTTCGGCTTCCGCGACTGGGGCAACCGCGTCGGCGTGTGGAACCTGCTCGACGCGCTGGACGAGCACGCCATCCCCGCCGCGGCGCTGCTCAACACCGCCATCTACGACCTGTGCCCGCAGGTTGCCGCGGCCTTCCGCGCGCGCGGCGACGAGTTCGTCGGGCATGGCCGCACCAATGCGGAACGCCAGTCCGACATGGACCAGGAGACGGAGCGCGCCATGATCCTGTCCTGCCGCGACCGCATCGCGCGCGAGGAAGGGGCTGCGCCGCGCGGCTGGATGGGACCCTGGGTCGCGGAAACGCATGTGACGCCGGACCTGCTGGCGGAAGCCGGCTTCGACTACGTGATGGACTGGACGCATGACGACCAGCCGACGCGGCTCGCGACACGCAGCGGGCGCGACCTCGTCGCGGTGCCCTATTCGCGGCCGACCAACGACATCCCCGCCCTGCACGCGGCCAAGTGGCCGCCGGCGTTGTGGGCGGACATGCTCATCGACGCCCTTGAGGAATCCCTCCGCCTTTCGGCGCGCTGGCCGCTCACCTTCAACCTCTCGCTGCATCCCTTCCTGGTCGGGCATCCGTTCCGGCTGAAGCATCTGCGGCGCGTCTTCGCGCGCCTGGCGTCGGAGCGCGACCGCATCTGGCTGTGCCGCCCGGGCGACATCGCAGCACATGCGCGGCATGCCCTGCCGCGGGACGGAGGGTGAGCGCCGCATGAGACCGCTGCTGTTCCGCAACGCCACGCTGATGCCCGGCGGCGCCGACTGGGCGCCGCGGCGAGGCCTTGACGTCCTGCTGGCGGACGGCCGCGTCGCCGCCATCGGCACCGGGCCTGCCACGCCCAACGACGCCGAGACGATCGACGCGACGCGGCTGCTGCTGCTGCCCGCCTTCGCCAACGCGCACACCCATTCCGCCGAGGCGCTGGCGCGCGGCCGCGCGCCGATGGCGCGGCTCGACGAATGGCTCGGCGTGCAATACGCGGAAGGCGAGGATTCGCTGCCCGCCGAGGAAATCCGTCACGCCGTGCTGCTCTGCGCGGCGGAGGCGATCCGCGGCGGGGCGGTGCGCGTCACCGATCATTTCCGCCAGATCCCGCAGACGCGCGAGACGGTCGCCGCCGCCGCCGCGGCCTGGGGCGAGAGCGGCATGCGCGCTCGGGTTGCCGTGATGTTGCGCGACCTCGCCTCGCCATCTGGCCCGCCCTCGATGGACACGCAGGCATGCCTGGTGCTGGCGGAGGCGCTGCTGCGCGCCCCGCCGCCGGGTGCCGCGATCGGGCTCGGGCCGTCGGCGCCGCAGCGCTGCTCGGATGCGCTGCTGGCGGGCCTCGGCGCGCTGGTCCGCGAGCATGGGGGCTTCGTCCACCTGCATGTCTGCGAGACGGCGCTGGACCGCACGCGCTGCCTGGACCGCTATGGCCAGCGGGCCGTCCTGCACCTGGCCGGCCTCGGACTGGCGGGACCACAGGTTGAATACGCGCATTGCGTCCACCTGGAGGATGCCGAGCTGGACTGCATGGCGCGGACGGGCACGATCTTCGTCCACAACCCCATGGCCAACCTGCGCCTCGGCAGCGGCATCGCGCCGGTGGGGCGGGCACTGGCCCGCGGCGTGCGCGTCGCGGTCGGCAGCGACGGCGCCGGCAGCAACGACACGCAGGACATGCTGGAGGCCGCGAAGCTCGCTCTGCTGCTGCCCCGCGTCGGCCGGCCAGAGGCGGAATGGCCGACGCCCGAGCAGGCGCTGGCTATGGCGACGGGTGGCGCCGTGCTCGCCCCCGGCGAGGCCGCCGACCTGCTGGCCGTCGATCTCGGCGCTCCCGCCTTCGTGCGCGCGCAGCCCGCGGAGATCGCCGCCCGGCTGCTGCTGGCGGCGCGGCCG
>NZ_JAPSMD010000077.1 GCF_027856955.1 Falsiroseomonas oryzae | reverse complement strand
GGGCGGGGCGGGGCGGGCAGGCCGTGCATCCGGCGCGCCCAGTCCGGCAGCAGGTCCACGCCGGCCTGCGCGGTCAGCGCCTGCAGCGGCCCGGCCGCGGGGCTGGCGGGCTTCTGCGCCATCAGCAGGCGCGCCACGGCACGGGTGCGCGAATCGACAGCCAGCTCGGGCCGCATCTCCCGGATCAGGGCCAGCGCCTCCGCCCGGCTGTGCGGTACGGGGTCGGCGCCCAGGGCCGCGCCGATCCGCGCCATCTCGGCGAAGTAGCGGTCCTGATCGGCGCCCGTCATCCGCGGCTCGGCATAGCGCAGCCAGGCGGCCAGGAAGCTCGTCGTCTCCGTCACATGCACCCAGGCAAGCAGCCGCGGGTCGCTGGCCTCATAGGGCGTGCCGTCGGGCAGCGTGCCGCGGACATGGCCATGGATGCGGCGCACGCGTTCGATCGCCGCCTCTGCCTCCTCCCGTCCCCCATAGGTGGTCTGGGCGATGAAGCGCGCGGTGCGGCGCAGCCTGCCCTGCATGTCGGAGCGGAACCGCGAATGGTCCCAGACGCCGGCCAGCACGCCGGGGTGCAGCATCTGCATCAGCAGCGCGGCGACGCCGCCGACGAGCATGGAGGTGACGTCGCCGTGAACCCGCCAGGCGACCGCGTGCGGCCCGAAAAGCCCGTCCGGCCGGCGGGTTACCGGCCGCTCGCCCTTGGCACGGTCGTTGAACAGCGCGACGACGCGCGTGGCGATCGCCGACTTGATCGGCCTGGCGAGGATATCGGCCGGAGAGGCGGCCGTGCCGCCGTTGGGATAGGCCATCAGCGTGTCGCGGCGTGGATCATCGCGCCTTTCATCTGGTGCGGATCGCCGCAATGCGAAGATGCGCGGTGATCAGTCCGCCTTGAGCCGCCGCCCCGACCGCGCCACCATCCTACCCATGAGGCGGATCCGCATCGGCGCCGGCGCCGGCTTCTCCGGCGACCGCATCGAGCCGGCGGTCGAATTGGCCGAGCAGGCCGGGCTCGACTACCTGGTCTTCGAATGTCTGGCGGAGCGCACCATCGCGCTGGCGCAGCAGGCCCGGCTGAAGGACCCCGAGGCCGGCTTCGACCCCTGGCTGGAGGAGCGGATCGAGGGGGTGCTTCCCGCCTCCCTGGCGCGCGGGACGCGCATCGTCACCAATGCGGGCGCCGCCAATCCGGAAGCCGCGGCGCGCCGTGTCGCCGCCCTCGCCCGCCGGCTCGGCGCGCCCGGGCTGCGCGTCGCCTTTGTGATCGGCGACGACGTGATGGCCGCGCTCCGCGGCAGCGACCTGCCGCTGCTGGACCGGCCGGGGACGGTGGCGGACATCGCGCCGGCCATGATCTCCGCCAATGCCTATCTCGGCGTCGGGCCGATCGTCGGCGCGCTGCGCGAGGGCGCGGATGTCGTGGTCACGGGGCGAGTCGCCGACCCGGCGCTGTTCCTGGCGCCGATGGTGCACGAATTCGGCTGGCCGGAGGATGACTGGCACCGGCTGGGCCAGGGCACGGTGGTGGGCCACCTGCTGGAATGCACGGGCCAGCTCACCGGCGGCTATTTCGCCGATCCCGGCCGGATGGACGTGCCCGACCTGGCCCGGCTCGGCTTCCCCTTCGCCGACGTGGCGGAGGACGGCAGCGCGGTGCTGGGCAAGGCGCCGGGCTCCGGCGGCGAGCTCAGCCCGCGCACCTGCACGGAGCAACTGCTCTACGAGGTGCACGATCCCGCCGCCTATCTCCAGCCGGACGTGGCGGCCGACTTCACCGGCGTGCTCTTCCGCGCGCTGGGCGCCGACCGGGTGGCGGTGGAGGGCGGCACGGGGCGCCCGCGGACCGAGACGCTAAAGGTCACCATCGGCTATCGCGACGGCTTCATCGGCGAGGGCCAGATCTCCTATGCCGGCACCGGCGCCGTGGCGCGCGCCAGGCTGGCCATGGACATCGTGGCGGAGCGGCTGCGGCTGGCCGGCATCGAGGTGGCGGAGCTGCGCCGCGACGTGATCGGCGTGGATTCCGTGCTGCGCGGCGAGCCTGGCCCGGCCGACGAGCCGCGCGACGTGCGCGCCCGCATCGCCGGCCGCACCAGCACGCTGCGCGCGGCGCAGCGCATCGGGCGGGAGGTGGAGGCGCTCTGGCTCAACGGCCCGAGCGGCGGCGGCGGTGCGACGTGGTCGGCGCGGGAGGTGATCGCGGCCGCCTCGGTCCTGCTACCGCGCAGCCGCATCCAGGCCGGCTTCGCCTTCGTGGGGGCGTGAGGAACATGAAGCTGCGCGACCTTGCGCACGGACGCGCCGGGGACAAGGGCGACGTCTCCAACATCTCGGTCATCGCGCGCGACCCCGCCGACTTCGCCTGGATCGCCCGGCACGTCACCGCGGAGCGGGTGAAGCGCCATTTCGGCGCGATGGTGACGGGCGAGGTACGGCGCCACGAGTTGCCGCAGCTCGGCGCGCTGAACTTCGTGCTGCACGGGGCGCTCGGCGGCGGGGTGACGCGCTCGCTCGCGCTCGACCCGCACGGCAAGTCGCTGTCGTCGTCGCTACTCGAGATGGAGATCCCGCCGCCGCCGCCGCGCGGCTGACCGCTGAAGGCATCCGGGTCAGCCGGGCCGTGTCACAGATGCCGGCCACCATCGACAAGGATGGTACTGCCGGTCGTCAGCCTCAGATGCGTGATCGCGGCCATGATCGCCAGGGCCACGTCGTCGGCCTCCGCCACCGTGCGCAGCGGCGTCGTCGCGGCCTGCTTCTCCACCCCGGCGCGGCCACGGCCCGGCACGAAGTCGGTCGCGACTGCCGCGGGCGAGACGCCGATCAGCCGGATCTCCGGCCCCAGCACCCGCGCCAGCGACATCGCCATGGTGTCGAGCGCCGCCTTGGACGCGCAATAGGCGATGCTGCTGCCGAGCCCGGTCACCGCCGACAGCGAGGAGACGTTGACGATCACCGCATCGCCGCCGCGGCGCAGCAGCGGCGCGAAGGCGCGGATGGTGGCGAAGGGGCCGCGGACATTGGTGACCAGGATGCGGTCGAAGGTCGCATCGTCCAGCCCGTCCAGGTCGCCATGCGGCACGGCGCGCGTGACGCCGGCGGAGTTCACCAGAACGTCGGCGCGCCCGCAGGCGCGCTCCACCTCGGCGGCGGCGGCGCCGATCGCGGCGCTGTCCTCCATCGGGATGCGCAGCGCCAGGTGGCCGTCGCCGGGCAGTTCCGCCACCAGCGCGGCCGCGCGGTCCGCCCCGGCGTTGTAGCCCACTACCACGCGGGCGCCTGCCGCGGCCAGGCGACGCACCGCGGCGGCGCCGATGCCGCTGCTGCCGCCCGTCACCACTGCCACGCGTCCCCGCAGCGGGTACTCCCCCTGCCCGCCCTGCCGCAGACCGTCCATGCCCGTCCCGCCTTCCTGCATCCGACCCGCGGCACATTGCGCCCGGCCGCGGCTTCGATCCATCCTGCCGGGACGGGAGACGATGCATGAGACGAGTCCTGGCCGCCGCCATCTGTACCGTGGTCCTGGGCCTCGCCGGTCAGGCCGGCGCGCAGGCCTGGCCCGACCGCCCGATCACCCTGGTGCAGGGCTTCGGCGCCGGCGGCAACGCGGACACCATCGCGCGCGTCATCGCCGCCCCGCTGTCCCAGGCGCTCGGGCAGCCCGTGGTGGTCGAAGGGCGCACCGGGGCGGGCGGCAACATCGCCAGCGAGCATGTCGCCCGCGCCCGGCCGGACGGGCACACCATCATCCTGCTGACCGGCGGCCATACCGTCTCCGCCGCCCTCTACCGCAGCCTGCGCTTCGACCCGGTGGAGGACTTCGCCTTCGTCTCCACCGTCGCCGTCTTCCCCTTCGTGGTCGCCACCCGCGCGGATGGGCCGATCCGCAGCCTGGCCGACCTGGTGGAGCAGGCGCGGCGCGCGCCGGGCACGCTCACCTTCAGCTCCGTCGGCATCGGCTCCACGCAGCACCTGACCGGCGAGTTGCTGGCGCAGACCGCCGGCATCCGGCTGACCCACGTGCCGTATCGCGGCGGTACCCAGCCGCTGACCGACCTGCTCAGCGGGCGGATCGACCTGATGGTCGATTCCGTGACCGTCACCGGCGCCGGCATCCGCGCCGGCACGGTGCGCGCGCTCGGCGTCACCAGCGGCGCGCCATGGCCCCTGCTGGAAGGCGCGCCCACGGTCGCCGCGACGCTGCCGGGCTTCGAGGTGCTGTCCTGGGTCGGCCTGGCTGCCCCGGCGCAGACCCCCGCGGCCGTCGTGGAGCGGCTGAACGCCGAGCTGCGCCGCGCGCTGGCCCAGCCGGAGATCCGCGACCGCCTGGGCACGCTGGGGGCGGTCGCGAGCCCGACCTCTCCGCAGGAGATGCGGCAGATGGTCGCCGGACAGATCGCGCAGTGGCGGCGCGTGGTGGACGCGGCCGGGATCGAACGGCAGTAGCGACAGCATCCGGATGCCCGCATGACCATCGCACCACCCGATCCGCTCATCGCCCTGCAGCGGCTGCGCGCGCTGGACGGCGCCGATCCCGCCGCGCTCGCCGAAGCCGCGCCGAAGGCGCGCTGGGTGTCGCTGGCCCCGGGCGAGACGGCGATCGATTTCGGCGATCTCTCGACCGACGTCTTCCTGGTGGCGGAAGGCACGGTGCGCGTCGTCCTGCGCACGACCTCGGGGCAGGAGGTGATCTTCGGCGACCTGGGCGCCGGCCAGTTCTTCGGCGAGATGGCGGCACTGGACGGAGCGCCGCGGTCGGCCAGCGTGACGGCGCTGCACCAGACGCGGCTCTGTCGCCTGCCCGGCGAGGCCTTCGTGGACATCGCGCTGCGCTCGCCGCCGATCGGGCTCCGGCTGCTGCGCATGCTCGTCGGCCGCCTGCGCACCAACGACGAGCGGCTGGTGGAACTGGCGGCGCTGCCCGTGAAGCTGCGCCTGGGCGCGGAGCTGCTGCGCCTGTCGCGCCGCCGCGGCGAGGATGCGGCCGGCGAGCGCGTCGTCAGCCCGCCCCTGCCGCAGCATGTCCTGGCGGCACGAATCGGCGCCCGGCGGGAAGCGGTGTCCCGCGAGCTCGGCGCGCTGGCGCGCGACGGGCTGGTGGAGGTGACGCCGCGCGCCATCACGCTGCCGCGCCCCGAGGTGCTGCGCGCGCTCATCGATGCGGAGCTGCGCGACGCGGCAGCGCGGCCGGAGCGCCTCGGACTGCCCTAGCCTCGTCGCGGCCTTGCCCGACCTGTGCGCTGGCGCATAACGCCGGCGCGTCCTGCCCGGCCAGATTGCGCCCAACGGCGGCACCTGTCCGCCCGACGGAGCAGCAGGACGGATCCCATGTTCGACGGCATCCCGCAGCCCCCGACGACGCTTCCCTGCGGCGCCTTCCGCCTGGATCTGGCGGCACGGCGCCTGCTCGATCCCGCCGGGCGGCCGGTGCGGCTCCGCTCGAAGTCCTTCGACGTTCTGCACACCCTGCTGCGGCATACCGGCCGGGTCGTGGGACGTGAGGAACTGCTCGACGCGGTCTGGGGCGCGGTGCACGTCACCGACGACAGCGTGACCCAATGCATCGGCGAGATCCGGCGCGCGCTCGGCACCCGGCCGGGCGTGGTGCTGCGCACCGTCGCCGGACATGGCTACATGCTGGAGCTGCCGATGGCGGCGCCCGAGGCCAGCCCGGCACTGGCGGTCGCGCCCTTCACGGCGCTGGGGCCGGAGGCAGCGCCGGTCGGCGAGGCCCTCCGGCGCGACCTGCTCGTCACGCTCGCCGGACTGGGCGGAATCCGCGTGCTCGCGCTGCCGCCGGCGGCCACGCAGGACGCCGCCGCGCTGCTGGTCGAGGGCAGCGTGCTGCACGCCGGATCGCGGCTGCGCATCACGGCGCAGCTGGTGGACGCTGCCTCCGCCCTGGTGGTCTGGGCGCAGCGCTTCGAGGCCGGCCCCGAGGCGTGCGACCTGATTGCGGTCCAGGACGAGGTCGCGGCCCACGTCTCGGCGGAGGTGCGCCGCACGCTCCGACCTGGCTGACCGACCTGGCGGACCAGCCATCATGACAGACGCACCCCGCGCCCCCGTGGCCCGCGGTTTGCTTGGCCATGCCGGGGAAAGCCCGGGAGACCTTGCATGCGCCGCCGCTCGCTCTTCGCCCTTGCCGCCGGTTGCCTGGGCGCACCGCAATTGGCGCGGGCGCAGGCAGCCACCATCCGCCTGATCGTGCCCTTCGCACCCGGCGGCGCCTCCGACACCACCGCGCGGATCATCCAGCCCGGGCTGGCCGCCGGCCTCGGGCGCACCATCGTCATCGAGAACCGGGCGGGCGCCAGCGGCTCCATCGGGACGCGGCTGGTGGTGCAGGCGCCGCCGGACGGGTCGGTGATCGGCATCTCCAACACCTCGCCGCACGGCATCGTGCCGCTGGCCATGCAGCCTCCGCCCTATGACGGCGACCGCGACTTCACGCATATCGCCATGGTGGCGGATACGCCCACCGTGATGCTGGTGCCCGGCAACAGCCCGTTCCGCAGCTTCCAGGACGTGCTGGCCGCGGCGCGGGGCCGTGCGCAGGGCATCGCCTATGGCAGTTCCGGCGCGGGCGGCGTGCAGCACCTGCAGGGCGAGATGCTGGCGAAGGTGGCGGGCGGCACCTGGGTGCACGTGCCCTATCGCGGCACCGGGCCCGGGCTGCAGGCGACCATCGCAGGAGAGGTGGATACCTTCCTGACGCCGCTCGCCGGCACCACCGGCGCGATCGAGGCCGGGCAGGTGCGCGCCATCGCGGTCTCGACGCCGGAACCCTTTGCGGCGCTGCCGGGGGTGCCGACCTATGCCGCGCTCGGCTTCCGCGACCTCACGGTCTCCTCCTGGACCGGCATCTCCGGCCCGCGCGGCATGCCCGCTCCGCTGGTGGCGGAGATGCACGCCGCCATGCAGCGCGTCCTGGCGGAGCCGGACACGCAGCGCCGGCTGATCGCGGCGGGGCTCTATCCCCTGCCCCGCCCGGTCTCCTCGGCCGAGTACCAGGCGATCCATGCCGACTTCGCCCGGGTCTGGGGGCCCGTCGTGCGGGAAGCGCGCATCACCATCGACTGACAGCACGCGCCCTGGCGGGGCGAGCGCCGCTATCCCGTGATCCCGATCTGCCAGGGCGCGAATTCGTGCCGGCCGAGGCCGAGCTCCTCGCTCCTGCTCTTCTCGCCGGAGGCGATGCGCAGCAGCAGGTCCAGGATGCGCTCGCCCATCTCATCCAGCGTCGCGGTGCCGTCCAGGATCTCGCCGCAGTTGATGTCCATGTCGTCCTGCAGGCGACGGTACATCGGCGTGTTGGTGGCGAGCTTCACCGACGGCACCGGCTTCGCGCCGTACATCGATCCGCGCCCGGTGGTGAAGGCGATGATGTTGGCGCCGCCGGCGATCTGGCCGGTGGCGGAGACCGGGTCGAAGCCCGGCGTGTCCATGAAGACGAAGCCCTTCGCGGTCACCGGCTCGGCATAGCGGTAGACGCCCATCAGCGGCCCCGTGCCGCCCTTCATCATGGCGCCCAGCGACTTCTCGAAGATGTTGGCGAGGCCGCCGGCCTGGTTGCCCGGGCTGACCACGCCGTTGATCTGGGTGTCGCGGCCAGCGGCATAGACGTCCTTCCACCAGCGGATGCGCTCCAGCAGCGTCTCGCCGATCTCGCGGCTGGCGGCGCGGCGCGTCAGCGTGTGCTCCACGCCGTAGATTTCCGGCGTCTCCGACAGGATCCCCGTGCCGCCATGCCGGGCGAGCAGGTCCACCGCCGCGCCGAGCGCCGGGTTGGCGGTGATCGAGGAGAAGCCGTCGGAGCCGCCGCATTGCAGCCCGATGCAGAGATGCGCGGCGGAGACGGTGCTGCGCGTCGCGCGGTTGGCCTCCGGCAGCATCTCCTTCACCGCGGCGATGCCGGCCTCGATGGACTTCTTCGTCCCGCCGACCTCCTGCATCACCATGGTGCGCAGCATCGGGCCGGGCTCCATGCCCTGCTCGGCCAGCAGGCCGGCGATCTGGTTGCGCTCGCAGCCCAGGCCGACGACCAGCACGCCGGCCACGTTGGCGTGCCGCATGTAGCCGCCGAGGGTCCGCCTCAGCAGCTGCATCGGCTCCCCGGAAAGTTCCATCCCGCAGCCGGTGGAGTGGGTGAAGGCGGCGACGCCGTCCACGTTCGGGAAGTCGGCCAGGCGCTCCGGCGTGAAGTGGTCGGCGATGGCGTGCGCAACGGTGGCCGAGCAGTTCACCGTGGAGACGATGGCGATGAAGTTGCGCGTGCCGACCCGGCCATCGGCGCGGACAATCCCCTCGAAGGTCTTGCGCTCCGCTTCGGGCACCGGCTCCACCGGGCGGTAGTCGCGACCGATCGCGGGATCGCGGTCGAACTCGCGGAACTCGATGTTGTGGCCGTGCATCATGGTGCCGGCCGGCGTGTCCTCCGCGGCGAAGCCGATGGTGACCTGGTATTTCAGCACCGGGTCGCCCTTGCGCAGGTGCTGGGTGGCGATCTTGTAGCCGGCCGGCGCCTTCTGGCGGGCGACCACGTTCTCGCCCGGGATCACCGTGCCGGGCTCGATGTCCACCCGCGCGACGACGACGTTGTCGTCCGGATGCAGGCGGATGACCGCGCCGTTCAGGCGCTTGGCATCCAGGTCGATCATGCGGTTGCCTCCCAGTCCTCGCCTGGGGTCTCCGGCAGGCGCGCGCCAATGTCCAGCCCCCGGCAGGGCTGAGGCTGCAATGTTGCGATGCAGCATCGATGAGACATGTCGCGCGTTCCGGGATAGGATTTGCTCACGGCGTCGCGAGCGGCCATAAAGAGGTTTCGTTGCAGGGGGGTCGCCTTGGCGGAATTCTGGGCTGAGTGGGGCATGCTCGCCTATGGGGCGGCCGCGCTCTGGGCCTTCTTCGAAGGCGAGACCTTCGTGCTGGTGGCAGCCGCGGCCGGTGCGGCCACGGGTGTCGTGGATCCCTGGATCCTGATGATCTCGGTCTGGCTCGGCTCCTTCGCCGGGGACCAGACCTGGTTCACCCTGGGACGCAAGTTCGGTCCGGCCGCGCTGCGGCGCTGGCCCAATGCGGAGGCGAAGGTTGCGCGTTGCTCCGGTCTTCTGGAGCGGTACGGCGCGCTGTTCGTGCTGAGCTTCCGCTTCCTCTACGGCATCCGCAACGTGGCGTCGGCCGCATGCGGCATCGCAGGCATGGACCACAAGCGCTTCGCGGTCCTCAATTTCATCGCGGCCGGCATCTGGGCGGCAAGCTTCGTCGCTGCCGGATGGTTCCTCGGCGCGCTGCTCGGGCCTACGCGGCTGCTGTGGTGCCTCGCCGGGGTCGCCGTCACTGTCGTCTGCGTCATCCTGCTTCGCCGCGTCCTGCGGAACCGGCGCGTGGCCCAGGCCGGGGCCGGCGGCTGAGCCTCAGCCGCCCGGAAAGGGGAAGGCGTCGAGTTCCGCCTGGTAATCGGGTTCGACGCCGATATCGGCCGCGCGCAGAAAGCGCGCGACGCCGACATAGAAGGCCGAGACGAGGAGCAGTTCGGTCACCGCGTCCTCGGCCAGGTGGGCCCTCAGCGCGGCTAGCGTGCCGTCGGGCAGGGTGCCGTCGCCTTCGGCGATCTCTCGCGCGGCCTGCAGCACGGCGGCGACCGCGGGCTCGGTCGCTGCCCCGCCCTGGGCGACCAGCCTCAGATCGGCCTCGGTGACGCCGAAGTCGCGGCCTATCCGGATATGGTGCGACCATTCATAGGCCGAACGCAGCACCCAGGCGACCTGCAGGATCGCCAGATCCCGCAGCCTCGGGTCGAGCCGGCTGCGGTGGCGGATCTGGTTGGCCAGGCCGAGGAAGGCACGCGTCAGGCCGGGGGCGTTCGCCATGGCGCGGTAGAGGTGGATCGGCCGCGCCAGCAGGTCGCGATCGGCTGGGGCCAGGTCCTCGAGTGCGAGGTAGCGAAGCCGGGGCATGTCTTTCCTCCTCTGGCGCCATGCGCGAAGGGCTTGCCGCGCCTCGGCATCATCGGCCATGCCGTCGCGGTCACCAAACCGAGGGGGGCGACGGGACCAGCTTGACCAGGGTCAACGCCCAGGTCCGCCCCCAGGTCTTCAATGACACCCTCGGCGCCGCGCAGGGCGGGCCATCGGCAAGGAGCACGACGACGCCTGCGATCCGGCGCGATGATGACCGCGAACGGCGCCCGCCATGACCGGCCGGGCCTCCCCCTCCACGCTGCGTGCCTTCGTCGCGCTCTCGGCCCCCTGGCTGGGGCGCTGGCGCACGCGCGGCGCCATCCTGCTGCTGCTGCTGCTCACTGCGTCGCAGGTGGCGCTGGCGATCGCCTTCAACCTCTGGAACGCCCGGCTTTTCGATGCGCTGGAGCAGCGCAACGCCGCCGCGCTGCTGCGCGAGGTCTGGATTTTCGCGCTGATCCTGCTGGGCATCGTGCTGAGCAACGCGGCGCAGCTGGAAGCGAAGCGCGGCATCGCGCTGGCCTGGCGCCAGGCACTGACGGAACGCCTGCTCGGCGCCTGGCTGGCCGATGGCCGGCACTGGCGCCTTTCCCAGCTGCTCGACAGCCCGGACAACCCGGATGGCCGCATCGCGGAAGACATCCGGATCGCCACGGAGCACGCCGTCGAACTCGCCTCCACCCTGTTCTTCTGCAGCACCACGCTCATCGCCTTCCTGGGCATCCTGTGGTCGCTCTCCGGCGTGGTGCAGGTGCTCGGGCTGCCGGTGCCCGGCCACATGGTCTGGCTCGCGCTGCTCTATGCGGCGATGGGCGCGGCCGCGGCCTTCGCGCTCGGGCGACCGCTGACCACCGCGACCGAGGCGCGGCAGCGCGCGGAGGCAGATTTCCGCTTCGGCATGGCGCGCAACCGCGACCATGCAGAGGCGCTCGGGCTGGCGCGTGGCGAGACGACTGCCCGCGCCGGCCTGGCGCAGCGCTTCGGCGCGCTATCGGTCGCCTGGCGGCAGCAGAGCGAGGCGCTGCGCAACCTGACCGGCTTCCAGTCCGCCTACACCACGCTTGCGCCGATCCTGCCCATCCTGGTGTCCGCGCCGCGGTACCTGGGCGGCCAGCTGAGCCTGGGCGGGCTGATGCAGATCGCGCAGGGCTTCCAGCAGACCGTCGTGGCGCTATCCTGGCCGGTGGACCAGGCGGCGCGGCTGGCGGAATGGCATGCCTCCGCCGACCGCGTACTGGCCCTGCTCGATGCGATCGAGAGCGCGGAGGCGGAGCCGGGAAGCCTGCGCCCGGACGACCGCGGCGCCGCGCTGGCGCTTTCCGGCCTGATCCTGCGCCATCCGGACGGCTCGGCGCTGTGCGGTCCGCTGGACGCCACCCTGCCGCTCGGCAGCCGGGTGTCGGTGACCGGCGATGCCGCGGCGGCGACGGCCCTGTTCCTTGCCATCGCCGGCCTGTGGCCCTGGGGCGAGGGGCGGCTGGTGCGCCCGGCGATGCACGCGCTCGGCGCGTTGCCACGCCACCCCTGGCTGCCGGATGCGACCCTGGCCGACCTGCTCACGCCGCCGAGCGGCGCGCCGCGGGCGGCGCTGGCTGCGGCGCTCGATGTCGTCGGGTTGGGCACGCTGGCGACGCGGCTGGACGAGACGGCCGACTGGGCGGCGACCCTGGACGAGGGGGACAGGCTGCGGCTGGGTTTCGCACGGCTGCTGCTGGGACGGCCCGACCTGGTGCTGATGGACGACCTGCCGGCCGTGCTGGGCGCGGAGGAGACGAAGCGGCTTCTCGGCATCCTGACCATGGCGATGCCGCAGGCGATCCTGCTGGTGGCGGATCACGGCGCGCTCGATCTGCCGGAACGGCTGGAGCTGGTCGCGCCGGTGAACGTGCCACGCGGCCGCGCCGCGCAGGCCGCCGCCCGCCGCCGCGCCTCACAATTCGCGGACTGGCTGCGGCGCGGCTTCGGCCACGCGCAGGAGTGACCGCACCGCGCCGTAACACGGCGCCCGCCTGTCGTCCTCCTATTCGATGCGGAAATGCGCCTCGGTCGGCGTCCGGTCCACGCCGTTGATCGGCAGCACGTCCTGCGGGCAGGCGGAGAAGGCGACGACGAGGTCCATCTCCGCCCGCAGCGCGATCGAACTGCCGGGCGTGGAGACCGGCGCTTCGAAGCTGACGGTGCCGTCCGGATGAACGGGGATGTTCATGAAGAGGTTCAGCGGGCTCGGCACCTCCGGGGGCACCAGGCCGATCTCCGCCATGCCGGCGACCAGGTTGTCCTGGCAGTTGTCGTGGTAGCCCTCGACACCCAGGAAGGCGTAGCGGTGACAGTCGCAGGCCGCGATCAGCGTGTCGTGGATGCCGCCGGAAGTGTCCTCCGTGACCGTCAGCATCGGGCGGCGGCGGTTGCTGCGCAGCGTGTCGCCGACGCGCGGGATCAGCCGCAGCATGTGCGCGCGGCTGTGCTCCATGGACATGAACTCCGCCAGGTCGGCGGCGCTGAACGCCCAGGTGTCCACGACCTGCTGGCCATGCGTGTTGACGACGCGCACGGTCTGGCCGGCGGCGACGCGGGTCGCCTTGCCGCGGCGGGCGGGGATGGTCTGCAGCGTCATGGCGGGGACTCCCGGTCCGAGGGATAGGCGCGGCAATCCGCGGCATGCCAGCCGAAGCCCAGCGTCTCGCCGGGCGCCGGGCGGGGGCCGTCGCCGCTGTTGGGCAGCTTGAACAGCAGCTCCGCACCGCCGGGCAGTGCGGCATGGCCGCGGATCTGGTCGCCGAGGAAGACGATCTCGGTCACGCGTGCCTGCACGCGGTTGGCGCAGGACTCGGCGGCGTTCCCCAACCGAACGCGCTCCGGCCGCAGCGACATCGTGGCGGCGGAGCCCGGTGCAAGCGGCACGACGGCCTGCACCTGCACGACCAGGTCGCCCGCGGCGCGCACCGTGCAGCCCCCTTCCCCGGTCGTCAGGACAGTGCCGTCGAGGCGGTTGCTCTCACCGACGAAGAAGGCGACGAAGGCCGTGGCGGGTTGCTCGTAGAGCTCCGTGGCCGCGGCGACCTGCTGCACCACGCCCTCGCTGAACACGGCGACGCGGTCGGACATGGTCAGCGCCTCCGACTGGTCGTGCGTGACATAGACCATGGTGACGCCCAGCTCGGCATGCAGGCGCTTCAGCTCGTACTGCATCTGCTCCCGCAGCTGCCGGTCCAGCGCGCCGAGCGGCTCGTCCAGCAGCACCAGGCGCGGTTCGAAGACCAGGGCGCGGGCCAGGGCCACGCGCTGCTGCTGGCCGCCCGAAAGCTGTGCCGGCCGCCGGTCGGCATAGCCGGGCAGCCGGACCATCTGCAGCGCGCGCTCCACGCGCGCCTTCGCCTCCGCGGCGGGAACCTTGCGGACCTCCAGCGGGAAGGCGACGTTCTCCGCCACCGTCATGTGCGGGAACAGCGCGTAGTTCTGGAACACCATGCCGATGTCACGGCGATGCGGCGGCAGGTGCAGGACGGACCGGCCCTCCACCTCAATGCTGCCGGAGGTCACGCCCTCGAAGCCGGCCAGCATCATCAGCGTGGTGGTCTTGCCCGAGCCAGATGGCCCGAGCAGCGTCAGAAACTCCCCGCGCCGGACCTCGAGGTTCAGGTCGCGCACGACCCGCACGCGCCCGTCATAGGTCTTGTTGACGTCCCGGAAGGCGACGATGGTCGGGGATGGCGGGGCGCTCATGCGCCATTCCAGCTGTCGAAGCTCGGCGGGAACTCCTGGTCCACGGTGCGCCCGGCCCAGTGGAAGTCCTTGAAGCCGGCCCAGACCTTGCCAGCGACGCGGCGCGCCTCCGCCAGCACCGCCCGCTGATTCCAGGCCAGCACCTGGCGGTCCGCCATCACGGTGCGGCCATCCACCACGGTGCGCTCCACCATGTCGCCGGTGCCGAAATAGACAAGCGAGCGGATCGGGTCGATCACCGGGCCGATGGTGGCGTTGTCGAAATCCACCACGACGATGTCGGCCTTGGCGCCCGGCGCCAGCCGCCCGAGATCGTCGCGGCCGAGCGCCGCGGCGCCGCCCAGCGTCGCGGCGCGGAACAGGTCCCGCGCCGCCGGCGCCTCCGGGTCGCGCTCCACCAGCTTCCCGACGATGGCGCCCATCCGCATCTCGCTGATGATGTCGGACGGGTTGGCATCGGTGCCGAGGGCGAGGTTGATGCCGGCGCGCAGGAAGCGCGGGATGCTCTCGAAGGCCAGCCCCCGGCGCGCATAGGCAACCGGCGAGTGGGAGACGCTGGCGCCGCTCTCCGCAATCAGCTCCAGGTCGCCCGGCCAGGGCCAGGCGGTCAGGCTGTGGCCGGCGACGTAGAGCGCGTGGCCAAGCACCACATCGGGCCCGAGGAAGCCCTCATCGGCCAGCAGCTGCGCCGGCGTGCGGGAGGTGCGGCGCACCGTCTCGTGGAACTCGAACAGCTGCTCGCAGAAATGCGTGGTGATGCGCAGGCCGAGCCGCGTCGCGGCCTGCCGCGTTGCGTGGCGCAGCGCCGGCGTGGAGGTGTAGAACTCGTTCAGCACCAGGATGCCGCGCAGACGGCCTTCATGCGCGCCGTCGTGGCGGGCGACGAAGTCGCAGGCGGCCTCGAGCCCGGCCATGCCGCCCGCCTCGTCCCATTCCACCAGGAAGCGGCCATCCTCGGCATAGCGGAAGTCCGCGGCGGTGAAGCTCGGCGAATAGTAGATGCGGATGCCGCTCTGCCCGGCCAGCGCGGCGACGGTCTCCCCCTTGTCAGGCGCGCCGTTGTCCATCTCCAGCACGGTGGTGACGCCGGAGAGCAGATGCGTCGTCAGGCAGAAGCGCACCGCCACGTCGGGCTCGCCCGGCGCCTGGAAGCTCGGCCCGCCCGCGAGCTTGCGCCCGGCATAGTTGGTGAAGCCGCTGCGCATGAAGTCTCGGCGGCCGCCGTCGATCACCATGCGGTAGCCCTCGTTCAGCCGCAGATGCGCATGCGTGCTGATCAGGCCGGGGATCACCAGGCGATAGGGCCGGTCGATCACCTCGTCCGCCTGGCCGTCCCAGTCGCGGCCGACATGGATGATGCGGTCGCCGCGATAGACCACGACGCCCGGCGAGATGATGCGGTGATCCGTGCCGTCGAAGGCGACCACCCACTGGCCACGGATCAGCGTGGTGCGCGGTTCGGCCATTCCCATCCCCCTCAACGCTCGCCCCGCAGCCGGGCGCTGCGGCGGCGGAGTGCCTCGATCACCAGCATGAACACGACGGAAGCCGCCATCAGCACCACGGCAGCTGCGGCAACCGTCGGCGTGATGGATTCCTGCACGCCGGACCAGAGCTGGCGCGGCAGGGTGCGCTGCTCCGGCGCCGCGACGAAGATCGTCACCACCAGCTCGTCGAAGGAGTGGATGAAGGCGAACAGCGCGCCGGAGACGACGCCGGGCAGGATGATGGGCAGCGTGACGCGGCGGAACACCTGCCGCGGCGTGGCGCCGAGCCCGCCGGCGGCGCGGATCAGCGACGGGTCGAAGCCCTGCAGCGTCGCCAGCACGGTGATCACGACGAAGGGCATGGACAGGATGGTGTGCGCCACCACCAGCCCGGCATAGGTGCCCAGCAGGCCCAGCCAGGCGAAGTGGTAGAAGGCCGCGACGGCGAAGATCACCACCGGCACGATCAGCGGCGTGACCAGCAGGCC
This sequence comes from Falsiroseomonas oryzae, assembly GCF_027856955.1. Taxonomy (GTDB): domain Bacteria; phylum Pseudomonadota; class Alphaproteobacteria; order Acetobacterales; family Acetobacteraceae; genus Falsiroseomonas; species Falsiroseomonas oryzae. The sequence goes on along the minus strand of NZ_JAPSMD010000077.1, from coordinate 1,355 downwards.
CAGCGCCAGCCGGGCCACCCGCCCGCGGAGCCGCCAGAGCCCGAGCGCCGCCAGCGTGCCGAACGCCGTCGCCGCCGCGGTGGTGGGCAGCGCGATGAGCAGGCTGTTGCGCAGCGCGCTGGACCAGTGCGGATGCGTCAGCAGCTCCTCGTACCATTGCAGCGACAGGCCGGGCAGCGGGAAGACCAGCAGCGTGCCGCTGGTGAGCGAGAGCGGGACGATGACGAGAAGCGGAGCCACCAGCACGGCCAGCAGCACGCCGGACAGCCAGAAGGCGCCGCGGATCGCCGTGCGTTCCAGCCGGCCGGCATGGGGGGCGAAGCGCGGCATCAGCGCACCCGCAGCCGATCGAGGCCGATGGTGCGCGCCAGCACCGCGTAGATCAGCGCCACCATCCCCAGCAGCAGCACGGACAGCGCCGCCGCCATGCCCCAGTTCACGGAATCGGCCGTGAAGTAGGCGATGAAGTAGGCGATCATCTGGTCGCGCGGCCCGCCCACCAGCTGCGGCGTGATGTAGTAGCCGAGCGCCATGATGAAGACGAGCGCGGCGCCCGCCACCACGCCCGGCAGCGCCTGCGGCAGGTAGACGCGGCGGAACACCTTCAGCGGCGGCGCGCCGAGGCCGGCCGCCGCGCGAAGGTGGTCGCGCGGGATGCCGCGCAGCACGCCGAACAGCGGCAGCACGAAGAAGGGCAACAGCACATGCGCCATCACCACCAGCGTGCCGAGCCGGTTGTAGATCAGCGCCAGCGGCTCCGCGATCAGGCCGAGGTCGATCAGCGTGCGATTCACCAGGCCGTTGCGCTGCAGCAGGATCACCCAGGCCGTCGCGCGCACCAGCAGCGAGGTCCAGAAGGGCAGCAGCACCAGCACCAGCATCCAGTTCGCCGCGCGCGGCCCGGCCGCGGCCATGGCGTAGGCCAGCGGGAAGCCAAGCAGCGCGCAGGCCAGCGTGACGGCGGCGCTGATGCCCAGGGTGCGCAGGATGAGCTCCAGGAACAGCGCGCGGTCGGGCGGCACCTGTGCGATGCCGCCCTGCCCGTCCCGCTCCAGGTCCAGGGCGGCGAGCATGTAGAAGCCGGTCACGGGATGCCGCTCATCGCGCAGCACCCGCCAGTAGGCGGGGTCGCCCCAGCGCCGGTCCAGTCGGATCAGCGCCGCGCGCCACTCCGCTTGCGGCTCGGGCGGCAGGCGCTCCGCGCTGCGCAGGATCACCGTGCGGAAGCCCGGGATGTTGTGGTTCAGCCGCCGCCCGAGCGCCGCGGCAGCGCCCCGGTCGGGCAGCGCGCGGAGATCCGCGGCGAGCGCGGCGAAGGCAGCCTCCCCCGGCAGGTCGCGCCCGTCCCACGCCTG
>NZ_JAPSMD010000076.1 GCF_027856955.1 Falsiroseomonas oryzae | reverse complement strand
CGCGCGCCGGCCAGCCCGACCTCGCCGGGGAAGGCCGCCTGCATCGCCCTGGCGAAGGCCGCGACGCGCGGGTGCCGCAGGCCGGCCAGGGCGCAGCCCAGGCTGTCCAGCAGCAACAGCCGCGCCTTGCGTGACGCGGCGCTGTCGGGCGGAGGGCCAGGCCGCGCCCAGGCGGTGATGTCGTCGAATATCACTCCGCGCGCGCGCCGGACCGCTGCACGGCCTCGCGCCAGACCTGGCGCTCGCGCGTCATCATGGCGGCCAGGGCGGCGCGGTCTTGCGGCATGGCGTCGGCTTCGCGCTGCGCCAGCACCTGCGCCCAGGCCGGGCTTTCCAGCACCGCGCGGAAGGCCGCTTCCAGCGCGGCCAGCACGGGCTCGGGCAGCGCGGACTGGGCGAAGACACCGTACCAGGGGCTGGCATCGAAGCCCGGCAGCGTCTCCGCCACGGCGGGGATGTCGGGCATGGCGCGGAAGCGCTGGCCACTGGTGACGCCGATGGCGCGCAGGCTGCCGCCACGCACCTGCGGGGCGGAGGTGGCGAGGCCGTCGAAGGCCACGGGGATCGTGCCGGCCACCATGTCCGTCAGCAGCGGCGCGCTGCCGCGATAGGGCACATGCGTCATCTCGATGCCGGCGGTGGCGCGGAACAGCTCCATCGAGAGATGCGTGAAGGAGCCGACGCCGTTGGAGCCATAGGGCATGCCGCCCGGCGTCGCCTTCACCTTCGCGATCAGTTCCGCCACGGTCGTCACGTCCGGCAGGGCGCGCGGCGAGACGACGAGCAGGTTGGGCTGCTGCGCCAGCATGGCGATGGCGGTGAAGTCGGCATCGGGGTCGTAGGCCAGGCGCGGATAGAGCGCCTTGTTGATCGCGATGATGCCCTGCGTCGCGACCAGCAGCGTGTGGCCGTCCGGCGTGGCCCGGGCCACCGCCTCCGCAGCCAGGTTGCCGCCGGCGCCGGCGCGGTTCTCCACCACCACCGGCTGGCCGATGCGTGCCTGCAGCTGCTCGGCGCAGGCACGGGCGAGGATGTCCGTCAGGCCGCCCGGCGCGAAGGGCAGCACCAGGCGCAGCGGGCGCGTCGGGGTCCAGGGCGCCTGCGCGCGGGCCAGCGCCGGCGCGGCCAGCAGCATCAGGGCGGCACGGCGCGGGATGCGGGGGGTCATGCGTCTGTCCTCGCGTCAGAAGAAGGTGCGGATGGCGCCGACGATGCGGAAGCCCTCGTCCACCAGCGGGATCACCTGCCACTTGTCGAAGGTGGTGCAGGGATGGCCGACGCCGAGCACCACCACGTCGCCGACGCGCAGCAGCCCATCCGCCGGGCCGATCAGGTAGCCATGCTGGTCATTCATCCCGGTCACCTTGTGGAAGGCGCCGAAGGGCATGGCCTTGGCCAGGTCGCCGTCGCGCAGCAGCCGCAGCGGCACCGGCCAGCCGGTGTCGGCGGAGATGTCGCGCTTGCCGCAGGTGATGATGGCACGGCCGGGCTCCGGGACGGATTGCACATGCGCCCAGACCTCCAGCGCGGCGCGTAGGTCGCCGGGCGGGTAGTCGAGGCCGATGCTCTCCTTCCGCATGCGGCGATAGGCCTGCTCGTAGCCCAGGCTGTCATGCGTCAGGTAGCAGCCGCTGCGCAGCACGCGCCGCACCGGGCGGCCGAGGTCACCGGCGGCGGCGAGGCGCGGGCCGATGCGGTCGAAAAAGGCGGTGCCGCCGGCGGTCAGCAGCACCTCCTCCGTGCCGAACAGGCCTTCGGCGGCGCAGGCACGGGCGGTGGCGACGAGGGTGCCGAGGAAGGCGTCCACCTGCGCCGTCTCGCTGAGCAGGCCCTCGAAGGCCTCGACGCCGGCCAGCGCCAGGCCGGGCGCGGCGGCGATGGCGCGCGCCACCTCCAGCGCGGTTTCGACGGTGCGCGCGCCGGTGCGGCCGCCCATGGCGCCCACCTCGAGCAGCACGTTCAGCGGGCGCGAGAGCCCCGCCCGCGCTGCACCGGCGGCTAGCCCCTCCACCACGGCCAGGCTGTCGGCCAGGACGAAGAGGTCGAAGTCCGGGTCGCGCAGCGCGTCGAAGGCGGCGTCCACGGCGATGCGGCCGATGGGCTGGTTGGCCCAGATCACGCGCTTCACGCCGAAGCGGCGCGCGACCTGCAGCTGGTGCGCGGTGGCGACGGTGATGCCCCAGGCACCTTCCGCCAGCTGCAGGTTCCAGAGCTGCGGCGCCATGGTCGTCTTGCCGTGCGGGCAGAGCGAGAGACCGTTGCGCTGCGCGAACTCCGCCATCCAGCGCGCATTGCGGCGCAGCACGTCCACCCGCAGCACGGCCAGCGGCAGCGGCATCTCCGGCAGCCGCCAGCCCTGCGACGCGATATCGGCCAGCGAAAGCCGCGCACCGGGCGGCACGCCCTTAACGGTGCCGTCCAGCGCGAAGCCGGCGATCGCCGCATCGCGCGGGGCGAGCGGATCGGAGATCGGCGTCCCGTCCGTCATTGCGCGTAGTCCGGTTCCTCGCGGTCCAGCACGCGGCGCCAGGCGTCGAGGTGCAGGCGGGCGTCGTAGCGCTCGCTCCACGGGCCGAGATGGCGGCGGCGCAGGCGTTCCGGCAGGTGGTGCAGGGGCTGGCCGGTGGACATCGCCGTCATCTGGTACATCGCCGTGCGCTCCGCGATGAAGCACTCGTCGAAGGCGTCGTGCACCGTGGGGCCGACGACGGTGACGCCGTGGCCGCGCATCACCATCACCGACTTCTCGCCCAGGCAGCGCGCGATGCGGTCGCCTTCCTCATTGTGGTGCACGGGTTCGTCGCCCTCATGGTCGTAGACGATGCGGTCGTTGAGGGCGAGGTTGTTGTGGTGGCTCAAGTGCATCTCCGTGTCGCGCAGCAGCGACAGCGCGGTGAGCCAGCGCGGATGCACATGCACCACGCAGGCGGCGCGCGGGTTCAGCAGGTGGATGCGGGCATGGATGTGGAAGGCGACCTTGCGCAGCTCTCCCGTGCCGCGCAGCACCTTACCGTCCAGGTCGCAGACGATCAGGTCGCTCGCCTTCAGCTCCTGGAACAGGTAGCCGCGCGGGTTGATCAGGAAGCGCGGCTCCTTCTCGTCGGGCAGCATCAGGCTGTTGTGGTTGCCGATCTGCTCGTTCCAGCCTTCCCGCGCGGCGACGCGGAACACCGCGGCCATGTCGCGGCGCAGTTCCCATTCGCGTTCCTCCGCGGCGGAGTTGCTGCGGGCCTCGATGATGGCGGACATGGATGCCTTCCTCAGGATCAGCGATCTGCCAGAGCCGGCGCCACGCCCAGGGCCGCGATCGCGGCCCCGCGCGCCGAGCACCTGCATGGCCCCATGAGACAGCGCGTCGGCGCGAAAGCCAAGCGGCCGGAGGCCGCGCCCGGCGCCTGAGGGTCACAAATCACGCGCGATCACCGCCACCGGGTCGCCGGCCTTCACGCGCCCGGCGTGCCGGACACACCAGAGCAGGCCGGTCGCCTTGTAGGACAGCGCGATAGGCGGGGCGGTCGGATCCTCGATGCGGTGCAGCAGGCCGGCCGGCGCGTCCGCCTGCACGGCGGCACCGAGTTCGTGCGCGGCTTCCCAAATGCCATCGGCGGGGGCGAAGACGTAGTGGCCGAGGTCGGGCACGGTCATGCGCCGCGGGTGGCCGTATTCGCCGATCTCCGGCTTGCCCTGCAGCACGCCGGCATGGCGCAGCACGTTGCGCACGCCGCGCTTCGTGATGGCCAGCGCCCGCGGGTTGAGGCGGCCGCCGCCGCCGAGCTCCGAAGACAGGGCGACAACGCCGCGGTTCTCCGCCGCGGCCAGCAGGGTGGGGCCGGCATTGACCTCCTTGAGCAGCAGCGTGACCGGCGCGCCGAAGGCATCAGCCATCGCCAGGGTGCGGGCCTGCATCTCCGGGTGGTCCAGCATGTGGCCGACCGCGCTCGGCACGATGTCCATGCCGGTGCCGCCGCTGTGCAGGTCCATCTGGACATCGCAGAGCGGCAGCAGCACGCTGTCCACGAAATGCGCGAGGGACAGCGCAAAGCCGCCAAAGGGGTCGCCGGGAAAGCACCGGTTGAAGTCGCGACCGTCCAGCGGGCTGAGGCGCTTGCCGGCAGCGCAGGCGGGGTAGTGCATGGCGGGCAGCAGGATGACGCGGCCCTGCACCTCCTCCGCGGGCAGCGTGCGCGCGAGGTCGAGCAACGCCACCTGGCCTTCGTATTCGTCGCCGTGGTTGCCGGCGGTCAGCAGCACCGTCGGCCCGGTGCCGTTCGCGATCACCACGATGGGAACCTGGATCGTGCCCCAGCCGCTGTCGTCGCGCGACTGCGGCACCCGGAGATGCCCGGCAAGCCGACCACTGCCCCAGAGGTCCACCTCGACCATCACCGGGCTCGTCGCCATGGCGCATTCCCCGCATTGAACCGCGTCGCGTGCGAAGGCTAGCATCCCTGCGACGACCCGGGAGAGGGGGGAAGGCAGGATGCTGACGCGACGCGAACTCGGCCTAGCGACGGGGGCGACGGCGCTCTCCGGCCTGGCGAAGCCCGCCCTGGCCCAGGGTGCCCGCGGGACGGTGGTGATGGCGCAGCAGGCGCAGCCGCCGAGCCTGGACGCGCAAGTCACCACCGCGCAGGCCAGCCGCAACATCAACCTGCATGTCTACGAGACGCTGTTCGCGCGCGACGAGGCCGGCAATCCCCAACCCGACCTGGCCGAGGGCGTGGACGTCTCCGCGGATGGCCTGACCTACCGCTTCTCGCTGCGCGACGCGCGCTTCCACAACGGCAAGCGGATGACCAGCGCGGACGTCCGCGCGAGCCTGCAGCGATACGGACGCGTCGGCGGCTCCGCCTTCATCATGCAGCCGGTGGACGCGATGGAGACGCCGGATGCGCGCACCCTGGTGGTGCGGCTGAAGCAGCCCAGCCCGGGCTTCATCGCGGGCATCTCCTCGCCGCGCGCGCCCTGCGCCATCATCCCCGAGGAGGAGGCCGGCAAGGAGGCCAGCCGGATCGAGGTGATCGGCACCGGGCCCTTCCGCTTCGTCGAGTACCGCCCCGACAGCCATGTGCGCCTGACGCGTTTTCCCGAGTACGTGCAGAACAGCCGCTATCAGGGGATGGACGGCTTCGCGGGCCGCAAGGTCGCGAACATCGAGAACATCATGATCCGCTTCGTGCCCGAGGCCGGCGCGCGCACCGCCGGCCTGCAGACCGGCGAGATGCAGATCCTGGAGGCGATCGCCGTGCCGGCGGCGCAGCGGCTGCGGAACGACCGCAACCTTCAGATGCACGAGATGCTGCCGTGGTCCTTCCAGACGTTGATCCTGAACCACGTCATGCCGCCGATGGACAACCCGGTGTTCCGCCGCGCGCTGCAGGCGGCGCTCGACCTGGAGGAGATCATGGCGATCTCCACCGACGGGCTCTACCGGATGACGCATGGCTGGCAGCACCCGGGCACCACCTATTTCGCCGGCGACGTCGGGCGCCAGCTCTACAACATCAACAACAAGGACCGCGGGCGCGCCCTGCTGCGGGAATCTGGCTATCGCAACGAGGAGATCATCCTGCTGGGCGATTCCAGCTTCTCCAACCACCAGGCGGCGATCGTCACCGCGGCGGAGCAGCTGCGCGGCATCGGCGTGAACGTCCGCACGGTGATCACCGACTGGCCGACGGCCTTCAGCCAGCGGACGCAGCGCACGGGCTGGCACATGTGGGCATTGATGATGGGCATCGAACCCTATGAGGGGCCCTATGGCGTGGTCGGCTACTTCAGCGGCCACCAACCGGCGCAGCACCAGCGCGACGAGGTGATCGAGGATTGCCAGCGCCGCCTGACCACCAGCCTGGCCGAGGCCGACCGCAAGAAGGCCGTCGCAGACTTCCAGGCGCGGATGTACGACCAGGCCATCGCGATCAAGTGCGGCGACGTCGGCATCATTCAGGCGACGCGGGCGAATGTGCGCGACTACAAGCCGTACCGCATCCCGCGCATGTGGGGCATCAGCCTGGCGTAGCGGGTGCTGCGCTATGCGGCCGGGCGGCTGCTGGCGGCCCTGCCCGTCCTGCTGATCGTCTCGCTGCTGTCCTTCGGCATCGTCTGGATCGTGCCGGGCGATGTCGCAGCGGAGATGGCCGGCCCGACCGCCACCGCGGAGGAGCTCGCGCGGCTGCGTGAGCGGCTCGGCCTGACGCGGCCCTGGCACGAGCAGCTCGTCGGCTGGTACGGCGCGCTGCTGCAGGGTGACCTGGGCGAGAGCATCCTGCTGCGCCAGGGCGTGGCCGCCGCCATCGTGGAGCGGCTGCCGGTCACCCTTTCCCTCACCTTCACGGCGCTGGCCATCGCCTTCGTCGCGGGCACCGCGCTCGGCACGCTGGCGGCGGTTCGGGCGGGCAAGGCAGCGGACCGGGCGGCGATGGGGACGGCGCTGATCGGCTTCTCGATCCCGGATTTCTGGCTCGGTCTGGTCTTTGTCTATGTCTTTGCCGTCGTGCTCGGCTGGCTGCCGACCGGCGGCTACGTGCCGTTCGCCACGGATCCGCTGGGCTGGGCGCGCAGCATGCTGCTGCCGGCTGCGACGCTGGCCCTGGCGCAGATGGGCCTGTTCGCGCGCATGACCCGGGCGGCGATGCTGGAGGTGCTGCAACAGGACTACATTCGCACCGCGCGCGCCAAGGGGATGCCCGGCTGGATCGTGGTGGGCAAGCACGCCCTGCGCAACGCGCTGATCCCCGTGGTGACGGTAGCCGGCATCGCGTGCGGCGTGCTGCTGGGCGGCGCCGTGGTGATCGAGAGCGTCTTCAGCCTGCCCGGCGTCGGGCGGCTGATCGTCGGCGCGATCCAGCGCCGCGACTACCCGGTGATCCAGGGCGGGCTGCTGCTGACGGCGACCATCTTCGTGCTGGTCAACCTGGTCGTGGACCTCCTGTACGCGACGCTCGACCCGCGGATCCGCCATGGCCGGCGCTGACGGCGGCGCCGTGGCACCGGCTGCGCGCCGGCGTCGCCCGCCCGGCGCACTCTCGCGCCTCGTCGCGCATCCGTCCTTCCGCTGGGGGCTGCTGCTGTTCGGCGCGGTCGCGCTGTGCGGGCTGCTGGCCGCCTGGCTGGCGCCATTCGACCCGCTTCGCAACAACTTCCGCACCCGCTTCCGCCCGCCCGACGAGGTGTTCTGGTTCGGCACGGACCGCTTCGGGCGCGACATCCTCTCCCGCACGCTGCACGGCATCCAGGTGTCGTTGCGCATCGGACTGGGCGTCGCGGTCCTGACGGCGCTGGCGGGCGGCGCGATCGGCGCCGTCGCGGGCTTCTTCCGCCGGGTGGACGGGCCGGTGATGCGGCTGATGGATGCGCTGATGGCCTTCCCGGCGGTGCTGCTGGCGATCGCCCTGGCCGCCGCGCTCGGGCCGTCCGAGCTCAACGTGATCGTCGCGCTGTCCATCGCCTACGTGCCGCGCGCCGCGCGGGTGATGCGCGCGGGCGTGCTGGTGGTGCGGGAGTTTCCCTTCGTGGAGGGGGCGCGCGCCATCGGCGCCTCCCCCGCGCGCGTCCTGCTGCGCCACGTCCTGCCCAATGCCATGGCGCCGCTGGTCGTGCAGCAGACCTATGTCTTCGCCCTGGCGGTACTGGCGGAGGCGGTGCTGAGCTTCCTGGGCGTCGGCCCGCCGCCGCCGACGCCGACGCTGGGCGGCATCATCGCGGATGGGCGCGACTTCATCCAGGAAGCGCCCTGGATCTCCCTGACGCCAGGCGTGGTGATCGCGCTGGTGGTACTGGGGCTGAACCTGATGGGCGACGGGCTGCGCGACGCGCTGGACCCGCGGCTGCGCACGGCGATCCGATGAGCCTGATTTCCGTGCGCGACCTGTCCGTCGCCTTCGGCGGCACCCGCGTGCTGGAGGACGTCTCCTTCGACATCGCGGAAGGCGAGGTGCTCGGCGTGGTCGGCGAGAGCGGCAGCGGCAAGTCGATGACCGCGCTGGCCATCATGGGCCTGCTGCCGATGGGCGGCACCGCCGCCGGCCGCATCGACTTCGAAGGGCGCGACGTGCTGGCGCTGCCGGAACGCGAGATGCAGCGCCTGCGCGGTGCGCGCATGGCGATGATCTTCCAGGAGCCGATGGCGTCGCTCAACCCGGTGCTGACGGTGGGGGAGCAGATCGCGGAGGTGCTGCGCCGGCACCGCGGCCTGGACCGGCGCGCCGCCCATGCCGAGGCGATCGCGCTGCTGAAGCTGGTGGAGATTGCCGCGGCCGAGCGCCGCGTGGACGAGTATCCGCACCAGTTGTCCGGCGGCATGCGCCAGCGCGCGATGATCGCCATCGCGCTCGCCTGCCGCCCGCGGCTGCTGATCGCCGACGAACCGACCACCGCGCTGGACGCCACGGTGCAGGCCGGCATCCTGGACCTGCTGCGCGGACTGCGGCGCGAACTCGGCATGGCCGTGCTGCTGATCACCCATGATCTCGGCGTGGTGTCCGACATCTGCGAGCGCGTGGTGGTGATGTACGCCGGGCGCGTTGCGGAGACCGGGCCGGCCGCGGCGATCTTCGATGGGCCGGCGCACCCCTATACGCGCGCGCTGCTCGCGGCGATCCCGCGCCTCGAGGGTCCCATCGGCGCCTTGCCGGCGATCGACGGCGTAGTCCCCGCCCCCGCCGACTTCCCATCGGGCTGTCGCTTCGCGCCACGCTGCGCCCATGCGCGGCCGGCCTGCGACGCCGCGCCACCGCCGCTGCGCGCGCTTCCATCCGGCACCGCGGCCGCCTGCATCCGCGCGGAGGAGATCGCGTGAGCGCGCTGGTGCAGGGGCTGGCGCTGCGCAAGACCTTCGCGGGCGGCGTGCGCGCGGTGGATGGCGTGGACATCGCCATCGCGCAGGGCGAGACGCTCGGGCTGGTCGGCGAGAGCGGCTGCGGCAAGTCCACCCTGGCGCGCGTGCTGATCCGACTGATCGAGCCTGAGGCCGGCACGCTGACCTTCCGCGGCCAGGACATCACGCACCTGCCCGATCGCGCCATGCGCGGGCTGCGGCGCGACATGGGCATCGTCTTCCAGGATCCCTTCGGCAGCCTGAACCCGCGCATGACGGTGGCCGACCTGCTGGCGGAACCGATGGTGGTGCACGGCACCGGCGACCGCGCCTTCCGCCGCGCCCGCGTCCCGGACCTGCTGAGCATGGTCGGGCTGCTGCCGGACCACGCGGACCGCTACCCGCACGAATTCAGCGGCGGCCAGCGTCAGCGCATCGCCATCGCGCGGGCCCTGGCCACGCAGCCCGCCTTCCTGGTCTGCGACGAACCGACCAGCGCGCTGGATGTCTCGATCCAGGCGCAGGTGCTGAACCTGCTGTCGGAACTGCAGCAGCGCCTGGGGCTCGCCTGCCTGTTCGTCAGCCACAATCTGGCGGCGGTGCGGCACATGGCGCCGCGCATCGCCGTGATGTATCTCGGCCGCGTCGTGGAGGAGGCGTCGCGTGAGCACCTCTTCGCGACGCCGCAGCATCCCTACACCCAGGCGCTGCTGTCGGCGGCTGCGGAACCGGGCGGGGCGCGACGCACGCGCATCGTGCTGAAGGGCGAGGTGCCGAGCCCGTCCGATCCGCCGAGCGGATGCAGGTTCCGTACGCGATGCCCGCGCGCCGCGCCGCGCTGCGCGGCGGAGGAGCCGGTGCTGGCGGAGGTGGCGGAAGGGCAGCGCGTCGCGTGCCACTTCCCCGGCCCGCTGTCTCCTCCCCCGTGAGCGGGGGAGGGGGAAGATCTACCGCCCCTTGAACTGCGGTGGGCGCTTTTCCATGAAGGCGCGGCGGCCCTCGATGTAGTCCTCGCTGGCGAAGCACTGCTTCACCAGGCGGTCGCACAGCGCCTCGTCCGCGGCGCCGCGGTCCTTCAGCGCCTCGTGGATGATCGCCTTGGCGCTGCCGACGGTCAGTGGCGCGTTGCCAGCGATGGTCTTGGCGTAGTCCACCACATAGGACTCGAGCTGGTCGTTCGGCACCACGCGGTTCACCAGGCCCATGATGCGCGCCTCCTCGGCAGTCCACTTCTTCGCGGTGAAGAAGATCTCCTTCGCGAAGGAGGGGCCAACCAGGTCCACCAGGCGGCGCAGACCGGCCAGCGGATAGCCCAGGCCGAGCTTGGCGGCCGGCACCCCGAAGCTCGCCGTCTCGCCGCAGATGCGCAGGTCGCAGGTGACGGCCAGCGCCGTGCCGCCGCCGATGCAATGCCCCTGGATCATGGCGATGGTCGGCTTGGGGCAGTTGTAGAGCAGGTCGTAGACCTTGGCGGTCTGCGCCTGATAGGCGTTCACCGCCTCCTCGCTCGCGCGCTCGGATTCGAACTTGGAGATGTCTGCGCCGGAGACGAAGGCCTTGCCGCCGGCCCCGGTCACGACGACGACGCGCACCGCCGCATCTGCGATGAAGTCGGTCAGGATGCGCTCGGCAGCCTGCCACATCTCCATCGAGACGGCGTTGTGCCGCTCGGGGTTGTTGAAGGTCATCCAGCCGATGCCGTCCGCCTTGCGGGCAAGCATCTTCTCGGAACCGGTCACCATCATGCCGTCCATGGTCAGGGCTTCCTCAGATGACCTGGCGGCTGCGCAGGTCGTCGATCCTCGCCTGGTCGTAGCCGAGCTCCTTCAGGATCTCGTCCGTGTGCTGGCCGATCTCCGGCGGATGGCTGACGATCTTCGATGGCGTGCGGGAGAGCGTGATGGGCTGGCCGACATAGGCCACCTCGCCCTTGTTGCCGCCGTTGAGCTTCTGCGCGATGCCGAGGTGCTGCACCTGCGGGTCGGCGAACATCTCGTCCACCTTGTAGATCGGCCCGCAGGGCACGCCGGCCTCGTTCAGCGCATTCACCCAATGCGCGGTGGTGTTGGTGCGCGTGGTCTTCTCGATCTCGGCGTTCAGCGCGTCGCGGTGCTGGCTGCGGCTGCCGGCGGTCTTGTAGCGCTCGTCCGCGAGCAGGTCGTCGCGGCCCAGCGCCCGGGCGCAGCGTTCCCAGATCTTGTTGCCGCTGGCGGCGATGTTCATGAAGCCGTCGCTGGTCGGGAACACGCCGGTCGGAATGGAGGTCGGGTGGTTGTTGCCGGCCTGCTTCGGCACCTGGCCCTCCATCAGCCAGCGGCTGGCCTGGAAGTCCAGCATGAAGATCTGCGCCTGCAGCAGGGACGACTGCACCCACTGGCCCTTGCCGGAGACCTCGCGCTCCAGCAGCGCGACCAGGATGCCCTGCGCGGCGAAGATCCCGGCGGTGAGGTCGGCGATGGGAATGCCGACGCGAACCGGGCCCTGCCCGGGCAGGCCTGTGATGGACATCAGCCCGCCCATGCCCTGCGCGATCTGGTCGAAGCCCGGGCGGCCGGCATAGGGGCCGTCCTGGCCGAAGCCGGAGATCGAGGCATAGACGATGCGTGGGTTGACCTTCGCCATCGCCTCGTAGTCGATGCCCAGGCGCTTCTTCACGTCCGGGCGGAAATTCTCGACGATGACGTCGGCGGTCTCCGCCAGCTTCTTCAGCAGCGCGACACCATCCGGCGACTTCAGGTTGATCGTCATGCCCCGCTTGTTGCGGTGCAGGTTCTGGAAGTCCGAGCCGTGGCGCGGCCCGCCCATCGGGTCGCCCTCGTCCAGCGCGGGCGGCATCTCAATCTTGATGACCTTCGCGCCCCAGTCGGCCAGCTGGCGGACGCAGGTGGGACCGGAGCGCACGCGCGTCAGGTCGAGCACGGTGAAGCGCGACAGCGCGGTCGAGGCCTGCATGGCGTGGCCCCCGGCAACGTGACCCTCGGGCATCGGCGGTTCCTCCTTCACGGGTGATGCATAGCACCCGTCCGGGCGCCCGCAAACTGTTGACAGATGACAGTCGCCGGAGCCAGTTTCCGACCATGGAGGGAACCGGGTCCGGAAGCGGCGCACGCCGCGCGGCGCGCGGCGCGGCGGCGGAACCGGCCGGCGCGCAGAGCGCGCTCGACATCGTGCGGACGCGCTCCCTCGCCTCCCTCGTCGCCCAGGAGATCGAGCGGATGATCCTCTCCGGCGCGCTCGCCGCCGGCGAGAGGCTGAACGAGCAGGCGCTCGCCACGCGTCTCGGCGTCTCGCGCGGACCGGTGCGGGAGGCCGTGCGCGGGCTGGAACGGACCGGGCTGGTCGTCGCGGTGCGCAACCAGGGCAGCTATGTCCGCCAGGTCAGCGCCGAGGAGGCGCTGGAGATCTACGACCTGCGCGCCGCCATAACCGGGCTCGCCTGCGCGCACCTCGCGGATCACGCCGCGCCGGCGCAACTCGCGGCGCTGCGCGCCATGGTGAAGCGCATGGAGCAGGCGCACCGGGCAAACGAGCCCACGACCTACTACGCCGCCAACCTGGACTTCCACGCCGCCCTGCTGGCGTTCGGCGGGGGGCCGCGCGCGCGCCGGCTCTACGAGGAGCTCGGCAACGAGCTGCACCTCTTCCGCCGGCGCGCGCTGGTGCAGCCCGAGAACATGCGCGAGAGCAACGCCGAGCATGCCGCGATCCTCCGCGCGATCGCGGCGGGCGACGCGGCGGCCGCGCGGGCGGCGGGCGAGGCGCACATCGCCGGCGGCAAGCGCCGCTTCAGGGCCACCGACACCAGATCGCCGCGCGACGCGGCCGACGACAAGGACGACAAGGGAGAGAACGCAGATGACGCAGGGTCCCATCCTCCGCCGCCGCGGGCTGCTGGCGGGCACGGCGGCGCTCGGCGCCGGGCTGGCCGCGCCGGCTAGGCTCCGCGCGCAGGAACGCTTCCCCTCGCGCACGGTGGAGGTCGTGACGCATGCCGGCGTCGGCGGCGGCACCGACATCACCGCACGCATGATGATGGTTTCCGCGCCGGCGGAGTTCGGGCAGGAATTCACCGTGGTGAACCGCACCGCGGGCAGCGGCGCGCAGGCGCTGCAGTACCTGGCCAGCCGCCCCGCCGATGGCCACACCATCATCCTGATGACGCAGACGCACCTGCTGACCATGCTGCGCAACCGCAACCTGCCGCAGCTCTCGGACCTGATCCCGCTGGCCCGCGCCACCGAGGATCCGCAGATGATCCTGGTGCGGCGCGACAGCCCGCTGCGCACACCGGAGGAGCTGCTCGCGGCCGGGCGCGCGCGGTCGCTCCGCTTCGGCGGCACGCATGTGGGCGGCGTGGACCATGTGGCGATCTTCGCCTTCGGCCGCGCCGCGCAGCTTCAGCAGCCGACGCTGGTACCCTTCCGCGGCGGCGGCGACATCGTCATCAACCTGGTCGGCGGCAACATCGATGTCGGCCTGCTCAACCCGGCCGAGGCGGAATCGCAGCTGCGCGCCGGAGAGGTGCGGCCGCTGATGGTGATGTCGGAACAGCGCCTGTCAGGCTTCCCCAACGTGCCGACCGGCAAGGAGCTCGGCATCAACGCGACCGCGGCCACGGTGCGCGGCTATGCCGTGCTGAGGGGTACGCCGGAGGACCGCGTCGCGCGGCTCGAACAGGGGCTGATCCGCGCCATGTCGGGGCCGATCTACCGCGGCTATCTGGAGAACACCGGCCAGTCGCTCGATTCCGTCGCCGGCCGCGAGGTCTGGGGCCGCCAGCTCACCGGCTTCTACGAGGAAGGGCGGGAGGCGCTGACCGCGCTCGGCCTGCTGCGGTGAAGGCGTCAGCGGCGCCGTCCCGCTCGAGCAACGCCAACCGGATCAGCGCGACGCTCGTCGCGCTGGTCGCGGCGGCGGCATTCGGCGGGACCTTCCTGTTCGATCCCGTGCCGCCGGGCCTGCCGGGCCTCGGCGCGGTCGAGTTCCCCCGCCTGATCTGCATCACGATCCTGGGCCTTGCCGTGCTGCTGTTCCTGCAGGAGCCGGGACAGCCCGATCCGGACAACGTGGCGCCGGACCGCGGGGCGCTCGCCATCTGGGCTTGCTGCGCGCTGTTCCTGCCGGCGATGGCGCTGGCGGGCATGCTGGGCGCGAGCGCGCTGTTCATGGTCGTCGCGGGCTGGCTCTGGGGCGAGCGGCGCCCCATCCTGCTGGCCGGCGTCGCTGCCGCGTTCACGCTCTGCCTGTGGCTGGTGTTCGTGAGGGTGTTCCGGCTGACGCTGCCCGGCGGCCTGATCTTCGGGGGTTAGGCGCGTGGAAGGCTTCCTCGGCGGTCTCGCCGTTCTGGTGGACCCCTATGTGATGCTGATGGTGCTGCTCGGCACCGTGCTCGGCATCTTCGTCGGCGCGCTGCCGGGCATCAGCGGTTCCACCACCATCGCGCTGATGCTGCCGATGACGATCGCGATGGGCCCCGTGCCCGCCATCTGCTTCCTCGGCGCGATCTACTGCGCGGCCAATTTCGGCGGCTCCATCACCGCGATCCTGGTGAACGCGCCGGGCGATCCCTCCGCCAGCGCCACCGCGCTCGAGGGCTTCAAGATGGCCGAGAAGGGCCAGGCGGGGCTTGCGCTCGGCATGTCGGCCGTCGCCTCGGCGATCGGAGGCATCTTCAGCGTCGTCGTGCTGATCGTCGCCGCACCGCTGCTGGCGCAGTCGGCCTACTCCTTCGGTCCCCCGGAATACTTCGCGCTCGCGCTGTTCGGGCTGTCGATGTGCGCCGCGATCGGCGGTGACAGCGCGGTGAAGAACCTGATCGCCGCCGCGCTCGGCCTGCTGATCGCGACCGTCGGCATGGACCTGACGACCGGCGTCGAGCGCTACGCCTTCGGCGTCATGGAACTGTCGGACGGCATCGGCTTCGTGCCCGTGCTGATCGGCCTCTTCGCCTTCGGCGAGATGCTGGATCAGGCGGCGCGGCGCTACGGCAAGCCGACCATCGCCTTCACCGATGCGGCCCGCGTCCCAGGCTGGGCGGAGATGCGCAAATGCGCCCGCTCCATCTGGATCGGCAGCGGCATCGGCACCTTCATCGGCGCGCTCCCGGCGCTCGGCGCCACCACCGCCGCGCTGATCGGCTACAACGAGACGCGCCGCTGGTCGAAGCACAAGCACGAGTTCGGCCACGGCTCCATCGAGGGCGTGGCGGGGCCGGAGGCCGCGAACAACGCCGCCGTCGGCGGATCCATGGTGCCCACCCTCGCGCTCGGCATCCCGGGCAGCGCGACGACGGCGATCATCCTCGCCGGCCTCATCGTGCAGGGCGTGCGGCCGGGGCCGCACCTATTCAACGAGCAGCCGACGCTGCTCTACGCCGTCTTCGCCTCCATGCTGGCGGCGAACCTGTTCTACCTGGCGATGGGGCTCTACATGGCGCGCTTCTTCGCGCGCATCAGCCTGATCCCGTCCGCCTTCCTCTGGCCCGCCGTCTTCGTGCTCTGCGTCGTCGGCGCCTACGGGCCGAACCAGTCCATGGGCGATGTCTACGTGATGCTGGCGGCCGGCGTGGTCGGCTTCCTGTTCCGCCGCGCGGGCTTCTCGCCGGCGCCGCTGATCATGGGGCTGGTGCTGGGCGGCATGGTGGAGGAGACGCTGAAGCAGAGCCTGATCATCTTCGGCGACGATCTTTCCGGCTTCCTCGGCCGTCCCATCGCGCTGCTGCTCTTCGCCGTCACCGCCGCCGGGCTGCTGTGGCCGGTGGCGTCGCGCCTGCTGCGATTCGCGCGCGCGGCGCGCGCGTGACACGGGATGAGGCGCGCACCGCCGGGCATGCAAGCGCCCGGACTGCGCACGCCGAAGGCGGGTGCGGTCGGGGCCTGCATCCCCGATGCCGGAGGCGCCAGACCCGGTCCGCCTGCGCTCAGGCGGCGCGGCGGGCCAGGACACGGGCTGCGGGGAAGCTGATCTCGATCCGCAGCCCGTCCTCCAGCCACAGCCAGCTGATGCTGCCGCCCAGCTGGGACCGGACGGTAGTCTCCACCACGCGGGATCCGAAGCCGCGTCGATCCGGCGGTTCCTGGGCCGATGGGCCACCATGCTCCGACCAGGAGAGCTCCAGCACGTCGCCGCGGACACGCCAGCGGACATGGACCGAGCCATCGGGGGCGGAGAGCGCGCCGTATTTCGTCGCGTTCGTCGCCAGTTCGTGCAGGGCCATGCTCAGCGGTTGAACCGCCACGGCGGCCAGCAACACCGGCGGGCCGTCGAGCACCAGCCGCGGCGAGCCCGCCGTGCCCACGAAGGCCTCCAGCGCGCCGGCCAGCACATCCCGCAGCCCGGCGCCGGACCAGCTGGTGCCGGAGAGCAGCGCCTGCGCCTTCGCCAGGGCGTCGATCCGCCCCTCGATCGCGGCGGCGAAGGCGCCAGGATCGTCGCGCGGGGTCAGTCGCAGGGCGGCCTTCACCACGGCCAGCGCGTTCTTCGCGCGGTGGTCGACCTCGCGCAGCAGCAGCCCCTGCCGTTCCTCCGCCAGGCGGCGCGCAGTGATGTCCACCGCGCCGCCGACCATGCGCAGCGGCGCGCCGCTTGCAGGGTCGCGCGTGATGCGCCCGCGGTCCCACAGCCAGACCCAGTCGCCCCCGGCGCCGCGCACGCGGTACTCCATCGCGTAGCTGTCGCGCGCGGGATCGCGCGCCACCGCCTCGCGGTCCGCGCGCGCGCGCGCGCGGTCGTCGGGGTGGATGCGTTCCATCCATGCCTCGGCGGACATGCACAGCTCGCCGCCCAGCAGCGGCGCCGCGCCCGCCGTGCGCTCGATGCGGCCGCTCCGCACGTCCCACTCGTAGACGAAGCCGGACATCGCCGCGGTCGCCACCTCGAAGCGCTCCTCGGCCCGCCGGCGCTCGGTGATGTCGATGTCGATGCCGACCAGGACCGCCGGCTCGCCAGGGCCGGCGGCGAACAGCCGGGCGCGGCACAGCAGCCAGACGGTTTCGGCGACGCCGTGCGGGCCGTGGCGCAGGACGCGAAACTCCACGGACATCACGCCCTCGCGCAGCGCGGCCTGCAGCGCGGCGTGCAGCGCCGGCCTGTCGGCCTGGTGCACCATCGCCATGAAGCCGTCGAAGCTCGGCTGCACGGCCGGGTCGCGCGCGTCGAGACCGAGCAGCGCGAACATCTCGTCGGACCAGCGGAGGGCGCCGCTGCTCGGCTCCCAGGACCATGATGCGGCGCCGGCGGCCTGCTGCGCCAGGCGCAGCAGCCGTTCGCGCCCGTGCAGGTCGCGTGTCCGCTCCGCGACGCGGCGCTCCAGGTCGGCATTCGCCCGGGCCAGCGCGCGCTGGCGCCGCGCGACGGCCAGCGCGAGGAGCAGCAGCAGCGCGGAGGAGCCCGCCG
>NZ_JAPSMD010000075.1 GCF_027856955.1 Falsiroseomonas oryzae | reverse complement strand
GCCGCGGGCCCGGCCTGGGGGACGAGGCGCGGGCGCGGGCCGGGGGGGGTGCTGGCGCTCATCCCGGGAGCCTAGCAGGCGGCCGCGAGGCGGCACACCCGAGCCGTGCGGCGGGGCCACAGCCCCTTGCCGCGGCCCGGCATCGCCCGCAGGCTGCCGCACCCTCCGGAAGAGCCCGCCATGGACGCCGCAGCCTTTCGCCACCCCGCCCTCGACCTGCCCTTCGACACGGAGGCGATCCTGGCGGGCCTGCGGCCCTGGGTGGAATGCGAATCCCCGACCTTCGACACGGCCGCGGTGAACGCGATGATGGCGCTGGCGGCGCGCGACCTGGCGCTGCTGGGCGCGCGGATCGAGCGCATCCCCGGCCGCATGGGCTTCGGCGACTGCATCCGCGCGCGCTTCCCCCACCCGTCGGGGGAGGCCGCGCCGGGCATCCTGGTGCTGGCGCATCTCGACACCGTCCACCCCGTCGGCACGCTCGCGAAGATGCCGTGGCGGCGCGATGGGGGGCTGGTGCGCGGCCCCGGCGTCTTCGACATGAAGGGCGGCACCTTCCTGGCGGTGGAGGCGATGCGCCGGATCGGCGCGGCGGGGATCGCGACGCCGCTGCCCGTCACCTTCCTGCTGACCTCCGACGAGGAGGTGGGCAGCCCGAGCACGCGCGACCTGATCGAGGCGGAAGCGGCGCGGGCGAGCTTCGTGCTGGTGCCGGAACCCGCGCGGCCCGATGGCGGCGTGGTCACCGGGCGCTACGCCATCGCCCGCTTCAACCTGCGCACCACCGGACGGCCGAGCCATGCCGGCGCGACGCTGGGCGAAGGGCGCAGCGCGATCCGCGAGATGTGTCGCCAGGTGCTGGCGATCGAGGCGATGACGACGGAGGACTGCACCTTCTCGGCCGGCGTGATCCGCGGCGGGCAGTGGGTGAACTGCGTCGCCACGCATTGCGACCTGGAGGTGCTCTCCATGGCGAAGCGGCAGGCGGACCTGGATGCGGGCGTCGCACGAATGCTGGCGCTCGCCTCCTCCAATCCCGACGTGGCGCTCGAGGTGACGCGCGGCGTGACGCGGCCGGTGTGGGAAGCGGACGAGCAGGTGATGTCGCTGTACGGCCATGCGCGCCGTCTGGCGCAGACGATCGGCTTCGACATCAACCACCAGAGCAGCGGCGGCGGTTCGGACGGGAACTTCACCGGCGCGATGGGCGTGCCGACGCTGGACGGGCTCGGCGTCGGCGGCGCGGGTGCGCATACGCTGGAGGAGCACATCACGATCGGCAGCCTGGTGCCGCGCGCGCGGCTGCTGGCGGGGCTGTTCGCGACGCTGGAGTGAGCGGGCACGATCAGGCGCTGGGCGTCGCGCAGTCGCCCGTGCGCGGCATCTCGCCACTTGCCGCCGCGGACGGCACATCGCGACCGGCGGCGCGTGGGGCATCCTCGCGGAAGCTGGTGCGGGAGCGCCGCGGCCGCGTATCCACCGTCTCGGCGATCCCGCTCGCGTAAGTCGAGTGGCGCCTCGCTCTCGGTGCGGTGCGCGCGGTCCTGCAGTTCCCGCAGCCGTGCCTCCAGCGTCGCGTGCAGCACGCAGTCCTGCACGAGCGTCACGCGCAACAGAGGAACGACCCGCCCGGAGCGAGCGCAGTCACGTTGCAGTGAACGACCTATCGGAGAATTTTCGTCGCGCTTTCGCGTGACTTCGCTCGACCCTGCGCATCGCGGGGCCGAGGCTGCGCCCCGCCCGCAGCAACGCAGGAGGCGCCGGCCATGCCCGAAACCGCTCCGACGACCGCCACGACCGAACCCGGCCATCACGGCCGCACCGAACGGCACGACATCGTGCCGCCGCTCGGCACCACCGCGAAGGCCGGCCGCTTCGGCCGGATGTTCCCCGAGCTCGACACGCCGCTCGATGTGCCCGACGCGGCGCTGGTGGAGCTGGGCCTCGCGATGGTGGACGGGGCGCGCGGCCGGCCCTCTGGCGACAACGAGAACATCCCCGCCGGCTACACCTATCTCGGCCAGTTCGTGGACCACGACATCACGCTGGACACCACGACGCTGAGCGAGATGGCGGAGGATCCCACGGCGGTGTGGAACTTCCGCACGCCCGGCCTCGACCTCGACAGCGTCTATGGCTCCGGGCCGCGCGCGCAACCCTCGATGTACGACCGCGACAGCAAGGGGATGGGCGGCGATCCGGCGCCGGTGAAGCTGCTGCTGGGCCTGACCAGCAAGGGCGCTGCGGAGGATTTCTCCGGCCTGCCGCACGACCTGCCGCGCAACGCGCAGGGCTTCGCCATCATCGGCGACGAGCGCAACGACGAGAACCTGCTGGTGGCGCAGACGCATGTGGCGTTCCTGCGCTTCCACAACGCCGTCGCGCGCAAGCTGGACGGCAAGGTGCCGCGCGGCCGGCTGTTCGACGAGACGCGCCGCGCGGTGGTGGACCTCTACCAGGCGATGGTGCTGCGCGACTTCGTCGCCAAGCTGTGCGACGTGAACGACATCGCCGCCGCGGTGGACCGGCGCGACTTCTTCCGCTTCGAGCAGTTCGGCCCGGGCGGCACGCCCTACATCCCGGTGGAGTTCTCCGCCGCCGCCTACCGGCTGGGCCATTCCATGGTGCGGGAGATCTACAACCACAACCGGATCTTCCGACCGGGCAATGCGCCGCTGCCGCCGGCCAATTTCGCGCTGCTGTTCCTGTTCACCGCGAAGTCCGGGCAGATCGGCCGGCCAGGCGGCACGCCGACCTTCCCCGGCGACTGGATCATCGACTGGCGGCGCTTCGTGCGGTTCGAGGGCGATGTCGGCACCTCGCCCGGCCTGGGCCTGAACCTCAGCCGCAACATCGACCCCTACCTGGCGGAGGAGCTGCACCTGCTGGGCGTGCCGCCGGCGCCGCCGCCGGCCGAGCGCAAGCCGGCACCCGACGGCAGCACGAGCCTGGCGGTGATGAACCTGCGGCGCGGCATGAAGATGAGGCTGCCAGCTGCACAGGACATCGCGAAGCGGATGCGGATCGAGTCGCTGTCGCCGGCACAGATCGGCGACGACACGCCGGACGGCCGGGCGGCGCGCAGGCACGGCCTGCACGAGCGCACGCCGCTCTGGTACTACATCCTGAAGGAGGCGCATGTGACGCAGCGCGGCGCGCGGCTCGGGCCGCTCGGCAGCCGCATCGTCGCCGAGACCTTCGTCGGGCTGCTGGACGGCGACCCGGCCAGCATCCTGGGCCGCAACCCGACCTGGCGCTTCGGCGACCCCGTCCCGGGCCTGGCGCTGCCCGGCGCGGACCGCAGCTTCACCTTCGCCGACCTGCTGCGCGTGGCGGCGACGGACGAGAACGGCAAGCTGGACCTCAGCCCCATCGGGTGAGGCCGGCGCGCGGGCCTGGCGGCAATTGCGCCGTCAGCCCCGTCGCGCGGCGGAAAGCGCCAGCCAGGCGCCGGCCGCCGACAGCACGGCCGCCATCGGCGCCAGGCCCGCGAAGCCGAACTCCGCCATGGCGAGCCCGCCGAGCGCGGTCGCGCCGAGCCAGCCCATCGAGGCGGAGGTGACGTTGAGGCCGAGCACCGTGCCGCGCACCTCCTCCGGCACGTTGCTCAACGCCGCCATCAGGCAGGGCCGCGCGACGGAGATGGCCAGCACGAAGCCGAAGCCGAGCACGACGGAGGCGACGAGGCTGCCGTGCCAGAGGAACAGCGGCAGCGCAATGCCGGCGGCGGCGAGCATCGCGCCCGCATAGGTCAGCAGCCGGTTCGGCAGCCGGTCGGCGAGCTGCCCGCCGAGCAGCGTGCCAAGGATGTTGCCGAGAGCGAAGACCGCCAGCGGCAACGCCAGCCCGGCGAGCGACAGGCCGTAGGCGGATTGCAGGAAGGTCGCGAAGAAGGTCACGGCCAGGGCGTAGCAGCTGCGCTCCGTCACGCCCGTCGCCAGCAGCCGCAGGACGCGCGGGGACATGGCGGCGCGGTAGTCGGTGGTGGAAGGTTGGCCCCGGCCACGCGCCGCCACCGGCCGCCGTGTGGCGAGCAGCAGGGTGAGTCCCGCGGCCAGCGCCACCGCCGCGACGCAGAGATTCACCCCACGCCAGCCGATCGCCGCGCCGACCCACGCCGCGAGCGGCACGCCGAGCAGCAGCGCGAGCGACTGGCCCGAGAGCGCCCAGCCCAGCGCCCGGCCGCGCTGGCGGTCCTCGACGCGGGAGGAGACCTCGGTGACGACGGCGGTGGAGATCGCGCCGGCGGCCGCGCCGGCCACGGCGACCCAGGCGGCGACGCCCGGGAAGGTCTGCGCGCCGGCGATGCCGACGCTGGACAGGCCGAGCAGGAGCGGCGCGCCGAGCAGGAAGGGCCGGCGCCCGATGCGGTCCGAGACCGGCCCCACCAGCAGCGAGGCGACGCCCCAGGTGACGGCGTTGATCGCCATCAGGTTCGCCGTCAGCGCCAGGCTGGTGGAGAGGTCGCGCGCCATCTCCAGCAGGAAGGGCGCGCGGGTGGTGCCGCTCGCGGAGATCGCGAACATGGCGAGGCAGGCGGAGCCGATCAGCGCCCAGGGAAGCGCCTGCGGCGGCATCGCGTCGCGCCCGGCCTCGCCGCCCGCGCTCAGCTGCCGCCGTCGACCGACAGGACCTGGCCGGTGATCCAGTTGGCCTGCGGGCTGGCGAAGAACAGCACGCCGGTGGCGATGTCCTCCGGCGTGCCGAGGCGGCGCATGGCAAGCCCCTCCACCAGCGCCTTCTTGCCCGCTTCGCCGTAGCTCTCGAACTGCGCGATGGAGGCGGGGTTGGAGAGCACGAAGCCGGGTGCCACGGAGTTCACCGTGATGCCAAAGGGGCCGAGCTCGCGGGAGAGCTGCTTCGTCAGCCCGACGAGGGCGTGCTTCGCCGCGCAATAGGCCTGGATGCCGGTGCGGCTGGGCTTGAGGCCGGCGCCGCTGCTGATCGTCACGATGCGGCCCTGGCGCGCCTTCTTCATGCCGGGCGCGACGGCCTTCGCCAGCCGGAAGGCGGCATGGGTGTTGATGTCGAAGATGGCGTGCCAGTCCTCCTCCGGCACCTCCTCCACGGGGTGCATCACCTGGCCGCGCACGCCGCCGGCATTGCTGACCAGCACGCCGACCGGGCCGCCGGTCGCGTCCTCGATGGACTTGATCCATCCCTCGGCGGCGCCCTTCGCGGTCAGGTCGAAGGCGGCGGTGGCGATGCCATTGCCCTGCGCCGTCTCCGCCAGCTCGGCGGCCGAGAGGTCGCAGCCGAAGACGCGCGCGCCCAATCCGGCGAAGCCGCGCGCGATGGCGCGGCCGAAGCCGTGGCCGGCGCCGGTGACGGCGACGGTCACGCCGTCGAAGCGGATGTTCATGTGAGGCTCCTCGCCAGCTCGGTCAGGTTATCGTCGGACATGCTGCGCTCGCCGCGCTCGCACTCATGGATCATCGCGATCAGCCGAGCCAGCGCCGGGCAGGCGATGCCATGCGCACGCCCGATCGGGATGGCGGCGCCGATCTGCGCATCGGCGGGCGTCGCGCGCCGGCGCACCCAGAGGTCGCGCCAGATGCCGGAATGCGTCTTGGCGTTCGGGCGGTTGAAGGCCTCGAGCGCGGCGACGGAGGCCCGCGCGGCGTTCTCCGTCGCGCCGGGCATGAAGGCCGCCGGGTCGAAGCCGTTGAAGCCGAGCGGGCGCACGCCTTCCGCGCGGGCCACCGCCATGACCTCGCCGCATAGGGCGCGGATCAGCGGCAGCAGCTCGGGCCGCGCCAGCGTGTCGGCGATGCCCTTCTCCGCCAGGCCCTGCATGTAGAGCAGGCTGGAATAGGCCAGCTTGCCCCAGAGATAGCCCCAGATGTTGTCGGTCAGCACCGCATCGGGTTCGAAGGTGTCGCGCAGCAGCGCATGCAGCGCCGTCACGCGCGGCGTCGCGGCGCCGTCCAGCTCGCCCACCACCACCGCGCCGCGGTTGCCGTAGAGGATGCGGCCGGGCTCCAGCCAGTCGGCGCCGAAGTTGACGAAGGCGCCCATGGTGCGCGAAGCGCCGCAGACCTCCGCGATGACGCGCTCGCACAGGCCGTTCTGCAGCGAGAGCACGTAGCCGTCCGAGGCGAGGTGCGGCAGCAGCTGGCGGCAGGCGGCTTCCGTGTCGTGCGTCTTCACGCAGAGGAAGACACGGCGGAAGACGCCCTGCAGCGCATCGGGCGTGACGGCGGGCGCGGTGGCCGTGAAGGAGGCGACCGGTCCCTCGATGGCGAGCCCCCGCGCGGGGTCGCGGATGGCGGCGACGTGATCGGCCACAATGTCCACGAAGACCACCGCATGGCGCGCCCGCGCCAGATGCGCCCCGACCGTGCCGCCGATGGCGCCCGCGCCCCAGATCAGGATCGGGCCTCGATCCACGGCGTCCCGCGCCGCCTGCTGCTCGGCTTCCTTGGCCACCCGGACGCAACTCCCGTATGCGGCAGGCGCGCTTGCGGGCGCGGACCGACGCGGATCAGATGGCGTCCACGCTAGCCGGGACCAGCCATACGTCAATGCGGGCCAGCCGCGCGAGATGAGGGACGCCGACAACCTGCGCGGGGCCGCGCTGATGTCGGCCGCGGCGGTGATCTTCGCCGTGGAGGCGCTGTCGCTGCGCTGGCTGACCGCGCGCGGCGTGCCGGTGGAGATGCAGGTCGCCGCCCGCGCCGCGGGCCAGATGGCCTGGGTGCTGCCGGTCATCCTGGCGCGCGGGCCGCGCGTGCTCCGCACGCAGCGCCTGGGCATGCACCTGCTGCGCGGGCTGTCCTCCCTCAGCTGCTGGGGGCTCTACTACCTCTCGGTGGCGCGGCTGGACCTGGCCACCGCCGCGGCGCTGTCCTTCACCAACGTGGTGTTCACCACCCTGCTGGCCGGCCCGATCCTGGGCGAGCGGGTGGATCGCTGGCGCTGGGCTGGGGCGCTGGTGGGCCTGGCGGGCATCGCGGTGATGCTGCGCCCGGGCGGCGACTGGGACCTGGTGGGCGCGCTGGCGGGCCTCGGCGGGGCGATCGCCTGGTGCGGCATCACGCTCACCTCGCGCAGCCTGACGCGCACCGACGGCACGGCGACGATCCTGGCCTGGGTCGGGCTGATCACCTTCGGCGGCGCCCTGCCCTTCGCCGTCGCGGCCTGGACGCCGATTGGCGCGCCGGAATGGGCGGTGATGATCGGCACCGCGCTGGTCACGCCCTCCATCATCTGGCTGGTGACGGAGGCGCTGCGCGCGGGCGAGGCCTCCGCCGTCTCGCCCTTCCAGTATCTGCGCCTGCCGCTGCTGGCGGTGGTGGGCTGGCTCGCCTGGGGCGAGGTGCCGGACCTCTTCGCCTGGGCGGGCGCCGTGGCGATCCTGGCCGGGGCGCTGATCGTCACCGTGTCGGAGGCGCGGCGGCGATGACGGCGATGACGCGCGCCGCGCTGCTCTCCGTCTTCTCCGCGCTGCTGTTCAATCTCGAGACGGTGGTGGTGAAGGCGATCGAGGGTGTGCCGCTGGCCACCATCGTGCTGGCGCGCGCGCTGGGCCAGCTGGCCTGGACCGTGCCGTCCTTCCTGCGCGACCCGGTCGGGCTGATGCGCACCGGGCAGCTGCGGCTGAACCTGCTGCGCGGCGCGATGTCCGGCATCTCCTGGTACGCCTATTTCATCTCCTTCGCGGCGCTGCCGCTGGCCACCGCGACGGTGCTGTCCTTCACCTCCGTGCTGTTCGTCACCGCGCTGGCCGGGCCGGTGCTGGGCGAGCGCGTGCGCTGGCGGCGCTGGACGGCGACGCTGGTGGGGTTCCTCGGCGTGCTGGCGATCGTCAGGCCCGGCGCGGTGGAGGTGGGCTGGCCGGTCGCGGCGGCGATCGGCTCGGCCTTCCTCGGCGCGGCGATCATGCTGACGACGAAGATGCTGGCGCGCAGCGAGCGCACGCCGACCATCATGTTCTACATCGGCGTGGTCACCACCGTAATGACGCTGCCCGTCGCGCTGCCAGGGCTGGCCTGGCCGGGCTGGTGGAACCTGGGTCTGCTGGTGCTGACCGGGCTGTGCGGGCCCTTCGCCATGCATGTCTGGATCACCGCGCTGCGGCTGGCGGATGCCAGCGTGCTGGCGCCGATCTCCTATGTGCGCCTGATCTTCGCCGCGGCCTTCGGCGTGCTGCTGTTCAACGAGGTGCCGGATGCCTGGCTCGGCCTCGGCGCGGCGCTGATCGTCGGCAGCGCGCTCTACATCACGCACCGCGAGGCGCAGGTGGCGCAGCGGCGGCCCGCCACGCTGGTCGCCGCGCCGGCGCTGCCCGCTCAGCCCGCGAAGCCGGAGGCCGACAGCGCCGCCTCCAGCGGCGACGGGTCGAGGCCGAAGTCGCGGTAGCCATGGCGGAGGTGCCGCACGTACCACGCCTCCGGCGGGCCGGGGCGCGGCCGCCGCTCCAGATAGGTCCAGGCCTCGGCCCCGTCGGGCAGGCGGATGCGCACGCGCTCGTAGATGCCGAGCGCGGTGCCCTCCATCACGTCCAGCGTCAGCAGGTGCTGCGGCAACACGCGCCACAGGCCGAGCGGCACGCGCGCGGCCTCGTCGCGCGCGATGGCGGCGAAGCGGCCGAGGGCGAGGCGCCAGCCCGGCAGCAGCGTGCTGCCCAGCGGCACGGCGCCGGGGCAGCGCTGCCACATGCGGGCATGGTGCAGGTTGCTGCCGTACGCGGCGTAGGGGAGCGGGTCGAACATCGGCGGGCAGGCTCGCGCCGATGTGCCGCCTGCGCAAGGATCGCGGCATGATTCTGGCTCTCCAGGCGCTGCCGCTGCTGCTGCTGGTCGCGCTGCTGCTCTCCGGCCGGGCCGGGCCGGTGCCGGCGGTGCTGGCGGCGCTGGCGGCAGCGATCCCGGCGGTGCTGCTCTCGCTGCCCGCCGACGTCGCCGCCCTCCCCTTCCTGGCCGAAGAGACCGCGCGCGGCGCCTTCCTGGCACTGAAGCCCATCGGGGTCGTCACTGGCGGGCTGCTGTTCCACGCGGCGGTGCAGCGGGACGTCGGCGCCGCCACGCGGCCGGCGACGGCGCGGCGCATCTTCGTCGTCACCATCCTGGCCGGCGGCTTCCTTGAGAGCGTGACGGGCTTCGGCGTCGGCGCGGTCTTCGCGCTGTCCGCGCTGCGCGGCATGGGGCTGGGTGCGGCTCCGGCGGGTGCGCTCGCGCTGCTGGCGCTGACGCTGGTGCCCTGGGGCGGGCTCGGCCCCGGCACGGCGCTGGGCGCCGCGCTGATCGGCGTGCCAGCGCAGGAGGTCGCGGCGGCGACCGCCTGGCCGAATGCCGCGTGGCTGGTGCTGCTGGGGCCGGTGCTGTGGCGTCTCTC
This sequence comes from Falsiroseomonas oryzae, assembly GCF_027856955.1. GTDB lineage: Bacteria > Pseudomonadota > Alphaproteobacteria > Acetobacterales > Acetobacteraceae > Falsiroseomonas > Falsiroseomonas oryzae. The sequence continues at coordinate 8,101 of NZ_JAPSMD010000075.1, read as the reverse complement.
CAGCATCGCGGGCGTCGCGGTGCCGGCGCGGGAGATGGCTGTGCAGACGGCGGTGCTGGCGCTGGTCGGCGCGCTGCTCGTCGCCTCCCACGCGGCATTCCCCTTCGAGGCGGCGGGGATCATCGCCACCGGGGTTCCGCTGCTGGTGCTGCTGTGGCGGCTGGATCCGCCGCGCGGGGCGGAGGGCTGGTGGCGCGCCGTGCGGCTGCTCGCGCCCTATGCCGGGCTCACGGTGGCGCTGCTGGTGGCGCGCGGCATCCCGGGCGCGCCGGCCTGGACGCCCTTCCCCGGCCTGCCAGGCTTCCCGGTGACGCATGTCGCGGTGGTGCTGTGGGTCTTCGCCGGCGGGCTGCTGCTGGCGCGTGCGAACGGCCCGGCACTGGCGCGCGGCGCCCTGGCGCGGGCCAAGCGGCCGGTCATGGCGATGCTGCTGTACGTGGTGCTGGCGCGCTGGCTGGCGGGATCCGGCATCGCCGCCAGCCTGGCGGATGGCGCGGCCGTCGCGCTCGGGCCGCTCGCGCCCTATGCGGTGCCGGTGCTGGGGCTGGCGTCCGGCATGATCACCGGCAGCAACGTCAGTTCCAACGCGGCGCTGATGCCGGTGCAGGCGGCGCTGGGCCAGGCGGCGGGGATGCCGGGGATGCTGGCGCCCGCGCTGCACAACTTCGCCGGGGCCGCCGGCGCCGGGATGTCCTTCGCCGTCACCGCGATGATCTGCGGCCTGCTGGCGGATGGCACGCGGCCGGCGCAGCTGTGGCGGCTGCTGCTGCCCTCGATCCTGGCCGTGGTCGCGATCGGCTGGGTCAGCGTGGCCTGGCTGGGGTGAGTCGCCCGGCCGCCTGCAGCGCGCCGAGTCCCGCCTCCGTGGCCGCGACCAGCAGCGCGCCGCCCGGTCCGCCGCGGAACGCGACCCAGCCGCGATCCGTCGCCTCCTCCCACACCGTCAGGCGCGGGCAGGAGGTGCGCCAGGCCTCGATCACCTCGGCATAGGGGCGCGGGCGGAGCACCCCTTCGACCAGGTCGAGGACCAGGGCCTCCAGCGGGTTCGCAGCGGGTCCGGGCATGGCGGCCTCCTCGGGTGGGCGCGGGCGGCAGGATGCGCGGCGACGGCCCGGGAAGGGAAGCCGGCCGGCCCCCGCATCGCGCCGGTTTGCAGCGCGAGCCACGCCCGTCGGCGGCGGGACCCGGGATTGAATGATGGACGGCGCTTCACCTATACCGCCCCCCAAGGGCGCCCTGCGCGGCGCCCGCCCCCTGGGAGACGCCGTTCCATGACCTTCACACGACGCCTGGCGCTGGCCGCCGCGCTGGCCCTGCCCTTCGGCGCGACGCTGCCGACCGGCGCCGCCCAGGCGCAGACGCAGATCACCCTTCAGCACCCGCTGCCGCTGAACAGCCACTACGGCGCGGGCGCGACCGCCTTCAAGGAGGCCTTCGAGCGCGCCACGAACAACCGCTTCCGCGTCAACATCCAGCGCAACGACAACGAGCGCGAGGCGATCGAGAGCGTCCAGATCGGCACGATCGAGTGCGTGATCACCTCCACCGGGCCGGTCGGCAACTTCGTGCCGGAGACGCGGAACCTCGACGTGCCCTTCCTGTTCCGCGACACCGCCCATGCCCGCGGCGTGCTGGACAGCCAGATCGGCCAGGAACTGCTGGCCCGCTTCAACGCGCGCGGCCTGGTCGGCGTGGTGTGGATGGAGAACGGCTTCCGCCACCTGACCAATTCCCGCCGTGAGGTGAACGCGCCGGCCGATGTGCGCGGCCTGAAGGTGCGCACCATGGAGAACCAGGTCCACATGCGCGCCTTCACCACGCTGGGCGCGCTGCCGACGCCGATGGCCTTCAGCGAGCTGGTGCCGGCGCTGCAGCAGGGCACGGTGGACGGGCAGGAGAACCCGATCCCGGTGATCGTGGCCAACAACCTGAACCAGGTGCAGCGCTTCCTGACGCTGACCGGCCACGTCTATTCGCCGGCCGTGCTGATCTGCAACCCGGCGATGGTCGGGCGACTGAACGCCGCCGACCGCGCTGCCTTCACGGAGGCCGCGCGCGCCGGCGCCGCGGCGAACCGCGCCCGCGTCACCGCCGACGAGCAGACCGGCGTGGAGGAGCTGCGCCGGCGCGGGATGACCGTGACGACGCAGGTGGACAATGCCGCCTTCCAGCAGGCGCTGCAGCCCGGCGCGTCGCAGATCGAGAGCGGCCTGGACCAGGCGCTGCTGCGCCGCATCCGGGAATGGCGCCCGGCGTCGTAAGCCTGCCAAGGGCCTGACCGGGGGCGCGGGGCACACCCCCGCGCCCCTTTGCGCATCCAGGGCGCGCATCCCGAGGACTGCCGATGAACGCGATGAACGTGATGCCGCTGCAGGCGACCCTCGCCGCGACGCTGGTCGCGGTGGGCATCGCGCTGTGGGCGGGCTCCGGCGGAGGGGCGCGGGCCGCGCTGCGGCGGGGCGTGCTGGCGCTCGACCGGGTCACGACCGGCATCGCGTCCATCGTCGCCTGCATCGCGCTGGCCGTCGCGGTGGCGGCCGGGATGTGGCAGGTGATCGCGCGCTTCGCCACCTCCACGCCGTCGATCTGGTCAGAGGCGCTGGTGCGGATGGCGCTGATCTGGATGGCCTATCTGGGCGTGGCGGTCGCGCTCAGGATGGGCGCGCTGGTGTCGATCGACATGGCGCACCGCTATACGCGCGGCGCGGTGCGGCGCGCGATCGAGGCGGCGGCGCTGGCCTGCTCGCTCTCCCTGATGGGCGTGATGTTCTGGTTCGGCTGGATCATGGCGGAGCGCGTGCAGTTCCAGGAGCTGGCGGGGCTCGAGGTCTCCATCTCCTGGGGCTATGCGGCCATCCCCATCGGCGCGGTCTTCGCGATGGTCGGCGCGGTTGCGCATTTCCTGGACCGCCGCAGCGAGGAACTGGAGAGCGCGGTATGAGGCCCTTCATCGACCGGCGCTGGCGGTCCGCGGCAGCGGACCGAGGCCGCGAATGCGGCCCGCGCACAACCCGCCCGCATGGCCCGGTGCGCCTGTGGCCTGCGCGAAGCCAAGGCGGCGGATGCCGCCGCCCGGCGTCTGAGGGCACGCACACATGAGCGGCGCGATGCTCACCGTGATGCTGGTGCTGTTCGCGGCCAGCATCCCGGTGGCGGTGGCGATCGGGATCGCCGCGGTGGTCGGCATCGCCGGCTACACGAACTTCCCGCTGATCGTCGCGGCGCAGCAGCTCTTCGTCGCGCTGGACAAGTTCCCGCTGGCGGCGATCCCGTTCTTCATCCTGGCGGGCAACCTGATGGATGTCGGCGGCATCTCCCGCCGGCTGGTGGAATTCGCCAAGTCCATCGTGGGCGGCATCCAGGGCGGGCTGCCGGCGACCTGCGTGGTCACCTGCATGATCTTCGCCGCGATCAGCGGCAGCAGCGTGGCGACCACCTTCGCGATCGGCGCCATCATGATCCCGGCGCTGGTGAAGGCCGGCTACCCCGTGGCCTTCGCGGCGGCGCTGCAGGCCACGGCGGCGGAGCTCGGCGTGATCATCCCGCCCTCCATCCCGATGATCCTCTACGGCGTGACGACGCAGACCAGCATCCCGGAGCTGTTCATCGCCGGCTTCGGGCCGGGCATCCTGATCGGCGGCGCGCTGATCGCCACCGTGCTGGTATGGTGCCGCATCAACGGCTGGGGCAAGCTGGACGGCGAGGGCCGGCTGCCCTTCCTGGTCGCGCTGCGCCAGGCCGGCTGGGCGCTGCTGATGCCGGTGGTGGTGCTGGGCGGGATCTATGGCGGCATCACCACGCCGACCGAGGCGAGCGTGGTCGCCGTGGTCTATGCGATCCTGGTGGGCATGTTCATCCACCGCGAGATCGGCTGGCGCGACCTCTATCCCATCTTCCGCAAGTCGGTGATCTCCTCCGCCGTCATCATGTTCATCATCGCCTGTGCGGCGATGTTCTCCTGGCTGCTGAACCGCCAGGGCGTGCCGGACATGGCCGCCGCCTGGCTGGTGGAGACCTTCGACGGCGCGGGCTGGTACCTGCTCGGCGTCAACCTGTTCCTGTTCGTGGTGGGGATGTTCGTGGAGACCTCGGCCTCCATCATCGTCCTCGCGCCCATCCTGCAGGAGGCGGCGGAGCGCTTCGGCATCGACGGCGTGCATTTCGGCACGATCATGGTGGTGAACCTGGCGATGGGCATGATCACGCCGCCCTTCGGCGTGAACCTCTTCGCCGCGGCGCAGGTGGCAGGCACCAGCATCGACAAGATGATGCGCTACCTGCCGGTGTTCATCGGGGTGATCTTCGCCTGCCTCATGGTCATCACCTACGTGCCCTGGATCACGCTGACGCTGCCGCACCTCGTCTTCCGATGACGCAGGGGCCCCCGGCCCTGACCGCGAAGCCCGACCGGCCCGCCCGCGCGATGGCCGGGCCGGAGGCGCTGAAGCACCTGCGCCGCGATCCCGTGCTGAAGCGCGTGATTCGCCAGGTCGGCCCCTGCACGCTGCGGCCGGTGCGGCGGGAGCCTTACGAGGCGCTGGTGCGGGCCATCGCGCACCAGCAGGTGCATGGCCGCGCGGCGGAGGCGATCCTCGGGCGCTTCATCGCGCTCTATCCCGGCCACGACTTTCCGCCCGCGGTGCAGGTGCTGGAGACGCCGGTGGAGGCGATGCGCGCCTGCGGGCTCTCGGGCAGCAAGGTCGCGGCCATCCGCGACATCGCGGAGAAATCGGTCGGCGGGCTGGTGCCGACGCGGCAGAGGGCGGCGCGCATGTCGGATGCGCAGTTGATCGAGCATCTCGTGCAGGTCCGCGGCGTCGGGCGCTGGACAGTGGAGATGCTGCTGATCTTCACCCTCGGCCGGCCGGACGTGCTCCCCGTCGACGATTTCGGCGTGCGCGAGGGCTGGCGCGTCGCGACCGGCGCGGAGGCGCAGGTGAAGCCGAAGGAACTCGCCGTCATCGGCGAGGCCTGGGGCCCGTGGCGCTCCGTCGCGGCCTGGTATCTCTGGCGCGCCGCGGATGCGGCGAAGGCGAGCCGCTTCAAGCCGCAATAGGCCGCCGGACCGCCTGTGCGCCAGCGCACGGCGGCCCCTCCCCCCGCCCGGCATTCTCCCGCCATCGCGCCGGTCCGGCGCAGCAAGGATGGGAGAGACCCCGATGTCCATCACCTTCGGCTTCGCCGGCACCACCAGCCTGACCAGCCTGTCGATCACCTCGCCGCTGGTGACGTCGGGGACGACGGTGAGCACGACCTCCCTGTTCGCGCCGCTGACGCTGACCGGCACCGCCGGGGACGACAACCTGGTCGGCAACCTGGGCGGCGACACCTTCCGGATGAGCGGCGGCTGGGACCGGCTCGACGGCAGCCTGGGCAACGACACCGTGGACTACAGCACCGCGCGCGGCGCCGTGAATGTCTGGCTGCCGGATGCCGAGACCCCGGACCTGGGCTGGCCCGGCTTCTCGATGCCGTACCTGCCGGGCTACGGCACGCCCACGCCGACCCCGATCGGGCCCGGCGAGGCGGAAGTGCTCCCCTACGAGGGCGGGGCGGGGACGATCGTGACCACCTACGAGATGGCCACGAGCCCCTGGCTGTTCGAGGGCAAGCGCGACACGCTGGTCTCCATCGAGAACGCGATCGGCAGCGCCTTCTCGGACACGCTGTTCGGCGGCGACACCGACAACCTGCTGCGCGGCGGCAACGGCCACGACCTGATGGGCGGCGACGACGGGCGCGACACGCTGCGCGGCGAGGACGGCAACGACCGCCTGCATGGCGGCCGCGGCGCGGACCTGCTGGAGGGCGGCATCGGCGACGACCTGCTGGTGGACCACGCGATGTGGACCGGCAAGTCGCCGATGTGGCACGCGATGGCGCCGGCCGACGAGCCCGTGGTGGCGGATGCCGACACGCTGCAGGGCGGCGCGGGCGCGGACACGCTGGTCTCGGCTGGCGGCGGCGACCTGGTGCAGGGCGGCGAGGGCAGCGACCTGCTGCTGATGAGCTTCGCCACCGGCAGCGCCGCGGTCGCCTTCGAGGCCGTCGCCGGCAGCGCCTGGACCGTGCGGCTGGCCGGCGTCGTGACCGCGACGGTGGACACCGTGGAGCAGATCTCCATCGAGGGCGGCAGCGCGGCGGATGCGATGAACGCCGCCGGCCTCGGCGGCCGCGCCACGCTCTCCGGCGGCGCCGGACGGGACACGCTGACCGGCGGCACGCAGGCCGATGTGCTGGTGGGCGGGACGGATGGCGACATGCTGCGCGGCGGCGGCGGCGCCGACCGGCTGGAGGGCGGGCTCGGCCGCGACACGCTGCATGGCGGCGGGGCGCGCGACATCTTCATCTGGAACAGCGTCGCGGAGGGCGGCGACCGGGTGCTGGATTTCGCCACCCGCGTGGACATGCTGCAGGTGGATGCCTCGGCCTTCGGCGGCGGGCTGCAGGCGGGCGGGCTGGCGGCCGGGCAACTGGCCTTCGGCACGGCGGCGACCGCGGCGACCGGGCAGTTCGTCTACGACCAGGCGACCGGGCGGCTGGGCTGGGACGCGGATGGGGTGGGCGCCGGCGCGGCGCGGGACATCGCGACCTTCGCCGCCGGCACGGTTCTGGCGCATACCGACTTCCTGGTCGTCGCCTAGACAGGCGCGGGCTGCCGCAGGTCGGTCGCGCCCCCACCCCAACCCTCCCCCGCCTTGCGGGGGAGGGTGGTTCCGCGAAGCGTAGCCGGGTGGGGGCGCGACCGCGCGTTCCCGTCACGGCGGGCCATGCGGTGCGGCGCGGCGCTGCGGGATAGGGACCGGGCGCGCGGAAGGGAGTATCGCGGCCGGATGACGCCCACGCTGCATCCCCGCCTGCTCAACGGCCGCGCCGGCGACCCGGCGGTCTTCGTGGAGGCGATGCACGCGCCGGGCGCGGTGCTGTTCGACTGCGGCGACCTCTCGGCGCTCTCCACCGGGCACCTCCTGCGGGTGGAACTGCTCGGCGTCAGCCACGCCCACATGGACCACTGGGCCGATTTCGACCGACTGCTGCGGCCACTGATCGGGCGGGAGAAGACCCTGCAGTTGGTCGGGCCCGAGGGCTTCGCGGCGCGGCTGCATCACCGGCTGGCGGGCTACACCTGGAACCTGGTGGACCGGATCCCGGCCGACCTTGTCTTCGAGGTCACCGAGGCCGGCGCCGCGCCCCCCTTCCCCCGCGCGCGCTTCCGGCTGCACACGGGCTTCGCGCGGGAGGACCTGCCGCCCGTGACGCCGGAGGCGGACGGCACGCTGCTCCGCCTCGGCCGGCTCGGGCTGCGCGCAGCGCCGCTGGATCACGGGACGCCCTCGCTCGGCTTCGCGCTGGCGGAGGATGTGCATCTGAACCTCTGGCGCACGCGCCTTGCAGAGCGCGGCCTGCCGACCGGGCCCTGGCTCGCCACGCTGAAGCGGGCCGTGGCGGAGGGGCTGCCGGACGACCATCCCGTGCCCGTCTTCGCGCGCGCCTTGGAGGCCGCGGGCGCGCCGGTGCAGCCGCTCGGCGCGCTGCGCGAGCTGGTCGTGGCCACGCCGGGGCAGCGCGTGGCCTACCTGACGGACTTCGCCGACACGCCGGCCAATCGCGCCGTCGCGGTGGAACTGGCGCGCGGCGCCGACACGCTGTTCGTCGAGGCGCCGTTCCTGGCCGCCGACGCCGCCATCGCCGCGGAGCGGATGCACCTGACCACGACCGCGGCCGGGGAGATCGCGCGCGCGGCCGGGGTGCGCCGCGTAGAGCCCTTCCACCTCTCGCCCCGCTACCTCGGGCGGGAGGCGGAGTGGCTCGCGGAGATCGAGGCCGCCTTCGGCCGTCCGCTCAATCCGCAGGCGGCATAGGGCGAAGCCGGTCGAGCAGCGCGGGGATGCCCTCGCGGAAGGGGAAGAAGCCCTTGGTGGCCCGCGGCCAGCACGCCTCGTCCCAGTCGCGCCGCAACCGCAGCAGGGGCACGCCGAGGCCGGACAGCGCCTCCGCCGTCCAGCCCACCGGCGCCCAGGGCGTGACGACGGGCAGGCCGCGGCCGGCAGCCCAGGCGGCGACCGCGCCCGGCTCCAGCATCATGGCCGGGGCGCCGAAG
>NZ_JAPSMD010000074.1 GCF_027856955.1 Falsiroseomonas oryzae | reverse complement strand
CGCAGGGCCACCGCCGCCGGCTCCGTCAAGCTGCCCGGGCCGGCCTGCGGCACCGGCCGCTGCAGTACGGCCGCAGCGCGCACCGGCGCCAGCAACAGCACGGCAGGGGCACGCGACCCGCCGGCGATGGCGGACAGGCCCTGGGCGGACACCGTCTCCGCCGCCGCGACGAGCAGGGCGCCCTCGGTGCCGCGCAGCAGGACGGGTGTTCCGCGGCGGAGTTCGGAGGCGGCGCGATGCACCGCCCGCAACGCGCTGGCGGCGCCATCCGGTGCCGCGCTATCCTCGCGCATCTGTGACGGGAAGTGTCCCGTGGCTCTCATCTGTCGGCTTCCGTGCTGGCGTCGCCATTGACGCGGCCCAATGTGGCGTGCGCAAGGCGTTTGGGAGGGGCATGCGGGGATAAAAACATTCCGGCCCGTCAAGCGCTGGTGATCGTGCCGGAGGTGCGACAAGGCTTGCTCCGTTCGTGAGCGGTGATGCACTCTCTATCTACAGGCAAGTCGTTCCGTCGCATCCGCGAGAGGCGCGGCAACCTTGCGTGAAACCCTGACGTCACGGTGGCGCTACGGCGCTGCCACAGCAGCGGGAGCAAACATGGCCGGCCCTCGACCGATCCTCGTCGTGGAGGACGACGAAGCGCTGCGCGAGTCGCTCTGCGAACAACTTGCGCACGACGGTGAATTCGCGCCTGAGCAGGCGGGAACCGCCGCCGAGGCTCTGGCGCGGCTCGGCGCGGAGGATGCGCGCTACGACGCCGTCATCCTCGACATCGGATTGCCCGACGGCGACGGGCGCGAGCTCTGCGCGCGTCTGCGTCGGCAAGGTCTCCGGATGCCGATCCTGATGCTGACCGGCGCGGACGCCGAGCAGGACATCATCCGCGGGCTCGACAGCGGCGCCAACGACTACATCCCGAAACCCTTCCGGGTGTCGGAGCTGACCGCGCGGCTGCGCGCGCAGCTGCGCGTCTTCGACAACAGCGAGGACGCGGTGTTCACCGTCGGGCCGTACACCTTCCGCCCCTCGGCGAAGCTGCTGCTGGAGGTCGCGCGGAACCGCAAGATCCGCCTGACCGAGAAGGAGGCGGCGATCCTGAAGTACCTCTACCGCGCGGGCGGGCGCCCGGTCGGGCGGCAGATCCTGCTGAACGAGGTGTGGGGCTACAACAGCGCCGTCACCACGCACACGCTGGAGACGCACATCTACCGCCTGCGCCAGAAGATCGAGCCGGATCCGTCCCAGGCCCGGCTGCTGCTGACCGAGGGCGGCGGCTACCGCCTCGATCCGCATGCGGGTCGGGCAACCCAGCAGGCAGCCTAGTCGCGTCAACCTGCCGGGTCCGCACTCCCCCGCTCGGGGGGGGCCGGGGCCACCGGGCCCCGGCGCCGAAGGCTGGTCGGGGTAGGGGTGCGAGGACAGCGCGCCACCTGCCTCGCCAGCGCCACCCTCGGTCGCGCGACAGGGGAGCCCGGCACTGAGCTGACAGCCCCTATTCCAGCCGGCAGGCCTCGTCGAAGGACAGGCGCGGGCTACGGGGGAACAGGCCGGCCGGATCGCCATAACCCAGGTTGACCAGGAAGTTCGACTTCCAGGTCGTGCCGGCGAAGAACAGCTCGTCGAGCTTCGCCGCATCGAAGCCACTCATCGCCCCGACATCCAGCCCGACGGAGCGCGCCGCCAGCATCAGGTAGGCGCCCTGCAGCGTGCCGTTGCGGAAGGCGGTCTGCTCCGCGAAGGCCGCATTGCCGGTGAACCAGGACCGCGCATCGGCGTGCGGGAACAGGAAGGGCAGCTTGTCGTAGAAGGCGGTGTCGTGCGCGACAATCACCGTGACCGGCGCGGTCATCGTCTTCTCGACATTGCCCGGCGACAGCGCCTCCTTCAGCTTCGCCTTGCCTTCCGCGGTGCGGACGAAGACGAAGCGCGCCGGCGAGGAATTCGCGGATGTCGGGGCGAACTTCAGGAGGTTGTACACCTCCTCGAGCTTGGAATCCGGCACGCGCCGGTCCTGCCACTTGTTCTGCGTCCGCGCCTCGCGGAACAGCAGGTCGAGGGCCTTGTCGTCGAGGGTTGAGGGATCGGAGAGCATCGGGAAGACCTTCCGGCGGTTGCGGCTGCCACCGCAGATGGTCCCACCCGCCCCAGGCGGCCAGACCGGCCTGCCCGGATGACCTTCATCACCCCCGTGAATGATACCGTGGTTCGGCGGTTGCCCGGCTCAGGCCTCCACCTGCTCCACCCGGACCACTTCCGGCACGTAGTGCCGAAGCATCGTCTCGACCCCGTGCTTCAGCGTCGCGCGGGAGGACGGGCAGCCGCTGCAGGCGCCCTGCAGGTGCAGCCGGACCACGCCCTCGCGGAAGCCGCGGAAGACGATGTCGCCGCCATCGCCCGCGACGGCCGGGCGCACGCGGGTGTCCAGCAGCTCCTTGATCTGCGCGACGATCTCGCCGTCCTCGGGGGCGAAGTCCTCGTCGTCCGCGGCCTCGTCCTGCCCTTCCATCACCGGCAGGCCGGCCAGGTAGTGCTCCATGATGGCGCTCAGGACGCGGGCGCGGAGCTGCTGCCAGTCCGCGTCCTCGGTCTTGGTGACGGTGACGAAGTCATTGCCCAGGAAGACCCGGGCGACGTCGCCCACGCCGAAGATGCGCGCAGCCAGCGGGCTGCGCCCGTCGGCTTCCGCCACGGCGGTGAAATCCGCGGTGCCCCGCCCGCCCATCACGTCCCGTCCGGGCAGGAACTTCAGGGTGGCCGGGTTCGGGGTGCCTTCCGTCTCGATGAACATTCTCTTCTCTGTCCGCGGGCTGGCTGTCGATAGAAGACTTATGTGGTCCGTTTTGGGGTGCCGCGCAACGCTCGTTGCGGATGGGTGTGGACTTGATGCGAATGACTCGCAGTCGCATATGTGCTGCATCGGAGGCCCGACAGATGACGACGATTCCACCCCCGCCACGCACCCAGCCGCTGCTGCTGCCCGTCTCCCCCGGGCGACGGGGCCTGCTTGCCGCCGCCCTGTTCGGCCTGGCCGCGCCCAGAGGCGCGCACGCACAGGACCGGCCGCTCCGGCTTGTCGTCGCCTCCGCCGCGGGTGCCAATGCCGACGTCGTCGCCCGCCTGCTCGCTGCCGCATGGGAGCCCTCGCTCGGTCGCCGCGTGCTGGTCGAGAACCAGCCCGCCGCCGCCGGCAGCCTCGCCGTCGAGGCCGTGGCCCGCGCCGCCCCGGACGGCGAAACGCTGCTCTTCGGCACCGTGTCGCAGCTCGTCATGAACCCGGCGCTGTTCGACAGCCTGCCGGTCGATGTCGAGCGGGCGATCCGGGGCATCGCCTTCGTCAACCGCGTCCCCATGGCGCTCTGCGTGCCGATGGCCGGCGAGCCGGACCTGCCCGCCTTCCTGGGCCGCATGCGGATGGAGCACGGGCCGACGCAGTACGGATCCGGCCCGGCCGGCACGACGACCCACGTGGTCGGCGCCCGCTTCGCGCTGGCAGCCGAGATCGCCCGTGGCGACCTCGTCCATGTGCCCTACCAGTCGAGTGCCCTGGCCTTGACCGACCTGATGGCCGGGCGCCTGACCTTCATGTTCGACGCCGCCGTCACCGCCCTGCCGCACCACCGGGCCGGCCGGCTGCGCATCCTCGGCATCGCCGCCGAGCGCCGGCTGCCGTCGGCGCCCGACATCCCGACGCTGTCGGAGGCCGGGCTGCCTGGCTTCACCGGCGGGACCTGGAATTCCATCGCCGCACCGTCCGGGCTGCCGGATCCGATCGCCGCAAGCCTGAACGCCCAACTCACCGCCCTGCTCGCGCGGGCCGGGTTGCGCGACCGGCTGGAAGCCATGGGCAGCGAGCCGATCGGCCGGGCCATGTCCCCGGCAGACGTGGACGCCTTCTACGCGGCGGAACGGGCCGTCTGGATCCCGGCGATCCGCAGCGCCGGCATCCGCGCGCCGTAGGCCGCGCGCCGGCGCCCCGCACGCGGGCGGGCATCAGGTGACGCGCTCCAGCTCCTCCTCGCTCAGGTCGCCCGGGACGATGGTCATCGGCACCGCCAGCTTGGCCGCGTAGCGCCCGGCCAATGCCGAGATCAGCGGGCCCGGGCCCGACCCGCCGGCGGCCGCGGCCAGCACCAGGATCGAGATGCGCGGGTCCTCCTCCAGCAGGGCCAGCAGCTCGTCGCGGGGCTCGCCCTCGCGGATCAGCAGGATGGGGATGCCGCCGGTCAGCTCGTTCACCTCGGCGGCCAGGCCCGAGAGCAGCTTCTCCGCCTCCTGCCGGCGCTCCTCCGCCAGCATGGCGCCCACGCCTGCCCATTCCACCTGGCCCGCCGGCTCGATCACCCGCAGCAGGGCGACGCGGCCGCCGCTCTTGCGCGCGCGGAGGCAGGCATAGCGCAGCGCGACCCGCCGCTCCGTGCTGTCGTCCACGACCACGAGGAAGACCCGGTCCCGCCTGGCCTGTGCCGCTGCCTGCGACTCGCCCATCAGCCCCTCCGGAACAGCACGCTGCCGAGCCAGCCGGCAAAGGCGGCCAGCAGGATGCAGGCCACGCCATACAGCACCGGCAGATCGCGTGCGACATCGGCGATCTGCGCGGCGCTTCCCACACGCGCGACCTGGATCGTCAGTTCCTGCCGCGCCACCGGCCGGCCATCGCGCACCAGCAGGATCTGCACGCGGTAGTCGCCCGTGGCGACAGTGGAGGGCACGGGCAGACGGGCATGGAACAGCCGCCCGCCCGCCACCTCCACCGGGCGGACCTGGTCCACCCAGAGCCCCTGCTCCTGCTTCAGCTCCCGCAGCGCGTCCCGGAACTGCGGCCCGCGCGCGCCCAGCTGCGGCAAGGGCAGCAGGTCGAGCCCCAGGCGAAGCTCCGCCCGTTCCAGCGGCGCCAGCATGTCCTCCACCGGCCTCGTGGCGGCCAGTGCCCAGTAGGACGGGATCCGGTTGAAGCGGGCGGCGGGCCCGTTGATCCAGAAGCCCAGCACCTCGACCTTCTGCCGCACGACCAGCGAGGACTCCGGCCCGGTCGCCAGCACCACGACCTCGTCGCCGCCGGCATGGATCAGCCGCTCCGTGGCGCCGAACACCACGATCTCGCCGCCGGTGAAGGCCGTGGTGACCTCGATCCGGCGCGTCGAGAGCTCGGCGGCCAGCGGCGGCGCCGCCGCTGGCTGCGCCTGCGCACCGGCCGGCAGCCCCAGCATGAGCACCGCCAGCAGCCAAGCCAGGCGCAGCGCCGCGATCACGGGGCCGGACCGATGACGAACAGCTGCTCCGGCACGCGCAGCAGGTCCCACAGCAGCGCACCGGCCACCGCAAGCACCAGCGCGCCGAGCAGCGCGCGCGTCTCCTCGCCGCGCAGCCTCGTGCCCATCGCCGCGCCGAACTGCGCGCCGGCCACGCCGCCGGCCAGCAGGAGCATGGTCAGCACGATGTCCACGCTGCCGACCTGCACGGCCTGGAGGAAGGTGACGTTCGCCGTGACGAAGACCACCTGGAACAGCGAGGTGCCGATGACGACGGAGGTCGGCATGCCAAGCAGGTAGATCATGGCCGGCACAAGCATGAAGCCGCCGCCCACGCCCATCACCGCTGAGAGCAGGCCGATGAAGAAGCCGATCAGCAGCGGCGGGATGACGGAGATGTAGAGCCGCGACTTGCGGAACCGCACCTTCAGCGGCAGGCCGTGGATCCACAGGTGCTCGTGCAGCCGCGCCGCCTTCGCCTTGCGTCGTCGCAGGATGGCACCGAGGCTCTCGCGCACCATCAGCGCGCCCACGGTGCCCAGCACGACCACGTAGAAGACGGCGACCGCCAGATCGACCTGGCCGGCGCGTCGGAGCCAGGCGAAGAGCTGCACGCCGGCGGCCGAGCCCACGAAGCCGCCGATCAGCAGCACCGCGCCCATCCGCACGTCCACGTTGCCGCGCCGCCACTGCGCGATCAGCCCGGAGACCGAGGCGCCCAGCGTCTGGTTCGCGCCCGAGCCGACCGCGACGGCAGAGGGAATGCCGATGAGGATCAGCAGCGGCGTCAGCAGGAAGCCGCCGCCGACACCGAACAGCCCGGAAAGCCAGCCCACGCCGAAGCCGATGCCCAACAGCAGCAGGGCATCCACCGACATCTCGGCGATCGGCAGATAGACCTGCATCGCAGTCCGGGTCTTCCACGTCCAGGTGGCGGGAATGCGGCGGGATGCACCCGAAGCGGACACGCCGCAAGCAGTCGCAGGAAGAAACCCGCGCCGATGGCAGTCTGGCCACACGAACCCGCGGCGGCAGGGCGCGTTGGCCGTGCAACATCCTGACAAGGTTGAGGGAGCCCAGCCATGCAGACCAGGGTCGCGACTGCCGAGACACCACTTGCGGCGACCGCCGTGCCGGAAGGCGCGCCGGCCTTGCCGCCCCGCATCTCCTGGGGCGCCGTGCTGGCCGGCGGCGTGGTCGCCGTGGCGGTCGGCGCCATGCTCAACGTCCTCGGCCTGGCGATCGGCGCCACCACGGTGGATCCGGCGATACCGGGCGAATCGCCCAGCGGCAGCCTGCTCGGCATGGTGGGCGGCATCTGGCTGCTGGTGGCGAACCTGATCGGACTCGGCATCGGCGGCTGGGTGGCGGCACGCCTCTCCGGCACGGCGGACGACACCGACGGCGTGCTGCACGGCCTCTCCGTCTGGGCGATCGGCTACCTGCTGTCCGCCGTGCTGCTTGGGAACATCGTGGCGGGCACGGCGAACACCGCCTTCCGCGGCGCCTCGGCCATGATCGGCGGCACGGTCCAGGGCGCCGGCCAGGCCATCGGCCAGGCGGCGCAGGCGGTCGCGCCGCAGGTCGCCGGCAACCTCGACCCCGAGGCGCTGGTCGAGCGGCTGCAGAGCGGCCTGGCCACTGGCGGCGATGCGGCCGCGATGAGCTCCGACCAGCGACGGGCCGAGATGACGCAGATCCTGGGCCAGCGCGTGCGCCAGGGCGGCTTCCTGGGCAACCAGCGGGAGCGCCTCTCGCAGCTGGTCGCGGCCGAGTACGGCGTGCCGGCAGAGGAGGCGAACAACCGGATCGGCCAGCTCGAGACCCAGGCACGCGACCTGGCGCGGGAAGCCGAGACCCGGGCGCGGCAGGCCGGCGAGGCGGCGGCCGAGGCCGCGGCCGTCGGCGCCTACTGGATCTTCGCGGCGATGATCCTGGGCGCGGTGGCTGCCGTGCTCGGCGCCCGCATCGGCACGCGCCGCACGCACGTCGCCTACGCATGATGGAGGGGGGCGCTGAGCCCCCCTCTGGACCTAGACCGGCGTAGCGCTGACTGTGTTCAGGGCTACGCCGGTCTCGCTTCTCTGGCCCGGCGATTCACGCCCTTCGCCGTGCCCACCTTCGGTGTGCACACTCAGGGCGATCGCGGGCTAGTCGTGCTGCGCCAGGTAGTGGGCCAGCGCGATCAGGTCGGCATCGCTGAGGCCGGCGACCGCGCCGTTCATCTGCGGGTCCGCGCCGATCCGGCGCCCGTCGCGGTAGTCCTTCAGCGTCTGCGCCAGGAAATCCTCCCGCTGACCGGTCAGGCGGGGCACCTGGTTGCGGCCGGCATAGTTCGGCATGTGGCAGACGGCGCAGTTCCGCGGTCCGCTCAGCGCCTGGCCGGCCGCGAAGCGAGCCGCATCACGCGGCTCGCGGTCGTCGGGTGGGCCGGCCGGCAGGCTGGCGAAGAACGCCGCCAGGTCCTCGATGTCGCGGTCCGGCAGGTTCGCGGCAAAGGGCGTCATCGCCGGCACTTGGCGGATGCCTTCGCGGAACAGGATCAGCTGGAGGGTGATGAACTCGGTCTGCTGCCCGGCCAGCGAGGGAACGCCCTGGGTCTGGCTGCGCCCATCCGCACCGTGGCAGTTCACGCAGAGATGGGCGGCGAGATCGGCGCCGCGCCGCGCATCCTGCGCGAACGCGGCCCCGGGAAGGGCGGCGGCCAGCAGGGCCGCCGCCAGCAGTCTCAGCACCCTCACCGGCGATAGGTGATGCGGTAGATCGCGCCCATCTGCTCGCCGGAAACCAGCAGCGATCCGTCGCGCAGCACGTGCACATCCGCCGGACGGTCCAGGAAGCGCTGGTTGGCGTCGTCGCGGAAGCCGGTCATGAACTCCTCCAGGCGCGTCACATTGCCCTGCGCGTCGAGATGCGCCACGACGACGTCATAGCCCGAGAGGCGGGCGCGGTTCCAGGAGCCGCGGCGCGCGATGAAGATCTGGTTGCGGTACTGCTCCGGGAACATGGTGCCGGTGTAGAAGCGCATCCCCAGCGCTGCGACATGCGGGCCGAGCAGCGCCGCCGGCTGCGCGAATTCCGAGCAGTTGCGCCCGGCGTTGAACTGCGGGTCCGCCCAGTTGCCGACGCAATAGGGGAAGCCATGGTCCTCGCCGGCGCGGCGGACGCGGATCAGCGTGTCGTTCGGGTTGTCGTCGCCCACCCAGTCGCGGCCATGGTTGGTGGCCCAGAGCTCGCGCGTCACGGGATGATGCGCCATGCCGACGCTGTTGCGCACGCCGCGCGCCTCGATGCGCCGCCCGCTGCCATCCGGATTGAAGGAGACCAGCGTGGCGAACACCTCGCGGTCGGTGTTGCACACGTTGCAGTTCACGCCGATGTTCGTATAGATTCGGCCGTCCGGGCCGAGCGTGGCGAACTTCCAGTGGTGGTTGCCGCCGTGGTCCTGTTCCGTCGGCAAGCCGAAGGCGGCGGTGAGGTCCACCGGCTGCGGCACGTTGTCCAGGTTCGCCTCGATGTTGTCGTAGCGCAGCACCCGGTTCACGGCGAGGACGTAGAGGCTGTTGCCGATCATCACCAGGCCGTTCGGCTGGCTCAGGCCCTGCGCGATGACGCGCGTCCGCGTCGTCCCGTCCGGGTTGCGGCTGATCGCGTAGACGCGCCCGATGACGCGGGTGCCAGCGAAGATCGTGCCGTTCGGCCCTTCCACCATGGTGCGCACGCCGGGCATGCCATGGGCGAAGAGCTCGGCCTGGAAGCCGGCCGGCAGACGGATGGATCCGACCGGCACCTGGTCGGGCGGCGTGACGGTCAGCCGCGGCGCGTGCGGGGCAAGGGTCGATCCCTCCGGCCGGCCCACGGCCCAGCCGGGAACCGGGGCAGGCTGCTGCGCGAAAGCGGGAAGGGCGCTGAGCGCGGCGAAGACGCCGGCCGCGAGTGTGCGACGGAGCATGTCGTTTCTCTCCCTGGCCGAAAGGCATGCATGGCCCCGGCCCACGCCAGCATGCGCAACTTCGCAGGCCGGTTCAACCTCGGGCGGCCCGGCGCCGCTTGACCTTCGCCCCTCGCGCCGCGGAGATGCCGGAATGACCGACGATCCGCGCCTCTACGCCCCGGCCGTCGCACGCAACCGCGACGCCATCCTGGCCGTGCTGCGCGGCGTGCTGCCCGCATCGGGTCTTCTACTCGAAGTCGCCAGCGGCTCCGGCGAGCACTGCGCGCATTTGGCCGCCGCACTGCCGGCCCTGACATTCCAGCCGAGCGACCCGTCGCCGGAGGCACGGGCAAGCTGCGATGCCTGGTGCGCGACGCTGTCGAATGTCCGTCCGGCCCTGGCCCTGGACGCCGCGGCGGTGGAGTGGGGCGTGGTGCGCGCCGACGCCGTGCTCTGCATCAACATGGCGCATATCTCGCCCTGGTCCGCGACGCTGGGCCTGCTGCGCGGCGCCGCGCGCATCCTGCAGCCGGGCGCGCCCCTGGTGCTCTACGGCCCCTGGATCCGCGACGGCGTGTCGACGGCGCCGAGCAACCTCGACTTCGACGCCAGCCTCAAGGCGCGGAACCCGGACTGGGGGCTGCGGCGGCTGGAAGATCTGGCGGCGACGGCGACGGAGTTCACGGCGCCGTCCGTCACGGAAATGCCGGCCAACAACGTCACGCTGGTGCTGCGGCGGAGATAGCCGCGGCGCCTATCCGTGCCGCGCCGCCAGAAGCTGCTTGATCTCGCCGATCGCCTGCGCGGGGTTCAGCCCCTTCGGACACGTCCGGGCGCAGTTCATGATGGTGTGGCAGCGATACAGCTTGAACGGATCCTCGAGCGCATCCAGCCGCTCGCCCTGCGCCTCGTCGCGGCTGTCGGCGATCCAGCGATAGGCCTGCAGCAGCACCGCGGGGCCGAGGTAGCGGTCGCCGTTCCACCAATAGGACGGGCAGGCGGTGGTGCAGCAGAAGCACAGGATGCACTCCCACAGCCCGTCCAGCTTCGCCCGCTCGTCCTTGGACTGCAGCCGCTCGGCATCGGGCGGCGGCGGCGTGTCGGACTTCAGCCAGGGCTCCACGCTGCGCAGCTGCGCGTAGATCTGCGACAGGTCGGGGACCAGGTCCTTCACCACCGGCATGTGCGGCAGCGGGCTGATCTTCACGTCGCCCTTCACGTCCTCGATCGGCTTGAGGCAGGCCAGCGTGTTCAGCCCGTCGATGTTCATCGAGCAGGAACCGCAGATGCCTTCCCGGCAGGACCGCCGGAAGGTCAGCGTGGAGTCCACCTCGTTCTTGATCTTGATCAGCGCGTCCAGGACCATGGGGCCGCACTTGTCGAGGTCGATCTCGTAGGTGTCGGTGCGCGGGTTCTCGCCGCTGTCGGGATCCCAGCGGTAGATCCGGAACGCCTTGACGTTCTTCGCGCCCGAGGGCGCGCCATGGCGCTTGCCCTCGGTGATCGTGCTGTTCTTGGGAAGCGTGAAGGTGGCCATGGTTCCCTCAGTACACCCGCGCCTTGGGCGGGAAGACCTGCACCTCGTTGGTGAGGGTCCGCATCTTCACCCCGCGGTAGTCGAGCCGGACGGTGCCGTCCGCGTCGCACCAGGCCAGCGAGTGCTTCATCCAGTTCGCGTCGTCGCGCTCGGGGAAGTCCTCCTGCGCGTGGGCGCCGCGGCTTTCCTTGCGGGCCTCGGCGCTGACGATCGTCGTCATCGCGTTGCCCAGCAGGTTGTCCAGCTCCAGCGCCTCCATCAGGTCGCTGTTCCAGATCAGGCTGCGGTCGGCGACCTTCAGGTCCTCCATCCCGCCCCAGATCTTGCGCATCTTCTCCACGCCCTCCTTCAGGCTGTCGGAGGAGCGGAAGACGGCGGCATGGGTCTGCATCGCGCGCTGCATCTGCACCCGCAGCTCGCTGGTCGGCGTGCCGCCCTTCGCATTGCGGATGCGGTCGAAGCGATCGAGCGAAGCCTCGCCAGCGCCGGCCGGCAGCGGCGCCTGGGACGCGCCCGGCTTGATTGTCTCGGCCGCGCGATGGGCCGCGGCGCGCCCGAACACCACCAGGTCGAGCAGGGAGTTGGTGCCGAGCCGGTTCGCGCCGTGCACGCTGACGCAGGCTGCCTCGCCCACCGCCATCAGCCCGGGGACCACGGCATCCTCGTTGTCCTTCGTCGGGCGCAGGACCTCGGTGTGGATGTTCGTGGGGATGCCGCCCATGTTGTAGTGGACGGTCGGCAGGATCGGGATCGGCTCCTTCGTGACGTCCACGCCGGCGAAGATCTTCGCCGTCTCGGAGATGCCGGGCAGCCGCTCGTTCAGCAGCTCGGCGCCCAGATGCTCCAGGTGCAGCAGGATGTGGTCCTTGTGCGGACCCACGCCGCGGCCCTCGCGGATCTCCACCGACATGGCGCGGCTGACGACGTCGCGGCTGGCCAGGTCCTTCGCGGTCGGCGCGTAGCGCTCCATGAAGCGCTCGCCCTCGGAGTTCGTCAGGTAGCCGCCCTCGCCGCGCGCGCCCTCGGTGATCAGGCAGCCGGCGCCGTAGATGCCGGTCGGGTGGAACTGCACGAATTCCTGGTCCTGCAGCGGCAGGCCGGCGCGCAGCGCCATCGCGTTGCCATCGCCCGTGCAGGTATGCGCGGAAGTGCAGGAGAGATAGGCGCGTCCGTAGCCACCGGTGGCCAGCACCACGGTCTGGGCGCGGAAGCGGTGGAGCGAGCCATCCTCCAGGCACCAAGCCATCACGCCGCGGCAGGCGCCCTCGTCGTCCATGATGAGGTCGGTGGCGAAATACTCCACGAAGAACTCGCAGCCATGCTTCAGGCTCTGCTGGTAGAGCGTGTGCAGGATGGCATGGCCGGTGCGGTCGGCCGCGGCGCAGGCGCGCATCGCCGGCGTCTTGCCGTAGTGCTGCATGTGGCCGCCGAAGGGGCGCTGGTAGATGCGCCCGTCCTCGGTGCGGCTGAACGGCACGCCGTAATGCTCCAGCTCGATCACCGCCGGGATGGCCTCGCGGCACATGTATTCGATGGCGTCCTGGTCGCCGAGCCAGTCCGACCCCTTCACGGTGTCGTACATGTGCCAGCGCCAGTCATCCTCGCCCATGTTACCGAGCGCCGCGCCGACGCCGCCCTGCGCGGCGACGGTGTGGGAGCGGGTCGGGAAGACCTTGGTGACGCAGGCCGTCTTCAGCCCCGCCGCGCCCATCCCGAAGGTGGCGCGCAGTCCCGCACCGCCGGCGCCGACCACCACCACGTCGTAGGTGTGGTCCACGATCCGATACGCGCCCCGCGAGGGCTTGCTGATGGCGTTCATCGTGCCGTCCGTTGGTCTGGCCAGGCCCGGGATAGGGCCCCGCCGGTCAGGTTAGGAATTTGGGCCTTGCGCCTCAGACCGCAATGCGCAGCACCGCGAGCGCGGCGGCGATGCCGAGCAGCCAGCACACCGCTTTCACGGCCAGGATCGAGGCGATCTTCACCCATTCCGAGTTCGCATAGTCCTCGATGATCACCTGCAGGCCGGACGCCGTGTGGTGGAAGGTCAGCCCGATCAGCGCCAGCAGCAGCACGGCGTTCAGCGGGCTGCCGATCCACAGCAGGACCTCGCCATGCGTCATGCCGGCATTCGTCGCCAGCGACAGGACGAACCAGATCGTCAGCGGCAGCAGCGCGATGGAGGTGACGCGCTGCATCCACCAGTGATGCGCGCCGGACTTGGCGGAGCCCATGCCGCGCACGCGGCCGAGCGGGCTGCGCAGCTGCGCCTGGCGGGGTGCCTGGCCGGAAGTGGTGTGCGACATCGTCAGGGCCTCACCAGGAGATCAGCAGCATGAGCCAGGTGAGCGCCGTCAGCACGGCGGTGCCGATCAGCACCGCGCGGCCGGTCTTGTAGACGGTCGGGATGTCGTACCCCCAGCCGGCGTCCCAGGCCAGGTGGCGGATGCCCGCCAGCGTGTGGAACCACGCCGCGGCGGTGACGCCCATCAGCAGCAGGATGCCGAGGAAGGAGCCGAGGAACCACTGCACCGCGTCGAAGGCAGAGGGCCCGGCCGCGGCCGCCACCAGCCACCAGGTCATCACCAGCACCCCGGCCACCCAGGCCACGCCGGTGATGCGGTGCGAGATCGACAGCGCGCTGGTCATCTGCAGCATATCGTACACCTGCAGATGGGGCGACAACGGGCGGCGGATCAGCGTCCCATCCGAGCGGCGACCGACCATGGTCGCTTCGCGTGAATCCTGCATGGTCGACATGCCGTCGCCGCTCCATCATGACGCGCACGTTATCTTCGGTGCGCGCGCCTTCCTCTGAGCTACCTTTATGGTGCAGTGCGCCAGAGCGTCAACGCAGGGGCTGCACGGAGCTGTGTGCATGGCAGCACGAATAGGAATGATATCCTGCGTCGCATGCCCCATTGCGCGCCGCCCCCGCCGTCGCCTCCAGCCTCGCGCAGGCCGGCGCCACGCCGCCGCGGCGGCGCCGCGCGGCTGTTCGACCTCGTGCACAAGCTGCTGACCGGCGGCGCCGCCCTGGCGACGCTGCTGCGGCTGCTGTTCTGACGGCGCCGGGCAGGCTCGCGCCGGCTCAGCCCGGCTTGCGGGCGACGACCCGCATGAAGTCGGCGCTGCCGAAGGCGGCGGCGAGCATGCCGCCCAGGATGACGCCACGCCCCAGCACACGCGCCAGGACCTGCCGCGCACGCCGGTTCGGCACCTCGTCCACCCGGTAGCCGTCGATCCCGGCATGCCAGCAGAAGGTGGAGAGCGGATACTTCTGCACCACCGACACCGCCTCGAACCCCGCGCGTTCCAGCACGCCACGGACCGACTCGGGCGTGAAGCCCCAGATGTGCCGCGGCGGATCGTAGCCCGGCCAGGTGCGGCCGAAGAGCCGCGCCGCCCAGGAGGCGTGGTTCGGCACCACCAGCACCACCAGCCCGCCCGGCACCAGGCTCGCGCGCGCCTTCGCCAGCACGGCGGGCGGGTCGTGCAGATGCTCGAAGACGTTGTTCATGTAGACGCAGGACAGGCCGTCCGGCAGTTCGGCCGCCTCCGCCGTGGTCTGCTGCAGCGTGATCCCATGCCGCGCCGCGGCCGCGCAGCCCACCGCCGAAGGCTCGCAGCCCAGGACCTCCCAGCCGGCCGCGCGGAACTCCAGCAGGTCCGCGCCCGAGCCGGCACCCAGCTCGAATACGCGCCGTGTCGCGGGCGGGTGGAAGGACAGGACCGAGTGGTTCCGCAGCGGCCAGAGCGCCAGCCTCAGGAGAGGACGGTAGCGGCGCGCGGTGTCGGACCGCTCCTCGGGAAGCGCGAAGAACGTCTCGTAGGCCAGCCGCTTGAGCCGGTCGGCACGCGACGCGGTCTGCGGCGCGGGGTCGCAATAGGGCGAGTAGTCGTCGGGGTAGTGCTGCCCCATGTGCTCGATGTGCGGCCGCGGCGAGAGGCGCTCCAGCCCGCAGGCCGCACAGCGGCGATAGGTCCAGATCCCGCGCGCCTCCGGGTCCTGTGCGGTCAGCACGGCGCTGTCGGAGCCGGCGCCGCACAGGCATCGCACCTCTTCCTGCGCGGCATGGGCCTCCGCCTCGCGGGGTGCCGCCGCGTCCACCAGCCAATCCTGCTGCATCGCCGTCCGAGCCATCGAAGGGTCGGCCGCTCTACTAGGGGTTGCGCGGCGCGGCGTCCATGCGTTGTTGCGCCTCCCGCACAACGCCGCGGGCCGCATCCGGCCGCGGCCGTCAGCGCGCCAGGCCGACCCTGACGGCCAACCGCCAGGCCGCGGTCACGAACAGGTTGCAGAACAGCGTCCGCACGAGGTGGAACCCCAGCACCAGCGGCACCCCGACCTCCAGCGCCTTCGCCGTGATGGACATCTCCGGCATGCCGCCCGGCGCCATCCCGAGCACGACCGCAGCGGCCGGCAACCCCGACACCCAGGCCAGCCCCAGCGCCATCATCGCCATCACCGCGATCAGCAGCAGCGTCGTCAGCGCGGACGCCAGCGCCAGCCGCCGGGAAGACAGGATGAAGCCCTTGCTGACCCGCTGGCCCAGCGACATCCCCATGCCGACCTGCGCCGCATCCACCATCCAGCCCGGCACGCCGGAAGGCAGCACGCCGGCATAGGACAGCACGATCACCAGCGCACAGGGGCCGAACATCCAGGGATTGGCGATGCCGGTGCGCGACAGCGCCAGCGCCGCCAGCACCCCGCCCGCCACCAGCACGGCGAGCCCGCCGGCATGGACCTCGGGCCGCTCCGCCAGGAAGGCGCCGGCATCGCCGCGCGACGCCAGCCACGTCACCAGCGGCGGCACGACCACAACCACGATCATCACGCGGATGGTCTGCGCCAGCGTGACCGGCGCCACCGGCAGGCCCGCGCGCTGCGCCAGCACCGCCATCACCACCACGCCGCCGGGGACCGAGGCGTAGTAGCCGGTCTGCAGGTCGGTCCCCGCCAGCCGCGCAAAAACCCGGGCCGCGAGCGCGCCAACCAGGATCGAGAGCACCGCGGCCAGCACGAGCCAGGGCAGCGCCAAACCCACGGCGGCCATGACCGGCGCGGTGAAGGTCTGCCCAAGGCCGAGCCCCAGCACGATCATGGCCGCCGGGCGCGTCGGTCGCAGCACCTCGGCCCGCTCGTGCCAGGCCATCGCCGCGGTGGCCGCCATAGCGCCGAGCATCCAGGCCAGCGGGATGTGCAGCAGCCAGAACACCCCGCCGCCGAGCACGGCGGCGACGGCGGTCAGGGCGACAGGACGCAGCCGGGCGAGGGTGGGAAGGACGGGCAAGGGGGGAGGATCTCCCGGCACAGTCTCGGGCCTTGATCGGCCAGCGTCAAACCGGCCATGCGGCCCGCCACCGGCGCACACCGCATGCGCAACATGCCGCGCTTACGCTTCATTAGGGATTGTGCCCCAGGTTGAGCGCCGGGGCCGGGCAGAGCGCGCGGCCACCACGCCCGCGCCGACTCGCGCAGGGCACCGCGGCCGGGCGGCAGGACGCTCACTTCCGCCGCGGAACCGGAAGCCGGGAACTCCAGGCATGTCCTCGATCAACACCAATGTGGCGGCGATGGCCGCCGTGCGGTCGCTCAACACCATCTCGGGCGACATGGGGCGCACGCAGCAGCGCATCGAGACCGGGCTGCGCATCAGCCAGGCCAACCACGACCCCGCCGTTTTCACCATCGCCCAGCGCATGCGCGCCGACCTCAACGGCCTCAGCGCCGTGATGGACAGCCAGAGCTTCGGCCGGGCCTCGCTCTCCGTCGCGCGCGACGCCGCGACGCGGATCAGCAACGAGCTGGGCCGCCTGAAGCAGACCATCACCCAGGGCCAGCAGCAGGGCCTGGATGCGACGACGATGAACAACCAGATCACGTCCTCGCTGTCGAACATCGACGCCTTCGCCAACTCCGCCAACTTCAACGGCGTGAACCTGATCAACAGCAACACCGGCACGCTGCAGGTGCTGCGCGACATCACCGGCAGCACGACGCAGGTCGCATCCTCGGACATGCGCTCCTCCGCCGGCGGCCTGAACCTGGCGGGGCTGACCGTCACGCAGGGCGCACGGCAGATCTCCTTCGACAGCTCCCTGGCCATCTCCGACGGCGCCGGCTTCTCAGTGACGGTCGGCACCACGACCTTCGTCTACGAATTCAACAACAACGCCTCGCTGGCCGGTTCAGCCGGGCCGAACACCATCGTGCGCGCCGTCGAGTTCACCGCCACCCAGTCGCCGCTGAACGTCCTCGGCTCGCTGATCCAGGCGATGGCGCAGGACGGCATCAATGCCGGCTTCGACAACAACGGCAACATCATCATCAGCAACGCGACGAATGCCGGCAGCGGTGGCAACGGCCTGACCGCGGTGACCGGCGCGACGGTCACGCAGATCGGCGGCGCGCAGGGCGCAATCCAGCGCGTGGACGGCGCGATCGACACGGCGGGGCGCATCCTGGCGCGGATCGGTGCGGCCGTGCAGCAGATGGAGGGGCTGCGCGACTTCAGCACGCAGCTGCGCGACAGCCTGCGGGAAGGCCTGGGCGCGCTGGTGGATGCCGACCTGGCCGAGGAGAGCGCGCGATTGACCAGCCTGCAGACGCGACAGCAGCTGGCGACGCAGTCGCTGTCCATCGCGAACCAGCAGAGCCAGTCGCTGCTCAACCTGTTCCGCTGACGCAGGGCGGGCCCGCCGCCGGCGCAGGCGCGGCGGCGGGCCTCACACCGCCAGCACGCCGCGCGGCGCCGGCGCGCGGTAGGCGGGGAAC
>NZ_JAPSMD010000073.1 GCF_027856955.1 Falsiroseomonas oryzae | reverse complement strand
TGCCGCCGCCGCCGGGACCGGCCGCCCGCGCCGGCCTGGCGCGCTGGCGCTGGCGCCTGCGGGAGGTGCCGGCGACGCCCTACGACGCGGTGCTGATGGTCTGGGCGCGGCTACGCGGACGGGCCTGACGGCGCCTCACTCCGGATTGGTCTGGCCGGGCACGACGCTGCCGGAACTGCCGTGGTTTCGGCAGCTCTCGCCGCGTGAGCGGCCGTGGGGTGGGCGGCCCCGCCTTCGCGATCCGCGTCAGCCGTTGAAGCGGGCGTCGCGCGTGGCCTGGATGGCCTGGTAGGCGGCGCGGACGGGGGCGGTGCCGTGCACGCGCTCGAGCCTGCGGACGGTGAAGTGGCCCTGGCCGACGCCGCGGAAATGCTCGAGGAAGGCGAGGTTCACCGCCGCGCCTGCCGCCGCGCCGAGCAGCGGCGCGGCCTGGGCGGAGAGCTTCAGCGCCACGGGGCCGCCGAAGCGCGCCGCGACCGCACCGACGAAGCCGGGCAGCAGCATGCCGGAGACGCCGCGGCCGACCGCGCCCTTCAGCGCCTCCGCCAGGGCGAGGCGGACGGCGAAGTAGCCGCTCTCCGCCGCGTCGTCGCGCGGGTCGCGGCCGCCGAGGGCGAAGACCTTGAGGCATTCGGCGGCGATCTCGGGCCGGGCCAGGTCCTCGCCGTTCTCGGCCGCGATGGCGGCGATCTGGCGCAACAGCAGCGTGGTGGAGACCGGCAGTTCCAGCAGCGTGCCGGGCAGGCCGAAGGCGCCGCCGGCCGCGCCGGTCGCGGCGGCGAGGCCGCGATGGAACCAGGAGCTGTCCATGGTGCCGGGCGTGCGGGCGGGGTCGGATTTCAGCGCGGCCGTCATCGCGGCCGACAGCGCGCGGCGCACGGCGCCGTCGATCATGCCCTGGGCAGCGCCGGGCAGGCGCGACTTCAGCGCCTCCACCGGCGTGCCGACGAGGGACGCGAGGCGCGCGGCGTAGGAGAGGTCCTCGAGCTGCGCGACGGCGCGGGCGAGTTCGGACCGGGCGGCCTCCGGCAGCTCGGCCGGGGCGGGGAGGGTCATGGCAGCTGACATCGTGCCGGGGATATGGGGAGGCGGAGGGCGCGCTTACACGGCGCGCGGCGCGGTGTGATCGCGGAGCCAGGCGGCGAATTCGTCCTCCGTCATCTCGCCGGCGGCGAGGTCGAGCATGGCGACGGCGCTCTCGGCGTCCGAGGCGCGCAGGTCCAGCCCGTTCAGGATCAGGAAGGTCTCCACCGCGACGAAGGCGGTCCGCTTGTCGCCGTCCACGAAGGGATGGTTGCGCGCGATGCCAGGCCCCAGCGCGGCGGCCAGGGCACAGCGATCCTCCACGCCGTAGCTCCAGGCATGGCGCGGGCGGGCCAGGGCGCTTTCGAGCAGTCCCACATCGCGCACGCCGTCCGCCCCGCCGTGCTCGGCGACCTGTTCCTCGTGGATGGCGAGGGCAAGCGCCGGCCCGATCCACTCGGGCTCGGCGGTCACTTCGCGAGTTCGCGCAGGACGGTCCGGCGGCGGCGCATCACCTCGCGCGCCACGTCCATCTGCCGCTCGAAATCGGGATCGGCGCGGGTCAGCCGGAAGCCGTCCGAGGTCTCCACCACGTTCAGCGTATCGCCTTCGCGCAGTCCCAGCCTTGTCAGCAGCTCCTTCGGGAACACCACCCCGACCGAGTTGCCGACCGACCGCAGCTTCACGCTTGCCATGGCGTCCTCCGCGTTTCCACGGACGTTATAACCTGGCAGCCTCCGCCGTGTCCACGCCTGTTATCACAGGATGAACCGACTCAGATCCGCGCTCGCCGCCAGGGGTGCGACGCGGCCGCGGACCAACTCGCCATCCACCCTGATCGTCTCGCCGCCGCGATCGCTGGCGGTGAAGCTGATCTCGTCCAGCAGCCGTTCCATCACCGTCGCCAGGCGGCGCGCGCCGATGTTCTCGACCGTCGCGTTGATCTCGGCGGCGAGCTCGGCCATCGCGTCCACCGCGTCGTCGGTGACGGCGAGCGTCACGCCCTCCGTCCCCAGCAGCGCGACATACTGCTTCACCAGCGAATGCTCGGGCTCCGTCAGGATGCGGCGGAAATCCTCCTGGGTCAGCGCCTTCAGCTCCACGCGGATCGGCAGGCGGCCCTGCAACTCCGGCAGCAGGTCGGACGGCTTCGCCATGTGGAAGGCGCCGGAAGCGATGAAGAGGATGTGGTCGGTCTTCACCGGGCCGTGCTTGGTGGTGACGGTCGTGCCCTCGATCAGCGGCAGCAGGTCGCGCTGCACGCCCTCGCGGGAGACGTCGCCGCCGCGGAAGCCGCCTTCGCCGGTTCGGGCGCAGACCTTGTCGATCTCGTCGATGAAGACGATGCCGTTGTTCTCGGCGTTCGCGATCGCGTCGCGGGTCAGCTGCTCCTGGTCCAGCAGCTTGTCCGCCTCGTCCTTCACCAGGGCGATGCGCGCCTCCGCCACCGACATCTTGCGGGGCTTGGTGCGGCCGCCGAACATCTTGCCGAGCATCTCCTGCATGTTCTGCATCTGGATGCCCTGCGCGCCGGGCAGGTCGATCATGCCGATCGGCAGGCCGCCGCCGGCATCGGCCAGCTGCACCTCCACCTCCCGCGTCTCGAGCTGGCCTTCGCGCAGCATGCGGCGGAACTTCATGCGGGTCTCGCCGGAGGCGCCCTCGCCGACCAGCGCGGTCACCAGCCGTTCCTCCGCCGCCAGCTCCGCCTTGGCCTGCACGTTGCGGCGGGCGACGTCGCGGGTCTGGGTGATGCTGGCCTCGACCAGGTCGCGGACAATGGATTCCACGTCGCGGCCGACATAGCCGACCTCGGTGAACTTCGTCGCCTCCACCTTCAGGAAGGGGGCGTTGGCCAGCTTGGCCAGGCGGCGCGCGATCTCGGTCTTGCCGCAGCCGGTGGGGCCGATCATCAGGATGTTCTTCGGCACCACCTCCTCGCGCAGGCCGGGCGCCAGCTGCTGGCGGCGCCAGCGGTTGCGCAGCGCGATGGCCACCGCACGCTTCGCCTCCTGCTGGCCGACGATGTGGCGGTCGAGCTCGCTGACGATCTCGCGCGGGCTCAGGTTGACGGATTCGCTCACTGTTCCAGGACTTCCAGGACGATGTTGCCGTTGGTGTAGACGCAGATGTCGCCGGCGATCTTCATGGCGCGACGGCAGATCTCCTCCGCCGTCAGGCCCTCCACCGGCAGCAGCGCGCGCGCCGCGGCCAGGGCGTAGTTGCCGCCGGATCCGATGCCGATCACCGCGTCCTCGGGCTCCAGCACGTCGCCCTGGCCGGTCAGCAGCAGCGAGCGCTTGCCGTCCGCCACGGCGAGCAGCGCCTCCAGCCGGCGCAGGTAGCGGTCGGTGCGCCAGTCCTTGGCGAGCTCGACGCAGGCGCGTTCCAGCTGGTCGGGGAAGCGTTCCAGCTTGGCTTCCAGGCGTTCGAGCAGGGTGAAGGCGTCGGCGGTGGCGCCGGCGAAGCCGGCGAGGACCTTGCCCTGGGCGATGCGGCGGACCTTGCGGGCATTGCCCTTCACCACCGTCTGGCCGAGCGAGACCTGGCCGTCGCCGGCCATGGCGACGCGGCCGTCGCGACGCACGCACAGGATGGTGGTGCCGTGCCAGCCGGCGAGGTCGTGTGGGGAACTATCCATGCCGGCGCATGTGGCGCCGGGCGGCGGCGAGGGCAAGCAGGCCCGCGCCGGGGCCGCGTGCCGCCCTCAGGCGCGCGGGGCGGTCCTGCGGCGGCGGAGGGCGCCCAGCCCGACCAGGGCCGAACCGAACAGCGCCAGCGTACCGGGCTCCGGAACGCTCACGCCGGTGTAGGTGTAGACCAGCGTGATGAAGGAGTAGGCGGCGTAGGTCGGGAAGGTGTTGGTCAGCTGTCCGTCGGACGGCGTGATGGACGTCTCCCGCACCATGTTCAGGCTGAGCGAGAGCGTCCCGGGGCCGAGGAACTCGCTCCAGATCCCGGTGGGCACGGTGACGTCGCCGGTCGTGCCGGTGCCGGACAGCACGGGCGTCGTGTAGATGTCGGCGCGCCGCATGCTCGGAGAGGTGTTCGTCGGACCGTCCACGTCGAGGGTCGCCAGCGTGGTGGGCACGGCGCCGACCGAGAGGGTGAAGTCGGTGCCGAGGATGATGGTGTAGACGCGCGCGTCGTTGGCCGATCCGGTGCGGTTCAGCGTTGCCTGCGCGTCGGACTGGCCGTCCAGCTTGACGGTGATCGCCGTCAGCGTGCCCGCCACGTTGAACCGGTTGAAGGTGAAGGACGTGGTCGTGCCGGTCGCCGGCAGGGCGGTCAGCGGATAGGTGGCGGTCTGGGTGATCGTGGTGGCCTGGGCGGCCGCCGCGAGCAGGGTAACCGCGGCCACGATCCCGAGAACCGGGCCGCTCAGCCTAATTTTTGGGAAAATCTTTGCCATGTCTCACACTGTTGCTTACCCGGAAAGCCTGGTCAAGCGCAACAGTGTAAGTATTCGTGAGGGGAAATGTAAGGTTTTGTTCGTCGAGTGTGATTCGTTACGCGGCGCGCCGGCGCCGCGCGACGGTCAGACCGGCCAGGCCGAGGCCGAACAGCGCCAGCGCCATCGGCTCCGGCACGGTGGTGACCGGGATCAGGTCCGAGGTCACCTCGAACTCGGCGATGTCGAAGCCGTCATAGGTGTCGAGCACCGCCCCGCCGGGCGGCACCTGCGGCACGTCCACCAGGCGGATGGAGTTGTAGGTGCCGCTGACGACCGTGAAGTTGAAGGTCGGGTTCGTACCGGCTGGGGCGCCGCCGTTCACATAGGCCGTCGAGATGATGGCGCCATTGACGCCCGACCAACCGGCAGTGTTCGGGAGATGGCCGTTGCGCATCGTGCCGACCTGCACCCAACCGGTCAGGTTGTTGCCGAGGAAGACGTTGGCGCTCTCGGGGAAGCCGGCGGTGCCACCGGTCAGCTCGATCGTCTGGCCGGCGGAAATGAAGCGGCCTGTCGGCGGGGAGATGAGGAGGTCGATGCTGCCGCCGCGGCCGAGCGAGAGGATCGACGTCAGGTTGTTGTCGAACATGTTGCCGATGATCGAGCGGCTCGCCGCCACGGTGAGCGACGTACCGCGCGGACCCTGGACCAAGGTGATCGCGGCGAATTCGGCGATCGTGTCGTGCACGATCGGCGAGGCCTGCGCCGGCAGGGCGGCGAAGGCGACGCTGCCGGCAACCAGAGCCACGGCGAGGATAGGGCGAGCCATCGAAGTCTCCGTCCAGCGCGGCGGGCCTTCCGGCACGCCGTCTCACGCAGTTAGTGCCATTGCGCGGCGCAAAAGTAAACGACCCGTGATCGATTCGATCGGCTGTCGTCCACAACCATGCCGCGCGGTTGTTGCCCGACAGGCAAGCAAGCTCCGTGCCGTTTTCACATGTGATTGATTCGAAACGGGAAAATATCCCGACGAAGGCGGGCTGCCGTGCGAACTGTCAAGAATCCCGACAGCCAGGGCCGATTCCCCGGCGCATGAGGGCGTTACGCAACATGCAAGTGCTTCCGCGCGCCCCGACGGCCAGCACAACGCCCGGTTTTCAGGCCCTGCCGGGCCTCGCCGCCGCCGATCGGCCGCCCTCCGGCGGGCTGGCGACTGACAAGGAATCCGACAGGTGGGAACGGCCGATCCCTCCCAGGCCCCTGATTTCGAGACAATTCTCGACGAAAATGGCCGGGCATGCCGAGGGCGATGCGAACCCCTCGCCAAGGCCGGCGGCTCGGCGTAAACCGCCGCCATGACGGGCAGCCGCAACCAGGACGGGAAGGGCCCCGCGCCACGGCGCGCGGAGATCCAGCGCGCCACCTCGGAAACCGAGATCAGGCTGGCGGTGGACCTCGACGGCACCGGCCAGGCGGAGATCGGGACCGGCGTCGGCTTCCTCGACCACATGCTGACCGCGCTGGCGCGCCATGCCCTGCTGGACCTGACGGTGGCGGCCAAGGGCGACCTGCACATCGACGACCACCACACGACCGAGGATGTCGGAATCGTGCTGGGCCAGGCGGTGCGCCAGGCGCTGGGCGACAAGCGCGGCATCCGGCGCTTCGGCCACAGCCTGCTGCCGATGGACGAAGCGCTGGCCGAAGCCGCGATCGACATCTCCGGCCGGCCGTTCCTGGCCTGGTCGGTGCCGTTCCAGCGCCCGAAGATCGGCAGCTTCGACACCGAGCTGGTTGAGGAATTCTTCCGCGCCTTCGCCTTCAATGCCGGGATCACCCTGCATGTCACCTTGAAGGCGGGCACCAACGCGCACCATGTCTCCGAGGCCTGTTTCAAGGCGGTGGCCCGTGCTCTGCGCATGGCGGTCGAACCCGACCCGCGCACACAGGGCGCCATCCCGTCCACCAAAGGCAGCCTGGAGGGCTGAGTGCGGCTCTACACGGTGCATGCCGAGCCCCCACGCCCGCCCGGGATCGAGGGCTGGCCCGAACCGAAGTCGCGCCCGCCCGTGCTGGTGCCGGAGCGGTTCGCGCTGTGGGCCTTCCTGTTCGGCTTCCTGTGGTTCCTCGTCGCCCGGCTGTGGTGGGAGGCGCTCGCCATGCTTGCGCTGACCGCCGCGGCGATCCTGCTGCTGCCGGCGCCCGCTGCCGGCATCGCCGTGGTCGCGCTGCACCTGCTGGCGGGGATGGAGGCGCGCAACCGCCAGCGCGCGCGGCTGGCGCGCCAGGGGCTGGCGGAGCTCGGCGTGGTCGCGGCGCCCGACCTGGACCTCGCCTGGTTCCGCCTGGGCCAGCAGCGGCCCGACCTGGTGAAGGCGCTGCCGTGAGGGTCTGCGTCGTGGACCCGGGCTCGGGCAACCTGGCCTCCGTGCGGCGCGCGCTGGAGCGCGTGGCGCGGGAGGAGGGGATCGCCGCCGAGATCGCGGTGACGACCGAGGCCGAGGCGGTGCGCGGCGCCGACCGCGTCATCCTGCCGGGCCAGGGCGCCTTCGCGGCCTGCCGGCGCGGCCTGGACGCCCTGCCCGGCATGCTGGACGCGCTGGACGAGGCCGTGTTCACGAAGGGGAAACCCTTTCTCGGCATCTGTGTCGGCATGCAGCTCATGGCCGAGCGCGGGCTGGAGCACGGCGTCACGCCGGGCCTGGGCTGGATCGCCGGCGAGATCGCGCCGATGGACCCGCACGGGCCGGACGGCGCCGAGCTGCCGCTGCCGCAGATGGGGTGGAATGCGCTGCACCTGGCCGCGCCGGCGCATCCCCTGCTGGACGGCCTGGCGGAGGGCGGCCACGCCTATTTCGTGCACTCCTACGCCCTGGCCGGCGGCCGGGAGGAGCAGCTGCTGGCCTCCGCCGAGTACGGCGGGCCGGTCGCCGCCATGGTTGGGCGCGACAACCTAGCAGGCACGCAGTTCCACGCCGAGAAGTCGGGCCAGGTGGGGCTGCGCATCCTGGCCAACTTCCTGGGATGGCGGCCATGAGCCAGCCCGGCCGCGCCCTGGCGCACACCCTGGCGGTGGAGATCGCCACCGCGCTGCAGCAGCACGACCTCGAGGACCTCTGCGAGGCGACGAACGCCGCCATCATCGAGGGCGGCGGCTTCGGCTGGGTGCAGAGCCAGGACAGGGCGGCGCTGGCGCGGCACTTCCGCGGCGTGCTGCTGGTGCCGGACCGCGTGCTGTTCCTGGCCCGGCTGGACGGCGTGGTGGTGGGCTCCGCCCAGCTGGTCCGCCCGCCCCGCAACAACGAGGCGCAGGCCTTCGCCGCGCAGATCACCCACGCCTACATCGCGCCCTATGCGCGCGGCTACGGCCTGGCGCGCAGCCTGCTGGCGCGCGTGGAGGAGCACGCCGCAGCGATGGGCTTCCGCGTGCTGAACCTCGATGTGCGGGAGACGCAGCAGCGCGCGATCGCGCTGTTCGAATCGCTCGGCTACGTGCGCTGGGGCACCCACCCCGCCTATGCCCGCGTGGATGGCCGCACGGTGGCCGGCCATTTCTACTACAAGCTGCTCGAGCCCGGCCGCGGCCGCTCGACCGGAAGCCTGATCGGCGGAGCCTGACCGCACCCATGGCCTTCGTGCTGTATCCCGCCATCGACCTGAAGGGCGGCCAGGTGGTGCGCCTGAGGCGCGGGGAGATGGACCAGGCGACGGTCTATGCCGAGGACCCGGCTGCGCAGGCCGCGTCCTTCGCCGCGCAGGGCTTCGCCTGGGTGCATGTGGTGGACCTGGACGGCGCCTTCGCCGGCCGCCCGGCCAATGCGGCGGCGGTGCGCGCGATCCTCTCGGCCGTGCCCGGCCTGCCGGTGCAGCTCGGCGGCGGCATCCGCGACATAAAGACGGCCGAGGCCTGGCTGGAGGCGGGCGTGGCGCGGATCATCCTGGGCTCCGCGGCGGTGAAGGACCCGGACTTCGCGCGCGCCGCGTGCCGCGCCTTCCCGGGCCGCGTCGCGCTGGGGATCGATGCGCGCGACGGCTTCGTCGCGACCGAAGGCTGGGCGGAGACCAGCGGCGTGACCGCGACCGAGCTTGCGCAACGCTACGCCGATGCCGCGCCCGCCGCGATCATCTATACCGACATCGCAAGGGACGGCATGCTGTCCGGCGTGAACGTCGAGCAGACAGCCGCGCTCGCGCGGGCCGTGCCGGTGCCGGTGATCGCCTCCGGCGGGGTTGCGGCGGTGGACGACATCGCGGCGTTGAAGGCAAGCGGCGCCGGGATCGCCGGCGCCATCCTGGGCCGGGCGCTGTACGACGGGCGCGTGGAGCCCGCGGCCGCGCTGGCCGCGGCGCGCGGCTGACCGGCGGCGCCATGACCCCGCGCCGCGCCGCGCCGCTCGGCTGGCTGCTTGGCGCGGCGCTGCTGGCCGGCTGCGCCGGGACGCAGACCGGCAGCGTTCCGGCCGTGCCCGAGCTTCCGCCGCTGCCGGCCGCCACCGGCGCGCCGCGGCCGGGCATCGGGGCTGCCGACATGCGGCAGCTGGTGGACCAGACGCTCTCGCCCTGGCGCTCCGTGGGGATGGTTGCGACCGATCCCGGCGGGCGCTGCACCGGCGCCGTGGTCGGGCCGCGCCAGGTGCTGACCGCCGCGCATTGCCTGCTGCACCCCACCAGCGGCGCGCCGCTGCCGCCGCAGCAGATCACCTACGTGATCGCGCCCTCGCGCCAGTTCCCGGGCCGGCGCGTCGCCGTGGCGTCCTACCTCACCGGCCCGAATTTCCGCGTGCGCCCGGGGATGCGCCCGGACCCGACCTCGCCGCCGGACAGCGACTGGGCCGTGCTGTTCCTCGACCCCGCCATCCCGGAAGCGCCGCCCGACTTCATCCTGCAGCTGGAGCGCGGACCGGTGCCCCCTGGCACGGAGATGGCGCTGGGCGGCTATCAGGCGGACCGGCCGGGGCTTCTGGTGGCCGACCTGGCCTGCAGGGTGCTGGGCTACGGGCAGGACCGGCAGGGACGGGTGATGCTGCGGCATTCCTGCACGGCCACCGGCGGATCCTCCGGCGGGCCGCTGCTGGTGCGGATGCCGGAGGGCAACTGGATGGTCGCCGGCGTCGGCTCCATGGCCATCAACAACCAGGCGGGCGGCTGGGCGGTGCCGACCTTCGCGATCTGGCGCGCCGTGGCCGAGATGCGGCGCTGATGCGCTGGCCGGCGCTGCTGGCCGGCCTTCTGGCGACCGGCCTGGCCGGCGTCGCGCCGGCCAACCCGCGACCCGGCGTCGGCACGCAGGATCAGCGGCAGGCGGTGGACGTCGCGGCGGCGCCCTGGCGGTCGCTGGGGCAGGTCGCGACGGAGCAGGGCGCGCGCTGCACCGGCGCTCTGATCGGCCCGCGCAGCGTGCTGACCGCCGCACATTGCGTGGTGCATCCGCAGACCGCCGCGGTGCTGGAGCCGCGCGACATCCACTTCGTGCCCTCCACCGCCGAGGCCGGCCGGCGCATCGCCGTGACGGGCATGCTGGTGGGCCCTGGCTTCCGCATCCTGCCCGGCCATCGCCCGGCGCCCGACATGGTGGCGGACTCGGACTGGGCCGTGCTGACGCTGGACGAGGCCGAGCCGGAAGCGGCGGAGGAGCTGTGGCTGTCGCTGCTGCCCGGGCTGGTGCCGCAGATGACGGAGGTCGCGCTGGGCGGCTACCAGCCCGATCGCGGGCCGGGGCTGGTGGCGCATCTCGGCTGCTACACGCTGGGCTATGCGCGCGCCCCGCGCGGCCAGGTGATGCTGCGCCATTCCTGCTCCGCCACCGGCGGGTCGAGCGGCGGCCCGTTGCTGGTGCAGCGGCCGGACGGCGACTGGATGGTGGCCGGCGTCGGCTCCCTGGCGTCCAACAACGAGGCCGGCGGCTGGGCGGTGCCGAGCCTGACGATCTGGCGCGTGCTGGCGGAGCTGCAGCGATAGGCCGCCGCGGCCCCGCCGCTGTCGTCAGGGACCGACGGCGGTGAAGGGCAGCGCCAGGAACGCCTTGGCGACGAAGGCATTGGCGAGATCCACGAAGAAGGACCCGGCCAGCGTGATCAGCAGGAAGGCCTTCGGGGCGGGTCCGTAGCGCTTCGCGATCTCGTCCATGGTCGCCATCGCGACCGGCATCGAGGACAGGCCGAAGCCGAGAAACCCGCCGGAGGCAACTGCCGCCTCGTAATCCTTCCCGAGCAGGCGGAACAGCACGAAGTAGGCGATCGCCACCGTCACGCCGACCTGGATGACGACATTGATCGCCAGCGGGACGATGATCTGCGCCACCGAGATCAGCGGCGTCGCCATCAGCGCCGTGACCAGGAAGAGCTGCAGGGCGACCGCGCCGCCGGTCTCGATCGGCTCGAAGGCCAGGCGAAACTTGAAGACGTCCGCCAGGTTGGTGATGACCACGCCCGCGATCATCGCCGAGAGGAAGCCCGGCAGCAGCAGCCCGGCGTCGCGGGCGAGATCGTTCAGCTTCTCGCCGAGATAGACCGAGAGCGCGATGACGAAGACCGAGCCGAGGATGCTCTCCAGGTGGTTCTGCCGGGGTTCGGCCACCGGGGGCGCGGCCGGCGGTTCAGCGAAGGTGATGTCGGTCCCGGCGCCCGGCCCGCTGACCAGTCGGTGCCGGCGCACGATCCAGCCCGTGACGGGACCGGCGACGAGGGCGCCCGACACCACCGCCAGCGTTGCCGCGCCGACGCCCACGATCTGCGCGCCGGGCAGGCCCTGCAGCTCCAGCTCGCGTGCCCAGGCCATGGCGGTGCCGGGCCCGCCGACGAAGGACAGCGACCCGGCCAGCACACCATAGGCGGGATGGGCACCCCAGGCCGCGGCGAAGCCGGCGCCGGCGAGGTTCTGGGCGATCAGCGCCACCACCGTCACGGCGCAGAGGATCAGCAGCGGCTTGCCGCCCGCCTTCAGCGCAGCCAGCTTCGCCGAGAGGCCGATGGAGGTGAAGAACACCAGCAGCAGCGCATCCCTCACCTTGGAGCCGAACGCCACATCCACCTTCAGCAGCAGTTGACCGGCCAGCACCAGCAGGGCGACGATCAGCGCGCCGACCACCGCATTCGGCATGTCGATCCGCCGCAGCGCCGGCACGGCCTCCCGCACGGCCTTCCCGACGAACAGGGCGATGATGCCGATCAGCATCGTCGAGAGTTCGCTGACTTCGTAGCGCACCATGTTCTCGCTCCAGGCCGGCAGGCACGTCCGCCGCGCGCGTGCCGCATGTCCACGTGTTCCGGCGGCCGGGCAGGCAGGCCCGGCCGCTTGGGGTCACCCTGGCGCTGTCGCGCCAGGATCATCGCTCCTTGGCGCTATTGCGCCAGGATCATGGCCCCCCGGCGCTATTGCGCCAGGATCATCGCGAAGTATCCGAACACCGTCAGCAGCACGCCGGAGACCGCATAGGCGACGGGGAAGCCGATCCAGGGCACGTTGGACTGGATCTCCACCGCCGCCTCGCGGCAGGGACCGCTGTGGCTGCGTGCGCCGGCCACGCCGCCCATCAGGATCGCCGGATTGAACTTGAAGACATAGAGCCCGATCATCCAGACGATGATGGGTGGCACGCTGCAGGCGACGAAGCCCACCAGGAAGATCTTGAGCGCCAGCACGCCCGTCAGTTGCGCCAGCAGCGAATTGCCGGCGTTGATCCCGACGATGGCGACGAAGACGATCAGGCCGAGATCCTCAAGCACGTTGCGCGCCGCGGCCGGCGTATTGCCGAAGAAGCGCAGCCGCGAGGCCAGCGAGGAGACGATCACGCCCGACACCAGCAGCCCGCCGGCATTGCCCAGCCCGACCTTGGCGCCGAAGGCCGGAAATTCGATCGCGCCGATCAGGAAGCCGAGGATCATGCCGAGCGACAGCGTCAGCAGATCCGTCGCGGTGGAGGGACGCACGACGCGGCCGAAGGCGTCGCCGATCTTCTGCACCGCGGACTTCAGCCCGACCACGGTGACCAGGTCCATGCGCTGCAGCGTGGTGTCCTTGCCGATCGGGATCGGCACGCCGGAGCGCTCCAGCCCGACGACCTGGATCTGGTCCGCGCCCGGCAGCGCGCGCCATTCCTCCCGCGTCTTCTTGAGCATCTCGCGGTTGGTGACCAGGATCTCCGCCCGGTCGAGCGGCAGGTCGAGTGCGGCGCGGTCCGAGACTTCCGGGCCGATCAGGCCCATCTTCTCCGTCATGGCTTCCCGACGACCGCCGAGGGCGATGATGTCGCCCGGCTGCAGCCGTTCGTTGAGCAGCGCGCCCATCGCCTGGCCATCGCGCACCAGGTTGACGAAGCGGTACTCCGGGTTGTCGCGCAGCAGGTCCTGCATGGTGCGCCCGACCCAGGCCTCGTTCTCCAGCCGATAGGCGCGCAGCCCGCCCGCGGTCCAGCCGGAGAGCGCCGGCGCGTCGCCCGAGGCGACGCCATGCTCCTTCTCGTACGCCTGGGCGGCCGCCTTCGCATCCAGCCCCCACCACTTCGGCAGGTATTTGGTGATCAGGATGATGCCGACGGTACCCCAGATGTAGGTGATGCCGTAGGACAGCGCGATCATCGCGCTGACCTGCTCGGCCGAGCTGCCCGGCGGCAGCGTGACGGCGCCCGCAAGGACGGCCTGCTCGGCGGAGCCGATCGCGGCCGACATGGTCTGCGAGCCCGCGAGGATGCCGCCCGCCGCGCCGGGCGGCAGGCCCATCACATTCGCCCCGATCACGCAGAGCGCCAGGCCGATGACGGAGGAGACGACCGCGAGCACGGTGAACTTGATCCCGTCGCCGCCCAGGCTGTTGACGAAGGACGGGCCGACGCGCAGCCCGACCCCGTACATGAACAGGTAGTAGAACAGGCTCTTGGTGAAGTTGTTCAGCTCGAGCTTGGCACCATAGGCCGAAGCCCAGACCGACAGGCCGCAGCCGACGATGATCGCGGAAGCCACCATGCCGAGGCCGTAGCCCGCGACGCTCTGCCGCCCGAGCCAGACGGCGAGCCCGACCGTCACGAACAGCAGGATGAAGGGGTTGGCGGCAAGCCAGAGGAAGAAGGCGTCCATGACCTGTCCTCCCTCAGCGCTTCGACTTCGCGGCGATCGCGTCCGGCTTCAGCAGCTTGAGGCCGCGCGTCCGCTCGTAGCCATGGATCTCCTTCACGTCGAGCTTGCGCATGAAGTCGATCGTCTCCTGCGTGATCACCTGGCCCGGCACCATGATCGGGAAGCCGGGCGGGTAGGGGATGACGAAGTTGGCGGACACCATCTCGGGCCCCTCCTTCAGCCGCCGGTCGCATTCCGCGCCGAACAGCGGGACGTAGTCGCAGAGTTCGGGGTGGTAGGCGCCGAAGAAGGCGCTGCGCATGTCGCCTTCCGGCGAATCGCGGCCGGCATCCTGGCGGAACACGTCGTGGAACCGGCTGAAGTTCGGCAGGTCCGGCACGTCGGTCATCAGCGACTTCACCCGCGCCGCGAAGGCCGCGCGTTCCGCCTCGCCGCCCGACTCCAGCCGCCGCTCGATGCCGTGGCAGATCTCGACCAGCACGCGGATCAGGTGTGCGACATCGCTGCGGGTGTTGTTGATGTTGGACTGCAGCAGGACGGAGTTGCGCGAGGTCTTGTTGAGCTGGATGTCGTACTGGCTGGCCAGCAGGCCCTTGAACTGCGTGCCGTCGAAGCCCGCGGTGCCGCAGACCAGCGTCATGCGCGTGGGGTCGAGGTAGAACTCGTCCTCGTGGATCGCCTTCACCACCGTCGCCCAGTTCGTGCCGGGCGCCAGGTAGTCCACGAAGCCGGACTGGCGGTACGCCGCCGGGATCATCCCGTCGGCGCCGAGCACGCGGAAGTACTTCGAGATCAGCGGATGGCTGTTCACCGTGGCGCGGATCGACAGCGCGATCTCGATCGCGTTCATCACGAGACCATACCCTTCCAGCTCCATCTGCCGCCGGGCAACGTCGAGGCTGGCGATCAGCTGCTGGTTCGGGCTGGTCGAGGCGTGGGTGAAGACCGCCTCGTGGAACTGCGCTTCCACCGTGTGGAAGTCCACGTCCTTCACCAGCAGCATCGAGCCCTGGCGGATGGCCGACATGGATTTGTGCGTCGAGTTGGTCTGGTAGACCCGCAGCCGCACCTTTCGCGGGTCCGGGATCAGCCGCGTCTCGAGCAGCACCTGGTCGGAAGGGTTGTCGCCAAGCGACGTGCGCTGCTTCTCATACGCCGCGACGGACGCCGGGTCGTGCAGCCAGCGCTCCAGGTCGGCAGCGGCGCCCATGGCCGTGCGCGGGCGCAGGAAGGGCGAGAAGCGCGCGAAGCCCGACCACGCCTCGTCCCAGAGGAAGATCAGGTCCGGCTTGATCGCCAGGCATTCCTCCATCACGCGCCGCACGTTGTACATGTGGCCGTCGAAGGTGCAGTTGGTCAGGTCCAGCATCTTCAGCCGGTCCAGCCGGCCTTCAGCCCGCAGCGTCAGCAGCGCCTTCTTGATGGTGGCCAGCGGCACCGCGCCGTACATCGAGTATTCCGTCATCGGGAAGGCTTCGACGTAGAAGGGCTGCGCGCCGGTCAGCACCATGCCGTAGTGGTGCGACTTGTGGCAGTTGCGGTCCACCACGACGATGTCGCCGGGCGCCGTCAGCGCCTGCACCGCCATCTTGTTGGAGGTGGAGGTGCCGTTGGTGACGAAGAAGACGTGGTCGGCGCCGAAGGCGCGCGCCGCCATCTCCTGCGCCTTCTTGATGTTGCCGGTCGGCTCCAGCAGGCTGTCCAGCCCGCCCGTCGTGGCGCTGCTCTCGGCCAGGAACAGGTTGATGCCGTAGAACTCGCCCATGTCGCGGATCCAGTCGGACTTGAACACCGACTTGCCGCGCGCGATGGGCAGCGCGTGGAAGGTGCCGATCGGGCGCTGCGCGTAGCGCTTCAGGTTGTCGAAGAAGGGCGTCTCGTAGCGGTCGCGCACGCCTTCCAGAACCGCCAGGTGCAGCTCCAGCGGCTCCTCGACCGAGTAGAAGATGCGACGCACGCAGTCGGCCGCCGGGTTTCCGGCGAGCGTCTCCACGTCGCGGTCCGACAGCAGGAACACGTCGAGTTCCGGGCGAATGCGCTTCAGCACGCCCGCGAGGCGCAGCGCGGAGGTGTCGGTCGTCTCCGGCTCGCCGAGCGGGTCGAGCACCGAGCGGAGGACCGGCGCGTCGTGCCGCGAGCGATAGGGGAAGCCCTCCGCCAGAACGACGGAGGCGATGGCCGGGTTGACCGCCACGGCGCAGACGGCGTCCTCGAAGGAGCCGACGAAGACCGGCTCGTAGACGAAGCTGTCCTCCGGGCGGCGCAGCCGCCGCATCTCCGCCGCCAGGGCGGGCCACCGCGCGGCGGGCTGGCTGTTGACGAAGAGCGCCTCGAAATACGGGCGGCGTGTGCCCGCGTGGTCCTCGTCGAGCGCGGGCGGCATGATGTCGACGACATCGCCGGGGGCGTGCTCGTCATGCAGGTCCCAGTCGCCCGGCCGCTCGCGATAGGACCGGGTGAGCAGCGCGTTGGAGATGCGCCGCGCCAGGCGCGCCGCGCTGCCGGCATCGTCGGTCGCGATCCGCTCGGCCAGCGTCGCCATCAGCCGCGGGCCGGGATAGGCGTGGTAGGCCTCCGTCGCGGCGAGCGCGGCGAGCGCCTGTTCCGCCGCGCCGCGGTTCGCCGCGCCGCGCAGCCAGGAGTCGACGAGATGCGTCAGGTCGCGCCACGCATCGGCGCGGCCGGCATGGATCCGCAGGAACTGGTCGATGCGTGGTGCGCCGTTACTCATGGAGATCTCCCCTCTGTCGAGCTGAGTGCCCTGCAGGCCGCTAGAAGCGCGCGATGGCGGATGCCTGCACGCGCTGTTCGATCCCGTAGCCGCCTTGGCCGGTCGGCGCCGCAGTCGCCCCGCCCTCGAGGTCGCGACGGAAGTAGATGTACTCGACGCCCACATCGAGCCATCCATTGCCGATCCGGCCGTCGCGCTCGGTGGCGAAGGGGCTCCAGATCAGGTTGACCACGCCCATCTGCATCTCGCGGTTCGCCGCGACGGCGCCTGCGCCGCCGGCGCTGAACTCCGAGACGAAGGCCGGATTGTCGAGACGCGCGTAGCTGTAGGCCATGTTCGTGCGCACGCTCGGCACCCAGTAGTGGCGGTAGCCGATCGTGGCCCCGTAGGTCGGCACGGGCGTGAGCGAGACGTCGGTCGCGCCTGGAAGGCCGATGCGGCTGTAGGCCGACTGGCCGGATGTCGCGGAGTCGAAGTAGCGTCCGATGCCCTCGCCGTAATAGGCCATGGCGAAAAGCTGGTCGGCGCCGAAGCCGGTCCACAGCCGCGCCATGTTGAGGTTGCCGCCCAGCGCGAAGCCGTAGCCGAAGCCATCGGACGAGCCCTTGGGTGTCGCCGCCGTGCCGTCGGTGTCGATGCGCAGCTGGCGCAGCAGGCCGCGAAGCGAGACGTCACC
Source organism: Falsiroseomonas oryzae (assembly GCF_027856955.1). GTDB lineage: Bacteria > Pseudomonadota > Alphaproteobacteria > Acetobacterales > Acetobacteraceae > Falsiroseomonas > Falsiroseomonas oryzae. The sequence continues at coordinate 781 of NZ_JAPSMD010000073.1, read as the reverse complement.
CGTTTCGCCACGCCAGCTCACCTTCCCGACGAGATCGGGGAAGGTCCCGGTCGCGGGGCTGGCGCCGCCATCGAGGCTGCTGTCCGGGTAGAAGACGCCAGCATTGCTCGTGTAGTCGGTGTACGGCGCCTCCAGCGAGACCATGCCGGTCACGCCGGGCGCGAGCCGCCCCGTGGCCCGGACCTGCGCCTGGCGCACGGCGGAGGCATTCAGGAAGGTGGCGTCCGTCAGCGTCTCCACCAGGCCGTCGTTCCAGACGCTGTTGGCCTGGCCGACGAGCACGCGGAACACATCGCCGCCGACCTCGACATAGGCCTGCCGCAGCCGCGGCATGTACCCCGAGGAGGTTGCCGCGCCGGAGGCGCTGGGCTGGTCGCCGGCGAAGTCGAACTCGATCCGGCTGTTGAGCGGGCCCCAGCCGGTCGGCGTCTGCGTGTCGAAGCCGATGCGCGACCGCCGCGCGCTGAACTGCGTGTCGCCGGACTGCTGGGTCGCGGCGCTGCCCGACAGGGGAATGCCCTGCACCGACGGCGCGTCGCTGCGGTTCACCATGTCGAGGTCGCCGAACAGGTTCGCCTTGACGAAGCCGTAGAGCCGCACGGAGGTATCCGTGCCCGGGATGCGCCAGGAGTTCGGCATGCTGCCGCGCAGCGCCTCGTCCACCTGCGCTCGGGTGATCGCGCGCTGCTCCTCGGGTGTGGGCGCAGGGGCGGCCGCCGGCGGCGCGACCGGAGGGGCGGCGGCCAGGCCAGGCGGACGGGCGGCTGGCGGCGGCGCAGGC
>NZ_JAPSMD010000072.1 GCF_027856955.1 Falsiroseomonas oryzae | reverse complement strand
CGCTCGGCGATCCCCGCGCCCTGCCGGCGCTGCGCGCGCTGGCCGATGGGCGGCTGCTGCGCGCCGCCGACGGCACGCTCCTCGTCCGGGAGGGCACGGCCCTGACCAGCGCCGCGACCGGCGAGGCCGTCCCCGCGCCGGAGGCTGAGCCCGTCCGCATCAACATCAACAACCGGGTCCGCGTCGCGCTGCGCGGCGCGCTCGGCCGGCTTCAGATCGTCTCGCCCGATCCAGCCGAGCGGCTCGCCGCGGCGGAAGGCGTCTTCCGCACCCGCAGCGCCGACAACGTGGCCCTGCTGGAGGCCGCGCTGGCGCGTGAGACGGTGCCGCGCATCCGGGAACGGATGGAGCTTGCCCTTGCGGCCTCACGGTTGGTCTCGGCCGACGCCGAGGCGAAGCGCGCCGGCATCGCGCTGCTTGGCGCCTCCGCCTCTCCGGAGGCCCGCTCCATCCTGCTCGAGGCGCGCGCGACGAACCCTGACCTGCTGGCCGAGATCGAGGCCGCCGTCGCTGCGATCGACCGGCGCCTGGCGATCCGCCGCGGCGCGGAAACGCTCTTCCAGGGCCTCTCGCTCGGCTCCGTGCTTCTGCTGGCCGCCCTCGGCCTTGCGGTGACCTTCGGCGTCATGGGCGTAATCAACATGGCGCATGGCGAGTTCGTCATGCTGGGCGCCTACACCACCGTCGTGGTGCAGGAGTTGACGCGGAACATCCCTTGGCTGGCGCCGTGGTCGCTGCCGCTTTCGGTCCCGGCCGCCTTCCTGCTCACCGCCCTGGCTGGCGCGGCGATGGAGCGCGGACTGATCCGCCACCTCTACGGGCGCCCGCTGGAGACACTGCTGCTGACCTTCGGCGTCGGCATGATGATCCAGCAGGCCGTCCGCCTGGCGTTCGGCGCGCAGAATCGCGAGGTCATCAGCCCTGCCTGGATGCAGGGCACGCTGATGCTGCCGGGCGACATTCCGGTCACCCAGAACCGGCTGTGGATCCTGGCCTTCAGCCTCGTTGTGCTGCTTCTCGTGGTGGCCGCCATCCGCTTCACCCGCTTCGGGCTGGAGATGCGCGCCGTCACGCAGCGCCGCGCCATCGCCTCCTCCATGGGCATCCGCACCGGGCGGGTGGACGCGCTGACCTTCGCCTTCGGCTCCGGCATTGCCGGCATCGCCGGCGTGGCGCTCAGCCAGATCGACAACGTCTCGCCGAACCTCGGCACCGGCTACATCATCGACAGCTTCCTGGTGGTTGTGTTCGGCGGTGTCGGCAGCCTGGCGGGCACGCTGATCGGCGCCTTCGGGCTGGGCATCATCAACAAGGTGATGGAGCCCTGGGTCGGCGCGGTGCTGGCCAAGGTCGCGGTGCTGGTCGCCATCATGCTGTTCATCCAGCGCCGCCCGCGCGGCCTGTTCGCCCAGAAGGGCAGGGCGGCCGAGGCATGAGCGTCACCGCCCTGCCGGCCGCCGCGCCGTCGCGCCTCCGCCTCGGCCTGCGGGCCGTGCTGGTCGGCGCCGTGCTGGTGCTGGCGGCAATGCCGGTGCTGAACCAGCTGCCGTCGGACCACGCGCTGCATGTCTCGGACTTCCTGGTCTCGGTGACGGGCAAGTGGATCTGCTACGCGATCCTTGCCCTGTCGCTCGACCTGGCCTGGGGCTATGCCGGCATCCTCTCGCTCGGCCACGGCGCCTTCTTCGCGCTCGGCGGCTATGCGATGGGGATGCACCTGATGCGGCTGATCGGCCCGCGCGGCGTCTATGGCCATCCGGTCCTGCCGGACTTCATGGTGTTCCTGGGGTATCAGGAGCTGCCCTGGTACTGGCTCGGCTTCGACAGCTTCGCCTTCGCCATGCTGATGGTCCTTGTCGTGCCGGGGCTGCTGGCCTTCGTGCTGGGCTTCCTCTGCTTCCGCAGCCGCATCACCGGCGTCTATTTCTCCATCATCACGCAGGCCATGACCTATGCGCTGATGCTGGCCTTCTTCCGCAACGACATGGGCTTCGGCGGCAACAACGGCTTCACCGACTTCAAGGAGCTGCTGGGCATGCCGCTCAACACCTCCTCGGCCCGGGCGGCGCTGTTCTACGCCTCGCTCGTCGCGCTGGTCGGCTGCTACCTGGTCTGCCGCTGGCTGACGGCCACGAAATACGGCCGCGTTCTGACGGCGATCCGTGATGCCGAGAGCCGGGTGCGCTTCCTCGGCTACTCGGTCACCCAGCACAAGCTGTTCGCCTTCGTGCTGTCCGCCATGATGGCCGGCCTGGCCGGCGCGCTCTATGTGCCGCAGGTTGGCATCATCAATCCCGGCGAGTTCAGCCCCGGCAACTCGATCGAGGCGGTTGTCTGGGTCGCGGTCGGCGGCCGCGGCACGCTGGTCGGCGCGGTGCTCGGCGCCTTCTCGGTCAACGGGCTCAAGACCTGGCTGACCAGCGCGGCGCCCGACCTGTGGCTCTTCGTCCTGGGCGGGCTGTTCGTGCTGGTCACGCTGTTCCTGCCGCGCGGGTTGATCGGCCTTCTGCAGGGTCGCCCGAAGTGAAGGGGCGGCGCCTCTACCTCGATGGCGTCTCGGTCGTCTTCGACGGCTTCCGGGCGCTCAACAACCTGGCGCTGATCGTGGAGCCCGGGGAGCTGCGCGCCGTCATCGGCCCGAACGGCGCCGGCAAGACCACGATGATGGACGTGATCACCGGCAAGACCCGCCCCACGGAAGGCATCGTCAGCTTCGGGGATGCCGACCTGACCCGCATGGACGAGGCCGCGATCGCCAATCTTGGCATCGGCCGCAAGTTCCAGAAGCCTACCGTCTTCGACGCGCTGACCGTGTTCGAGAACCTGGAGCTGGCGCTCAAGGCGCCGCGCGGCCCCATCGCCTGCATCCGCTGGGCACTCACCGGGGAAGCGAAGTCGCGGATCGAGGCGACCATGCAGGAGATCGGCCTGACCGAGCGCGCCCAGGACAAGGCCGGCATCCTCTCCCACGGGCAGCGGCAGTGGCTCGAGATCGGCATGCTGCTGATGCAGGATCCCGACCTGATGCTGGTGGACGAGCCGGTCGCCGGCATGACCGATGCCGAGACCGAGCACACCGCCGCCCTGCTGGTGCGCATCGCCGGTCGCCGCAGCGTGGTGGTCGTGGAGCACGACCTGGAATTCGTCCGCGCGCTGAACTGTCGCGTCACCGTGCTCGCCGAGGGCAGCCTGCTGTCCGAAGGCTCCATCGACCACGTGCAGAACGACGAGCGCGTGATCGAAGTCTATCTGGGGCGCTAGGCCGTGCTGGACGTCGCGAACATCGACCTCTCCTACGGCGCCAGCCGCTGCCTGCGCGGCGTCTCCGTCCGGGCTGAGCCCGGCAAGGTCACCGCCGTGCTCGGCCGCAACGGCGTCGGCAAGTCGTCGCTGCTGCGCGCCATCATGGGGCTGGAGCGCGTACAGTCCGGCCGGATCACCTGGGAAGGCCGCGACGTCACCTCCTTCCCGCCATCGGAGCGCGCCCGCGCCGGCATCGGCTACGTCCCGCAGGGCCGCGAGATCTTCCCCTTCCTCACGGTGCAGGAGAACCTGGAGACGGCGCTGGCCGCCGCACCGCGTGGCAGCAAGGTCTCGGCCGAGGTGTTCGACCTGTTCCCGATCCTCCGCCAGTTCCTGCGTCGGCGCGGCGGCGACCTGTCCGGCGGCCAGCAGCAGCAGCTGGCCATCGCGCGCGCGCTCTGCGCCCGGCCGCGGCTGCTGATCCTCGACGAGCCGACCGAGGGCATCCAGCCCAGCGTCATCAAGGACATCGCCCGCGTCATCCGCCACCTGTCGCGCGACCGCGGCATGGCCGTGGTGCTGGTGGAGCAGTACTACGATTTCGCGCGGGACCTGGCCGACAGCATCGCCGTGATGGTCCGCGGCGAGGTGGCGCTGGCCGGTGCGGCCGGCGCGCTGGACGAGGCGGCGGTGCGACGGCTGCTGACCGTCTGACGCCCGGCTTGGTGCGGAGCCCGGGGGCAGCTAGCCTCCCCGCCGCACCAAGGAGGACGCGCGCATGACACCACCGGAACGCCTGCGGGCGCTGCTGGCCGAACCGGGCTTCGTCGTGATGCCCGCTGTCTGGGACGGCATCAGCGCGAAGCTCGCCGCCCGCGCGGGCTATCGCACCGCCTTCCTCTCGGGCTCCTGCGTGGCGGCCAGCCGGCTCGGCGGCCCGGACCTCGACCTGATCTCTTTCGGCGAGATGTTCGACAGCTTCACCATGGTGCGAAACGCCGCGCCGGAAACGCTGATCCTGGCCGACGGCGACCATGGCTACGGCAACGCGATGAACGTGCAGCGCACCGTGCGCGCCTATGGCCGCGCCGGCGCCGCCGCCATCCTGATCGAGGACAAGATCACCCCCCGCGCGCTGACCGCCGCCGGCAAGCCCTGCCTGCCAAGGGAGGAGGCGCGGATGAAGATCCGCGCCGCGGTGGAGGCCGCGAAGGAGTCGGGCATCCTGATCCTTGCCCGCACCGATTGCCGCCCGACCCAGGGCATCGACGAGGCGGTGGCGCGCATCGCGATGTATGTCGAGGAAGGGGCCGACATCCTCTTCCTCGACAGCCCGCATGACGAGGACGAGATCCGCCGCGGCATCGCCGCGGCCGGCGGCCGGCCGAGCTTCGCCGTGCTCTCCCCCGGCGCGCCGCGCGCGACGCCCAGCCGGACGGAAGCCGAGGCGCTGGGCTTCAAGATCGGCACCTACCCGACCGGCATGCTCTCGCCCGCCATCGCCGGCATGCAGACCGGCCTGGCCGCGCTGCTGGCGGGGCAGGCGGAGTCCGCCGCCGCGCTGCCGCCCGCCGAGCTGCGCGCGACGCTCGGCTATGGCGACTATGACGTCGAGGCGAAGCGCTTCATCGCGAAGGGCTGAGCCGTCTCAGGCGCGCGGCGCTTCCCGGCGCTGCGCGGCCATGCGCACCGGCGCGTTGGCGGCGCCGAAGCCGGAATAGCCGCCCGCGCGCTCCGCGACCTCCAGGAAGAAGCGGTCGCGGAAGGCGTGGGTGTATGCGTGGCGGAAGACGCCGCCCGCCGGGTCGCGGTCATACAGCAGGTGGCGCCGCGCCAGCGCGTGCAGCTCCTCCTCCTCCAGTCCGAAGCGGGCGCCGAGGTCCTCGTAGTAGTTCTCGGGAATGTCGAGCATCTCGGCGCCGCGCGCAGCGGCCGCGTCGGCTTCCGCCATGGCGTCGGCGGACGCGAAGGCAATGTGATGCACGCCCGCGCCGGCCAGCGCCGAGACGAAGCGCCCGGTGCCCGTGCGGCCGCTCTCCGAGGCGTTCAGCGGCAGGCGCACGCTGCCCCCACCGCCGACGAAGGCGCGCGAGCGCACCAGGCCATAAGGGTCCGGGAGTTCCCACAGCGCGTCCGGCTCCAGCCCGAACAGCGCGCGGTAGAACAGCACGAAACTGTCCAGCATGCCCGGCGCCACGGCCTGCGCCGCGTGATCCACGCCGAGCAGCCCGCCTTCCACGGCGTCGGCGTCCAGGACGAAATCGTCTTCCCAGATCGGCCGCGCGCCCGCGCCGGGCGCCTCCACCAGATAGACCAGCGTGCCGTCGGGCGCGCGCACCGACGGGATGCGCCGCTCGCCGGCGCCGATCCGCTCGCGCCAGACCGGGTAGGAGAGGGCGGCCGCGCGTTCCACCAGCCGCGCCGGGTCGTCCACGCGCAGCGCCATCGCGCAGACCGTCGGGCCGAGCTGTTCGAAGCGCTCGGACGCCGCGCTGTCCGGCTCCGCGTTCAGCACCAGGTTCACGCCGCCGTTGCGCCAGAGCTCGACGTCCTTGGACCGGTGCGTGCCCACGCGGCGGAAGCCAAGCGGCGCGACGAAACGGCCGAGCTCCTCGCGCGCCGCCTCGTCCACCGCGAACTCCACGAACTCGATGCCGGAGAGCTTCGGCAGCGCTGGCAGCGGCGCGCGGCCGACCTGCTCCTCCAGCCAGACCAGGCTGCGCAGCCCGTCGCGCGCGATGCGGCGGGACGGCGCGGCGCGGAACTCGTCGTTGAACACTTCCAGCGACAGCGTGCCGTCGAAGCCGGCGGCCAGAAGGTCGCGCAGGAAGCCCGCGACCGGCAACTCGCCCTGCCCGGGAAACAGGCGGTGGTGGCGGCTCCAGCTCAGCACGTCCATCGACAGATTCGGCGCGTCGGCAAGCTGCAGGAAGAACAGCTTCTCCGGCGGCACCGTCCCGGCCAGGCCCGCGAGGTCGTCGCCGAGCGACAGGGTGTGGAAGCTGTCGAGGCAGAGGCCGAGCGCCGCATGGTCCGCGCGCCGCACGATGTCCCAGGCCTGCGCCCAGCGGTTCACGTGCCGGCCCCAGGCCAGCGCCTCGTAGCAGACGCGCAGGCCGCGGCGCGCGGCACGGTCCGCCATCTCGTGCAGGTCGGACGCGGCGCGCGCCGCGTCGTCCAGCGCGGCGGCGCTGGTGTTGCTGCAGACCAGGAGCAGGTCGGTGCCGAGCGCCTGCATGATGTCGAACTTGCGCTCCGCGCGGTCCAGGTTGCGCGCGCGCTGCAGGTCTGGCATCGCCTCGAAGTCGCGGAAGGGCTGGAAGATCGCGATGCGGAGCCCGAGGTCCTCGCACATCCGGCGCACCTCGGCGGGCGTGCCCTCGAAGGTCAGCAGGTCGTTCTCGAAGATCTCCACCGCCTCGAAGCCGGCCGCGGCTGCCGCTTCCAGCTTGTCGGCGAGCGGGCCGGAGAGGCAGACGGTCGCAATGGATTTCGGCAGCCGCGGCATGGCAGCCCTCACAGATCGAAGAAGACGGTCTCGCCTTCGCCCTGAAGGCGGATGTCCAGGATGTACACCGGCCTGCCCTCGCGCGTCTCGCGCCGCGCGATCAGGGTCTTGCGCCGCTCCGGCTGCTCGATGATGCGCAGCACCGGATCCTCGGCATTCGCCTCCGCCTCGTCCTCGAAATAGAGGCGCGTGGAGAGGCCGATGTTGATGCCGCGTGCGACGATCCACAGCGAGATGTGCGGCGCCATCCTTCGGTGGCCGCGGCGGCCGGCGACGCGGCCGGGCTTGATCGTCTCGAAGCACCACAGCCCGGTCTGGAAGTCCGTTCCCGTGCGGCCCCAGCCGCGGAAGGCCTCGTCGCGCGGTCCGTCCTGGCGGTCGGCCGGGTGGTTGTGGCGACCGAAGCTGTCGGCCTGCCAGATCTCCACCAGCGCGTCGCGCACCGGCGTGCCCGTGCCGTCGTAGATGCGGCCCTCGATGCGGATGCGCTCGCCCTGCACCGCGGGCGTCACCAGCGTCTCGCCCAGATTCGTCTCGAAGATGTCGAAGCCCGCCTGCTTCGGGATCAGCCCGATATGCACATAGGGTCCGGCGGTCTGGGATGCGGTCTCGGGCAGGTAGCCCAGCGTGTCGGGGGTGATCATGGCGCTCAGTTCCCCTGCAGCCGGTTCTCAAAGACGGTGGAGCGCCGCCCGCGCAGCACGATGTCCCAGCGATAGGCGAGCGTGTCGAGCGGCACGGCCGCGTTAAGGTCCAGCCGCGCCACCAGCCTGTCGCGCGCGCCCTCGTCGGCGACGGTGTTGATGATGCTGTCGTGGCGGATCAGCGGGTCGCCCTCGAAATACATCTGGGTGATCAGCCGCTGCGCGAAGCCCGAGCCGAAGACCGAGAAGTGGATATGGGCCGGCCGCCAGTCGTTCACGCGATTGCGGAAGGGGTAGGGGCCCGGCTTGATGGTGCGGAAGACGTAGCGCCCCTCCGCATCCGTGATGGTCCGCCCGCAGCCGCCGAAATTCGGGTCGATGGTGCCGATGTAGGTGTCGTTCCGGTGGCGGTAGCGGCCGGAGGCATTGGCCTGCCAGAACTCCACCAGCACGCCCGGCACCGGGCGCGCGGCACCGTCCAGCACGCGGCCATGCACGATGATCCGCTCGCCCACCGGCTCGCCGGCCTTGGCGTAGTTCAGGATCAGGTCGTTGTCCAAGGGGCCGAGCTCGTCCTGGCCGAAGGCCGGCCCCGTCACCTCGGAGAGGCTGTTCTGCAGCGAGATCAACGGCCGGTGGGGGCCGCGAAAGACGCTCGTCTTGTAGATCGGCGTCACGGCGGGCGGGTGCAGCCCCCGGTCGCGCTGGATGAATTCGCTGTCGGGGTTCATCGGTGCTTCTACCTTCCTCCGAATGGCGTCAGGTGGCCGGCGCCAGGCCGAGCATGCGGCGCGCCTGCGCGGCGGTCGCCACGGGTCGCCCATGCTCCGCCGCCAGCTTCGCGACATGCGCAACGAGGGCCGCGTTGGATGGCGCCAGCGTGTCCCGGTCCAGCCGTATGTTGTCCTCCAGGCCCGTTCGGCAGTGGCCGCCCATCTGCAGCGCCCAGCGCGCCACCTCGAACTGGTGGCGCCCGATGCCAGCGGCGGTCCAGGTCGCGCCGGACAGCAGCTCCTTCAGCTTCGCCACCTCGAACTCCAGGATGTCGCGCCGTGCCGGCAGGGCGTGCTTCACGCCGAAGACGAACTGCACATGCGGCGGCGGCATAATCAGCCCTTCCGTCACTAGGTCGGCGGTGTTGTAGAGCATCGCCAGGTCGAAGACCTCGATCTCCGGCTTGATGCCGAGGTCGCGCATGGTGGTCGCCAGGCTGCGCACGAAGTCCGGCGGATTCTCGTAGACGATGGTCGGGAAGTTCACGCTGCCCGTGGCCAGGCTCGCCATGTCCGGCCGCAGGTGCAGCATGCTGCCCCGTTGCTCCAGCGCGCGGCCGCGGCCGCCTGTGGAGAACTGCACGATAATGTCCGGGCAGTGCCGGCGGATGCCGTCCTGGAAGGCGGCGAACTTCTCCGGATCGCTGCTCGGTGACTCGTCGGCGTTGCGGACATGCACATGCACCAGCGCGGCGCCGGCCTCGTAGGCGGCGTGGGTGCTCTCGACCTGCTCGGCGACGGTCACCGGCAGGGCGGGGTTGTCCTTCTTGCGCGGCACCGATCCGGTGATCGCGACGGAGATGATGCAGGGCTCGCCGGCCATGGTGACGTCCTTCGCAGCGGGGAACGGTGCGGCGGCGGGCGGGCCCGCCGCCGCCGGCACGTCACTCCGCGGTGATGCCGCGGGCGCGGATCAGCTCGCCCCACTTGGCGCTCTCGGCGCGGAAATAGGCGGGCCACTGCTCCGGCGTGCCGGGGGTGGGGAAGATCGAGTTCTGCCGCAGGCGCTCCAGCACCTCCGGGTTGCGCATCGTCGCGTCCTTGGCGGCAGCGAGCCGTGCGACGATCGGCGCCGGGGTGCCGGCCGGGGCCAGCAGGGCGAAGTTGCTGGTCGCCTCGAAGCCGGGGAAGCCGCTCTCGGCGATGGTCGGCACGTCGGGCGCCAGCGGGTTGCGCTCCAGCGTGCTGACGCCGATGGCCTTGATCTGCCCCGCCGCCATCAGCGGCAGCGCAGTGACGCCGTCCACCATCGCCACCTGCACCTCGTTCGTGATCAGCGCCTGCACCGCGGGCGCCCCGCCGCGATACGTCACGTTCTCGATCTGGATGCCCGCGCTGCGCAGGAACAGCTCCGTCGCCAGATGCGCCGAGGAGCCGGCGCCGGAGGAGGCATAGGACATGCGCCCGGGCGCTTCCTTGGCGCGCGTCACCAGGGTGGCGATGTTGTCCACGCCGATGCGCGGGTTCACGCAGAGGAAGATCGGCGAGATCGCGATGCGGCCGATGCCGACGAAGGCGGTGTCGTCGTCATAGCCGCGGTTCGGGAACAGGTGCCGCGACATGGCATAGGTGGAGTTCACGCCGAGCAGCAGCGTGTGCCCGTCCGGCCGGGCGCGCGCGACGGAGGCGTGGCCGATGGTGCCGGATGCGCCGGGGCGGTTGTCCACGACCACGTTGCCGTTCAACTCCCGCGACATCTGCTGCGCGACGACGCGCGCGACGAAGTCGGTGGAGCCGCCCGGCGCCCAGGCGACGACCAGCGTCACCGGACGGGTGCCGGGATAGGCGGCGGCCTGCGCGCGTGCGGCGCTGGGCGCGAGGCCGGCGGCCAGCAGGCCGAGCGAGGCGGCACCGAAGCCGCGGCGGGAGATGGTCATGGATGCTTCCTCCGTTCGTGTGGTCCGGCGCGGGCCGGGGCGGGGCATGGTGTGGCCTGCCGATCCGCGTTGACGATGTATGTACTGGTGAGTACATTCAGATGGCAAGTGAAAAATCGCTCGCCACGCCGGATGCCTCCCGGCAGAGGAACGCCGCCATGTCCCATCGCGACCTGCCCCCCTCCGTCCTGTGCGGCCTGATCGGCAGCGGCATCCAGGCCTCACGCACCCCCGCCCTGCATGAGCGGGAAGGCGCCGAGCAGGGCCTGCGCCTGGTCTATCGTCTGATCGACCTCGACCGGCTCGGCATCGGTCCCGAGGCGCTGGAGGAGCTGCTGACCGCGGCGGAGCGGATGGGCTTCGCCGGGCTGAACATCACCTTCCCGTGCAAGCAGGCCGTGCTGCCGCTGCTGCACGAGCTGTCGCCCGACGCGCGGGCGCTGGGCGCGGTGAACACGGTGGTGCTGCGCGACGGGAAGCGGATCGGCCACAACACGGACTGCTCCGGCTTCGCCGAGGGCTTCCGCCGCGGCCTGCCCGGCACGGCGCGCGCCCGGGTGGTGCAGCTCGGTGCGGGCGGCGCAGGGGCGGCGGTCGCCCATGCGCTGCTCTCGGAAGGCGTCGGACGACTCGCCATCACCGATACCGACGCCGCGCGGGCCGAGGCGCTGGCCGCGGATCTCTGCGCCCGCTTCGGCGCCGGTCGCGCCGTTGCCTGCCGCGACCTGCCGGCCGAGGTGGCGGCGGCCGACGGCGTGGTGAACTGCACGCCGGTCGGCATGGCGAAGCTGCCGGGCACGCCGCTGCCCGTCGCGCTGCTGCGCCCCGCGCTCTGGGTCGCCGAGATCGTCTATTTTCCGCTGGAAACCGAGCTTCTGCGCGCCGCGCGCGCCATCGGCTGCCGCACCCTCGATGGCGGCGGCATGGCGGTGTTCCAGGCCGTCGGCGCCTTCCGCCTGTTCACCGGCAGGGCGCCCGACGCCGAGCGCATGCTGCGCCACTTCGCGGAGATGTCGGCGGCCGCGGCCACCGCGCAGCGCGCGGCCTGATCAGGGCCGCACGTAGCGCAGCACCGCTTCCGTGATCATCCGGCGATGCGCCGCCGCCGTCTCCGGCGCGCGCAGGTCGCGTCCGAAGATCGCCGACAGCGTGTGGCGGTTGGACACGCGGTAGAAGCAGAACGAGCTGATCAGCATGTGCAGGTCCAGCGCGTCCAGCCCCTTGCGGAACGCGCCCGCCGCCTCGCCGCGCGCCAGCAGCGCGCGCAGCGTGCCGATCACCGCCGCGTTGCGGTCGCGGATGGTGGGGGAGGCGGCGACGTTCCGGGCCTCGTGGATGTTCTCCACGCTGACCAGGCGGACGAATTCGGGATGCGCGGCGTGGTGGTCGAAGGTCACCTCCACCAGGCGCTGCAGCGCCTGCAGCGGCGGCAGGCTGTCCAGCTGCAGCGCCTGCTCGGCGTCGCGCATGCCGCCGTACATGCGTTCCAGCACGGCGGCGTAGAGCTGCTCCTTGCCGCCGAAGTAGTAATAGATCATCCGCTTGGTGGTGCGGGTGCGCGCCGCGATGTCGTCCACCCGCCCGCCGTCGAAGCCCTTCTCGCTGAACTCGGCGATCGCCGCCTCCAGGATGTCGCGCCGCGTCTGCTCGGGGTCGCGCTTGCGGGGCGCGGGCCTGTCGCGCGCGGGGTCCTGGCGCGGGGCTGGGCTTTCCGGAGGCATGCGGCTGCGTGCCATGCGCCGGCCGCGCCAGCAAGGGCCGGCGGCCGGCTTCGCGCCGGGCCACGCCGGCGATAGGCTCGGCGCGCCTGCCCCAGGGAGAGTGCCGATGCGCATCGCGGTCCTGCAGTTCGCGCACGAGACGGTCACCTTCCTGCCCAACGAGACGACGGAAGAAGACTTCCGCTACCCGGGCTCTCCCGCCGCCGGGGAGGCGCTGCTCGCGACCGATCCAAAGGGCTACATGGGCGGCTTCGTGCAGGTGGCGCGCGAATACCTGGGCGTTGAGCTGGTGGGCATCGAATCACCCCTCTGGCCCAGGACCGGCACCGGCTCCGGCTGGATCACCCGCGAGGCCTTCGAGGGCTTCCTCGGCCGCATGCTGGACGGGCTGCGCGAGCAGGGGCCGTTCCGCGGCGTCTATCTGGCGCTGCACGGCGCCATGGGCGTGCGCGGCGTGCCCCGGCCGGAAGCCGAGATCGCCCGCCGCGTGCGCGCCGTGGTCGGGCCCGGTGTGCCCATCGCCGCCACCTTCGACCCGCATGGCAACGAGGACGCCGAGTTCCTGCGCCACGCCGACCTGGCCTTCACCGTGAAGTATTTCCCTCACTACGACATGCACCTGCAGGGCCAGCGCGCCGCGCGGATGCTGGTGCGCACCATCCGCGGGCAGTTCCGGCCGGCCCATGTGACCCGCAAGCTGCCGATCCTCACGCCCACCGTCCTGCAATGGACCGGCGCGCCGCCCTGGTCCGACCTGGTGCAGCGCGCGCTGACCTGGGAGGCGCGGGAGCCCGACGTCTTCGTCAACGTCTTCTTCGGCTTCCCCTGGAGCGACGTGCCCGACGCCGGCATGACCTTCCAGGTCATCACCGACGGCCGCCCCGAGCTGGCAGAGCATGTCGCCCGCGACATGGCCGCCTATGCCTGGCGACGCCGGGCCGAGCTGGTCTCCAGCGCGACCATCCACCGCATATCGGCCGGCGTGGCGATGGCCCGCCAGGCCGTGGCCGAAGGCCGCGCGCCGGTGGTGCTGGCCGACCACAGCGACCGCTCCGGCCACGCCACCTGGCTGTTGCGCGAGATCCTGGCGCAGGGCCTGTCGCGCACCCTGGTCGCGACCGTCGCATCGCCGCTCGCCATCGGCACGCTGCAGGCCGAAGGCGTGCGCCCGGGCGACGCCTTTGACATGGAGGTCGGCGGCGGCGTGGACGAATCGGCCGGCCAGCCGGTGCGGATCCAGGGCCGTTTCCGGGGCTTCGTCACGCCGACCTCGCACCGCGCCACCGGGGGGCAGAGCTGGGCACTGGTCGAGTTCGGCGCCGGCAACCTGCTGATCCTCAGCCCCTACCTCGTTCAGATCATGGTGCCGGAGGAGCTCTGGGGCCTCGGGCTGCAGGCCGGAGAGTTCGACGTGATCGCCATCAAGTCGCGCGCGCATTTCCGCCGCGGCTTCGACGACAGCGGCTTCGCCCGCACCATCCTTCTGGTCGAGCCGGACGAGCCCTTCCTCGGGACCGTGCGGCTGGAGGCGCTGCCCTACGCCAACCTCCGGCTGGCCGACTTCTACCCCTATGGCGGCCCCGCGGATCCGCTGGCGGAGGCTTGACACGCCGCGCGGGCGGCCACTCTTACTGCGCGACAATCCAGGAAAGACATGGCCCGGGGGCAGCGCAGGCGGCGCGATCATGCCTCGCGCCCGGCCATGCAGAGGGACCCGTTCCGCATGACCCAGCCTGTGACCGGCCTGGAGCACTGGACGACCAGGGCCGATGTGCGGCTGTTCATGTGGGAGAAGTTCGTCGGCGAGCCCACCGGGAAGCGCGGCACGATCCTGTTCATCCACGGCTCTTCCATGGGCTCCCAGGCCACCTTCGACCTGCAGGTACCCGGCAAGCCGGACGTCTCGGTGATGGATGTCTTCGCGCGCGCCGGCTACGATTGCTGGTGCCTGGACAACGAAGGCTACGGCCGTTCCTCCAAGCACCGCGAGATCACCTGCGACATCTCCAACGGCGCCGACGACATCGCGGCCGCGGCTGCCTACATCGAGGCGACGCGGAAGGCCGGGCCGCTGCTGGTCTACGGCATCTCCTCCGGCGCGCTGAAGGCGGCGCTGTTCGCGCAGCGAAACCCGGGCCGGGTGAAGCGCCTCGCTCTCGATGCCTTCGTCTGGACGGGGGAGGGCAGCCCGACGCTGGAGCAGCGGCGGAAGAAGCTGCCGGAGTACCAGGCCGCCGGGAACCGCCGCCCGATCGACCGCGCCTTCGTCCACTCCATCTTCACCCGCGATCATCCCGGCACGGCCGAGGAGGCGACAGTGAACGCCTTCGCCGATGCCATCCTGGCGCTGGACGACAGCGTGCCGATCGGCACCTACATCGACATGTGCCTGCACCTACCCGTGGTGGACCCGGCAAGGATCGACTGCCCGACAATCGTAATGCGCGGCGAGTACGACGGCATCGCGGGGCTCGATGACCTGCTGGCGTTCTTCCGGGCCCTGCCCAACCCCGACAAGCAGTTCGCCGTGATGCCCGGCATCGCGCACGCCAGCTTCCAGCAGAAGAACTACCGCCTGGTGCAGCACATCCTGGCGTCCTTCTTCGCGCAGCCGGAGCCGGTCTACCGGGGCGAGCACTGAACACCGCCGGCACGGCCGGCCAAGCAGGGAGAAAGCGGGAATGACGTTTGGGACGACCACACTCACGCGCCGCAGCATCGGCGCCGCCGCGCTCGGCGCGGGTCTCGCCGCCATGCGCCCGGCCGCGGCGCAGTCCGGCTTCCCCAGCCGCAACTTCCGCGTGGTGATCCCCACCGGCCAGGGTGGCGGGGCCGACCGGCTGGCGCGCAGCTTCGACGACGGCTGGACCAAGCACCTCAACGGGCGGCAGTTCGAATACGAGTTCTTCCCCGGCGCCGCCGGCCAGGTGGGCTACGAGCTCTTCGTCAGCCGGCGCGATGCCGACGCGCACCACCTGCTCTTCGGCAACATGGGGCCGGAGATGATCATGTATGCCCTCCAGCGCCCGCGCTTCCGCTTCCCCGAGGACCTGACCTATTTCTGCCGGATCGACGTGGACGACAGCTGCGTCTTCGTCCGCGCCAACAGCCCGTTCCGCCGCATCGAGGACGTGGTGGCGGAGGCGAAGCGCCGGCCGCTCAACGTGGCGACGAGCCGCATCCCGCACCCGGCCTCCATCGGCATCCTGGCGCTGGGCGAGCACCAGAACGCGCGCTTCAACCTGGTGCCCTATGGCGGGGGCAACCCGACCCTGGTCGCCGTGCTGAACGGGGAGGCCGACATCGGCGTGCTGCCCATCGCGCTCGCCGTCCAGCAGGGCGAGCGCATGCGCACCCTCGGCGTCTTCAACCGGGAGAACATCCTGGCCGCCAAGACCGACAACGCGCCGCCGATCAACGCGGTCTTCGGCAGCAATATCCCCGACCTCTACTCCTCCCGCGCTTGGGCCATCCACACCCGTGCCATCGACCGCTACCCCGACCGTTTCCGCGTGCTGGAGGAGACCTCGGCCAGGGTGTTCGACGACCCGGCCTTCCGCGACGCCTACGACAAGCAGGGCCTGCCCATCGAGACCATCCGCTACGGCAACCGCGCCACCTGCACGGAATACGCGCTGGGCATGATCGACCTGGCCAACCGCTACCGCGCCCAGCTGAGCGCGCAACGCTAGCGATGCCGCGGCAGCGCCACGGCAGCGAACCGAAGCCGGCCGGGCAGGAACTCGTCATTCCCGCCCTCGCGGTCGGCTTCACCGCCTACTACTTCTGGACCGTGCAAGAGCTGGCGTGGGAGGCGAAGGCCAACGGCGTCGTCATCGGCGCCATCCTGCTGGTTCTGGTGGCGCTGCTGCTGCTGCGCATGGGTCTGCAGCTGGCCCGCGGCGACGTCTCGCTGCGCGCCACGCTCGGCGGCGACCGTGCGACGGACCGGTTGCGTCTCGGCCTTCTCGGGCTCTGCGCCGCCTTCATCGTGGTGCTGCCACTACTCGGCACGGTCATCTCCCTGGCGCTGGTGCTGTTCGCGGCGATGTGGCTGCTGGGTGCGCGGCACTGGCCGAGCCTGATCGGCGTCTCGCTCGTCACGCCGCTGCTGGTCTGGGCCACGCTGATCGTCGGCATCGGCACGCGCTTCCCGCTCGGCCCCTTCGAGCATGCGATGGCCGCGTTGCTCGGCCTGCCCGGGCTCGACTAGGGTGGAGCTGGATCTCGCGACGCTGGCCGAGCTGTTCGGCCGCTCCTTCTCGCTCTGGTGGGCGATCCTGCCGGGCATCGCGCTCGGCCTGGTCGTCGGCGTTCTGCCCGGCTTCTCGCCGCAGAACACGCTGATCATCCTGCTGCCCGTCACCCTGGCGATGGACACCGAGGCCGCGCTGGCCTTCATGATCTCGCTCTACTGCGCGAACCACCTCTCGGGTGGGATTCCGGCCATCCTGGTGAACATCCCCGGCAGCGGCGGCGCGGCAGCCACCTGCATCGACGGCTACCAGATGACGAAGAAGGGCCAGGCGCAGCAGGCGCTGGTGCTGTCCTTCGTCGCCTCTGTCGCGGGCGGCCTGATCACCTCGGTCGCGGTGCTGGCGCTGCTGCCCTTCCTGGCGCAACTTGGCCTGGTGCTGCGCTCGGTCGAGATGGTGGTGATCATCCTCTTCGGCCTGACGCTGATCGCCGTGCTCGCGGCCAAGGACATGCTGAAGGGCCTGATCGGCGGCATGTTCGGCCTGATGCTCGGCGCGATCGGCACGGATACCGTCTATTCCACCCCGCGCGCCACCTTCGGCTTCCTCGAGCTGTATGACGGCCTGCCCCTGGTGCCCGTCCTGATCGGCCTCTTCGCCATCAGCGAGGCGCTGGTGATGCTGGAGGAGCGTTTCACCGGCACGCCGCCGGCGCAGAGCCGCGCCGCGCAGTGGAAGGACACGGTGGAAGGCCTGTGGATGTGCGTGAAGTACTGGTGGCAGATCACCTGGACCGCCTTCCTCGGCCTGGTCGTCGGCGTGATCCCGGGGGCGGGGGCCTACATCGCCTCCTTTGTCGCCTACCAGCAGTCGCGGCTGTTCTCGAAGACGCCCGAGCTCTACGGCACCGGCCACCCACCCGGCGTGATCGCGCCGGAGAGTGCGAACAACGGCGTCACCTCCGGCACGCTGGTGCCGACCATGGCCATTGGCGTGCCGGGCGGGTCGACCGCCGCGGTGATGATGATCGTGCTGCAGTACCAGGGCATCACGGTGGGGCCGCGGCTGTTCCAGGAAAGCCCTGCCATCGCCTACGGCGTCTTCGTCATGATGACGGTCGCCTACATCTTCATGATCCCGATGGTCATGCCGCTGGCCCGCTACGCCTCCCGCGTCGTGACCGTCCCGGTCCACTACATCGTGCCGCTGATCCTGGCGCTGACCGTGGTGGGCGCCTTCGCCGACCGCGAATACGTCTTCGACATGGTGCTCGCGCTGGTCTTCGGCGTGATCGGCTACATCGCCGTGAAGTCCAACTACCACGTCACCTCCATCCTGATCGGCGTGCTGCTCGGCCCGATCTTCGAACGCTACCTGCTGCGCTCGCTGCGCATCGGGCAGGGGGACATCATGGTGCTGTTCTCGTCGCCCATCGCCAACGTGCTCTGGGCGCTGCTGGTGATCTCCGTCGTGCTGCCGATCTGGCGCGAGCGACGGCTGGCGAGGACCGCGGCATGACCGCGGTCCCCGTCCTGCTCGCCGCTGGCGCCATCAAGACGGCGGTCGAGGAGTTGCTGCACCGGCCCGGCCTGTGGCAGGGCCCGCCGCCGGATGTCCGCTACGGCACCGCCGGCGCGCTGCGCGACCGTGCCCTGGCCGGGGAGGCCGCGGATGTCGTGGTGACCAGCGACGACGGTATCGCGAAGCTGCGAGACGCCGGGCGCCTGCACGGCGCCGCGCTGCCCCTCGGCGCCGCCGGCACCGGGCTCGCGCTGCGCGACGGCGCCCCGCG
>NZ_JAPSMD010000071.1 GCF_027856955.1 Falsiroseomonas oryzae | reverse complement strand
CGGGCGTGCGGGCTTTGCCCGGAACTGGCGGAGACGCGCGGCCCGGGCGATGCGGAGGCCTTCGCGCGCGCGGCGGCGTTGCGCGGCGTGAAGGTGGTGGTCGCGGCCGGCGGCGATGGCACCATCGCGGAAGTCGCCTCGGGGCTGGCAGGCGGCGCCGCGGCGCTCGGCGTGCTGCCGCTCGGCACCGCGAACGTCCTGGCCTGGGAACTGGGTGTCCCGCCGTCGCCCGAAGCGGCAGCAGCCGTGCTGCAGCGCGGCCGAGCGGCGGTGTTGAGCCCGGGCGTCGCCCGCTTCGCCGATGGGCGCGCAAGGCTGTTCGTGCAGATGCTCGGCGCCGGCTTCGACGCAGCCGTGGTGGCGAATCTCGATCTGGCGCTGAAGCGGCGAATCGGCCGGGTGGCCTATGTCTGGCAGTCCCTGCGCGAATTGCCGCGCTACCGCTTCCCGCCGATCGTGGCGGAGCTGGACGGCGTGGCTGGCGAGGCGGCCAGCGTGATCGTCAGCAAGGGCCGGCTCTATGCTGGGCGATACCGCATCGCGCCGGAGGCGCGGCCCGCCGAGCCGGGCTTCCAGGTCGTGCTGTTCCGCCGCCCCGGCCCGTTGCAGGCGGCGCTAGCCGGCGCGGCGCTGCCGCTCGGGCTGATCCCCCGCCTGCCAGGGGTCGAGATCGTGTCGGCGGGACGGGTCCGGCTGGCAGCTGCGGCCGCGGTGCCGGTCCAGGCGGATGGCGACCCGGCCGGCATGCTGCCGGTGGAGGTGGGCGACGCGGCGGGGCCGCTGCGGATCCTGCTGCCCTGATCCCTCAGGCCGTGCGGGGCGCGAAGGCCAGCACCGCCGCCCACAGCCCGGCGCCGAGGGACACGACGCCGAAGCCCAGCGCGGCGACGAGGCCGGTCAGGCCAAGGCCGAGCAGCAGGACGGCGGCCGCGCTGGAGAGCCCGGCCAGCGCAGCAAAACCGGCCAGCAGGGAGAGGAGAATGGGCAGGGTGAAGCCTCCCGGGGTTTGTGGCATGATGGCGTCGTATACGT
The DNA here is from genome assembly GCF_027856955.1 of Falsiroseomonas oryzae. GTDB lineage: Bacteria > Pseudomonadota > Alphaproteobacteria > Acetobacterales > Acetobacteraceae > Falsiroseomonas > Falsiroseomonas oryzae. The sequence continues at coordinate 16,985 of NZ_JAPSMD010000071.1, read as the reverse complement.
CATTTTGTCGCCACAATCCACTCACGGAAAAAGGAGGGCGCGGAGCCCTCCTCTCCGTGCCCGGCAGGTGTTGCCGGTGTGTTGCTCAGCCCGTCGCCGCGGGGAAGCGCAGCTGGTCGGCCGGCGGCAGGAATTGCGGCAGGTAGAACTCCTCCGCGCGCAGCGTGCCCGGCAGCTCGAACGCGTCCTTGACCGTGTCGATCGCGCCCTGCACGCGCGCCGTGGTGACGTTGCCGAAGCCGCCGGCGATCACCTCGGGCGTGCGGACGAACTCGAAATTCGCCACCAGCCGCTCCTGCTCGAGCGGGCCGGGCGCCGTAGGGTCGCGGCGCAGCAGCGCGGCGATCGATGCCGCCGGATCGCGGAAGGCATCGATATGGCCGCGCACGATGGCGCGGATCATGCCGGTGACGATGCGCGGATTGGCCTCGGCATAGGGGCGGCGCACCAGCAGGCAGGTGGAGAGCAGGTTCACCCCGAAGGCGCTGTAGCGCATGGAGACGATCTCCGCCGGGTTCACGCCGACGGCGCGCAGGCTGAACACGCCGGAGGTCTCGAAGCCGGTGATCGCATCCGCCTCGCCCCGGGCCAGCATCGGCTCGCGCAGCTGCGGGGTGACGGTGATCCAGGTGATGCGGCTGCGGTCGAGGCCCGTCGCCTTGGCGAAGGCGGGGAACATCTGGCGCCCGCCATCCGTCTCCGGCGCGGCCAGCCGCCGGCCGAGCAGCTGCTGCGGGGTGGTGATGCCGGTCCGGCGCAGCGTCATCACCGCCAGCGGGCTGCCCTGCTGCAGCACGAAGGGCGCGACGATGTCCGTGTTGGCGGTGGCCGGCGTCATGCGCATGCGCATGGTGGGCGAGGGATCGGAGACGCCGAACTCGTAGGCACCGGAGGCGATCTTCACCGGCACGTCGCCGGCGCCGAAGCCGCGGTCGATGGTGACGTTCAGACCCTCGTCGCGGAAATAGCCGCGCTCCAGCGCGAGCAGGTAGCAGGATTGCGGTCCCTGGAAGGACCAGTCGAGCGAGAAGCGCACCGGCGTCAGCGCCGCCTGGCCCTTCGCGACATGGGGCGCGGCCAGCGGCGCCAGGGCTGCGGCGCCCAGCAGCGTGCGGCGTGAGATGGTCATGTCTGTGAAGCCTCTCCTGTGGCGGGCCGTCCCGGCGGACCGCTTCGGAGGCGGATTGATCACCGGGTGCCGGCAGCCGTGCAAGCGCGATGCCGGGCGCCATTCGCGGTTCCGGCGCCGCGCACCGGCACGCCTGCCCGGTTCCTGCGCGGTCGCTGCCCGTTTCGGCGGCAGATCATGTGCGGCGGCGCGCAGCGGCGCCGTGACCGCGGTTGCCGCGCGGCGGATGGATCGGGGATGCTGCCGCCATGCTGGCGACGAAACAGAAGGTCCTCCGCCGCTTCTGGTACCCCGTGATGCCGGAGGCGCATCTTGCCGGCGGCAAGCCGGTGCCGTTCCGGCTGCTCGGCCGCGACATCGTGCTGTGGCGCGGCAAGGACGGGCCCGCCGCCGTGACCGACCGCTGCCCGCACCGCGGCGCGAAGCTCTCGCTGGGCTTCATCGATGCCGATGTGCCGGACGGGCCGGCGATCGCCTGCCCCTATCACGGGTGGGCCTTCGGCGTGGATGGGCGCTGCCGCAAGGTGCCGCAGGCGCATGAGCCGCTGCGCGGCATGAAGGGCGGCACGACGGGGCATCACGCCACGTCGCGCTATGGCTGGATCTGGGTGGCGCTGGAGGACCCGGTCGCACCGATCCCCGACATCCCCGAAGCCGCCGACCCCGCCTTCCGCCAGATCGACGAGTTCCACGAGGAATGGGCCGTCGCCGGCCTGCGCCTGATGGAGAACAGCTTCGACATGGCGCACCTGTCCTACGTGCACGCCAACACCTTCGGCATCCTGGAGGAGCCGCGGCCGGCGCCGGTCAGCATCGAGCACACGCCCTGGGGCTTCGTGATGAAGGGCGAGGCGCCGGTGACGAACAAGGGCATCTCGAAGGAGCTGATCAGGTCCGACAGCGAGCGCACGGTGCGCGTCATCGAGGGCCGCTGGTTCCTGCCCTTCCTGCGCGCCAGCCGCATCGACTACCCGACCGGGCTGACGCATGTGCTGGTGACGGCGGCGACGCCGATCAACGACCAGCGCAGCATGATCTGCCAATGGGTCTATCGGAACGACACCGAGGCCGACAGCCCGGCCGAGAAGGTGATCGCCTTCGACCGCGCGGTGACGACCGAGGACCGGCTGATCCTGGAAAGCAGCACTTGGGACGTGCCGCTCGGCATGTCGGAGGAGCTGCACATGCCGTCCGACAAGCCGGGCATCGAGATGCGCCGGCGCCTGGCCGCGCTGCTGGCCGAGCACGGCGAGACCGAGGCCCGCCTGCCGCCGGAGGACTGAGCCGCTCGGCGTCCCAGCGGGGTTCAGTGCGGGATGGGCGCGTCCGAGACGATGCGCCCGTCCACCAGGTGCACGCGGCGCGAGGCACGCGCCGCGAGGTCGGGGTCGTGGGTCACGACGATCACGGTCCGCCCGTCCTGCGCCACCAGCCGCGCGAAGGTGTCGAAGACGGCAGCGGCATTCTTCGTGTCGAGGTTGCCGGTCGGCTCGTCGGCCAGCAGCAGCACCGGGTCGTTCGCCAGTGCGCGGGCGATCGCCACGCGCTGGCGCATGCCGCCCGAGAGCTGCTCCGGCATCTTCCGCGCGGCATCCGCCAGGCCGAGCGTGTCGAGCAGGTGCAGCGCCTGCGCCCGCGCCTTCGCGTCGTTCAGGCGGCCAAGCCGCCGGATCGGGATCAGCACGTTGTCCAGCGCGCTGAATTCCGGCAGCAGGAAGTGGAACTGGAAAACGAAGCCGAGCCGGGCGAGCCGCAACGCCGCCATGTCTTTCGCGGAAAGCCGCGCGGTGTCGCGCCCCTCGAGCAGGACCTGCCCCGAGGTCGGCCGGTCCAGCAGGCCGAGCAGGTAGAGCAGCGAGGACTTGCCCGAGCCCGACGGGCCGGTGACCGCGACGAACTCGCCGTGGCCGATCCGCAGAGAAACGTCGCGCACCAGCGTCGCGCCTTCCGGCAGGGTGCGGGTGACGTCGCGCGCCTCGAGCAGCGGCGTGGAGGAGGGCTCGGGGTTTTCCGCCGCTTCGATCTCGGGCACGAGGGCAACCTACGGCATCCGCCGGCCCGGCGGAATCGCCGGGCGATCCGCTGCCGGGGGAGGACGATCATGGACCCGCATTTCGACTTCGTGGGCGAAGTCGCCGCCGAGGTCGCGCCGCCGCTGCTGATCGGACGCGGCGCCGCGGGCGAACGGCGGATCGTGCCGATCCTCGGCGGCCGCATCGCGGGGCCGCGGCTCAACGGCGAGGTGCTGCCGGGCGGCGCCGACTACCAGCTGATCCGGGCCGATGGCGTGGCCGAGATCGAGGCGCGCTACACGCTGCGGCTGGACGACGGCGCGCTGGTCTATGTGGTGAACCGCGGGCTGCGTCACGCCGCGCCAGACGACATGGCCCGGCTGCTGCGCGGCGAGTTCGTGCCGCCGGAGCGCGTCTATTTCCGGACCGCACCGGTCTTCGAGACCGCGGCGCCCTCCCAGGCGTGGCTGACGCGCAGCCTGTTCCTCGGCCTCGGCGAGCGGCGGCCCGACAGCGTGCGGATCCGGATCTTCGCGCTGTAGGGCGGCCCCTGAAGCCGGCGCGCTACTCCAGGGCGCGGAAGCCGGTCTCCCGCACCACGGCGGCCCAGCGCGCCGTCTCGTCGCGGATGTGCGCCGCAAAGGCGGCACGCCCCTTCGCCGTCGCGCGGAAGCCGGCATCCCGCAGCCGTGCCTGCGTGGCCGGGACCGCCAGCGCGCGCAGCGTCGCCGCTTCCAGCGCGGCGAGCGCGGCCTCCGGCGTCGCGGCCGGCGCAACCAGGCCGAACCATGCCTCGAAGCCGAGCCGCGGCAGGTTCAGCTCGGCCATGGTCGGCACGGCGGGGAGCAGAGGCGATCGCGTCGCCCCGGTGGTGGCCAGCGCCTTCACGCGGCCATTGGCGACATGCTGCGCGACCAGGACGGTGCTGCCGAACATGCCCTGCACGTTGCCGTTCAGGACTGCTGTCATCGCCTCCCCGGTCGAGCGGAAATGCACCGCCTCCATGTTGATCCGCGCGCCGGCGGCAAGGATCGAGGCACCGAAATGCCCGGGCGTGCCGGCGCCGAAGGTGGCCATGAACACCTGCGGCTGGGCGCGCGCCCAGTCCAGGAAGCCTGCCAGGTCGTTCGCCGGCACGCTGGCCGGCACGACGAAGGCGAACTCGATCGCGGCCACCTCGGCCACCGGTGCGAAGTCGCGCGCGGGATCGTAGCTGAGCCGCGCATAGGTGCTGGGCGCCATGGCAAGCTGCCCGACCTCGCCGAACAGCAGCGTGGTGCCGTCCGGCGCCGCGCGGGCGACCTCCTGCGCGGCGATGTGCCCGGCGGCGCCCGGGCGGTTGTCCACCACGGCGCCGGCCACCGGCCAGGCTTCGCGCAGCGCGTCTGCCAGGATGCGCGCGACCACGTCCGGGCCGGTGCCTGCCGGGAAGCCGAGCACCAAGCGCACCGGCCGGTCGGGGAAGGCCAGGGCGGGGGATGCGAAGGGCAGCGCGAGGGCGCTGCCGAGCACGGCGCGGCGAGTGGGCTTCATCATTGGTTCCTCCCGCGACCGTTATGCTGCATAACAAGGGCGGCGGGCAACGCCGTTCACGCGGCGCCGCGTACCACCTGCACGGGGTCGAGCCGGCTGGCGCGGCGGGCCGGGATGACGGCGGCGATGCCGGCCGCGGCGACGGCGAAGATGCTGCCCGCGACATAGACGCGCCAGTCGCGCGCCAGGATGAAGCGGTCCTGCCCGGCCGGCGTCTCCACGCCGAAGCGCACCTGGGCCAGCGCCTCCACCATCAGCGCGCCCAGCAGGCAGCCGGCGATGGCGCCGAGGATGCCGGCGATGATGCCCTGCACCAGGAACAGCCGCTGGATGTCGCCTTCGGTGAAGCCGAGCGACTTCAGGATGGCGATGTCGCGCGTCTTCTCGAACACCACGGTCGAGATGATGTTGTAGATGCCGAAGGCCGCGACCAGCAGGATGGCGCCGGTCACCGAATACATGATCGCGTTCTGGATCACGAAGACCGTCAGGATGTTCTGGTTCTGCTCCTCCCAGCTTTCCGTGCGGTCGCCGAAGCGCGCCTCGATCTGGCGGGCCAACGGCTCGGCCCGCGTCACGTCGGCCAGGCGCACCAGGATCTGGTTCACCACATTGGCGCGGTCCTGCAGCACCTGGCTCACCTTCAGCAGGGCGAAGCCGTGCGACTGGTCCACCGTCTGGATGCCCGTGCGGAACAGGCCGACGATCTTCATCGAGAGCGTCACGCCGAACGGCGAGACGGCTGAGATGGTGTCGCCGAGCTGGGCCCCGAGCTTGAAGGCCAGGCCCTCGCCGATGATGATCCCGTTGGCCGTGCTGCGCAGGTCCTCCAGCCGGCCGGCGGTCATGTCCTTCTCGATGTTGGAGACGCGGACATGGCGCGCGGGATCGACGCCGGTGATCACCGCCGAGACGTCGCGCGAGCCGTAGCGCAGCAGCGCCTGGCCCTGCAGCACCGGGGCGGCGGCGACGCCGTCCATCGCCTCCAGCATGGCCAGCTTGTCGCCAGCCGCACGGATGCCGCGGATGCGGTCGCGCGGCTTGACGCCGTGGACCTGAACCGCGCCGTCCGTCACCGCCAGCTCCGCCGCCTGGGCAGGCGGGTTGCGCGTCTCGTCCTTGACCGTGATGTGCGGCGCGACATCGATGATCTGGTTGACGAAGTAGGTCTGGAAGCCGCGCATCAGGGCAGCGATGGCGATGAAGAAGGCGACGCCGAGCGCCACGCCGGAGACGGAGACGATGGTCTGGCGCCGACGTCGGCGCAGCATGCCGCGCGCGAGTTCGAGGATCAGGTTCATGGCCTGAGCCGGACGGCCTGACCGTTACGCAGCCCTGCCGGCGGGTCGAGGATGACGGCCTCGCCGGCCGCGAGGCCGCGGCGGATCTCGGTGGCGCGCGGGCCCTGCACGCCGATCTCGACCTCCCGCCGGTGGGCGATCTCCTTCTCCACCACCCAGACGACGCCCTGCCGGACGCTGCCGGGCGGGGCGGCCGGCGCGGCGCTGGCACCCCGGCCCGCCGCGGGCAGCACCACGGCGCCGGGGGGCACCAGCACCGCCTGCGGCGTCTCGCGCAGGACGATGTTCGCCTCGACCGTCATGCCGATCAGAAGCGGCGTGTCGTCCGGAAGGTTCAACCGCACCCGGTAGGCCTTGCGAGTGGTGTCGCCCTTGGGCGTGATCTGGGCGACCTCGCCCTGCAGCACGCGGCCGGGGAAGGCATCGGCCCGCAGCAGGACGCGCTGGCCGATGGCGATGCGGGCGATGTCCTCCTCGTCCACTTCCGCGGTGACGCGCATCGGCCGCGGCTCCCCGATCCAGAACAGGCTGGCGGGGGTGTCCACCACCTCGCCCACCTCGGCGTCGCGGCGGAGCACGATGCCGTCCGTCGGGGCGCGGACCAGGTAGTCCTCCAGCCGCTGGTGCAGGGCATCGGCTGCGGCGCGGGCGGCGCGGGCGTCGCGCTCGGCGCGTTCCAGCGTCGTGCGGGCGGCGATGTCGCGGGCCACCAGGGTGCGGGTGCGGTTCAGGTCCTCGATGGCGAAGCGGGCGCGGGCTTCCGCCTCGTCCGCCAGGGAGCGGGCCTGCCGGTCATCCAGCCGGGCCAGGGGCTGGCCTTCGATCACCCGCGCGCCTTCCTCCACCAGCACGGCGGTGAGGCGGGCGCGGGTGGCGGGCCCGACCCGCGCCCAGTGGACCGGCTCCACCGCGCCGGTGGCATAGACGGCTTCCAGAGCGGGGCCGGCGGTGGCCATGGCGAGGGTGATGCCGGGGGGCAGGCTGCGCCAGGCGTAGAAACCGGCCCCGCCTGCGGCCAGGAGCGCGAGGAGGAGCAGGAGACGGCGCGGCATGTCGCCCCGACAGTAGCAGCCTGGCCGCTTGTGGCGAGACGGCTGCCGCGCGGAGGTTGCCCCGGCCGCCCCGGGCCGCTATAGGCCCGCCATCTGCCGGGCCGACATAGCTCAGCGGTAGAGCAACTGATTCGTAATCAGTAGGTCCCCGGTTCAAATCCGGGTGTCGGCACCATCCATCTTTTCAAGCACTAAGGCGCGGTTTTCCGGTTTGCGGCAGCGGCCCGGTCTGCAATCCGGTTTGCACGCCCGTTCATGACTCGTTCGGTGAACGACTCCGACGACCGCTGGACGGGCAGGGTATGGAGGGCGACGACGCGTCCGCTGGTCCCCTCCCACGTCTCGAGAGCGGCGAGGGCCAATTCGGCCCCGCGCGCGGGATGTAGCGGTCGAGGACGCGCTTGGTAACGTCGATGCTGTGGCCGGACGGGACCGCAATCTGGGTGTCCGGCACGCCGGAGAGGGCAAGCTCGACCATCCCGGTGCCGGTGTGGCGGAGGTCTCGACGCTGGAGGCCAACGATCAGCCACTTGCGCACGATCAGCCTGGCCTCCCCACGCGCCTTCGCATTCCGGCGATGGGGCAAGGGATTGGCCTTCAGCAGACGACGGGCAATCCGGAAGTTTGCCCGGCTGACGTTCCGGTCCCACGCATTGGCGAACGAACTGTCGGCCCGGAGCGTGCCGTCCGGTGACGGGCACACGTCATGACCGTCCACCGGGTTCTCCGCGTCGACACGCAACGGATCGTCATGCAGCGGGATCGCGAGCAGTTCGCCGGTCTTGCCTAGGCGCAGGTTGATCCACCTGCGCTCCCCGCGATTGCAGATGGTGGACTCGGAGAGGCGCAGCGCATCTCTGGTGCGCTGCGCCTGGAGCGCACCCGTAACCCCGGACACGCGGATGGCGGTGCTGACTGCTGGGCGTTGAACTCACGCGCCGAGTGCATGCGCAAGCCGCTTTGGGGGTGAGGGGATACGACGGCGCAGCACGGGCCATGGGGTGCGTCCTGCGTTGCAGGCGCTGCCAGACCCTAGCCTAAGTTCCTGATTTTACGTGGTGATGGTGGAGCTGAGGGGAATCGAACCCCTGACCTCGTCATTGCGAACGACGCGCTCTCCCAACTGAGCTACAGCCCCGTACGCCACCATCCGCCGCCCCTGGGGGCGACCGAGGGCGCGGGTTATGGTCGGGCGGACCTGGGGTGTCAAGGCACCGGGACCGCGCCTTGTTCGGGCCCGCCGCCCCCACTAGGTTCCGCCCCGAACGAGACACCACGCCGGGGCCGCCGGCGTTCCGGACGCACCCGGAACGAAGCCGCCGCAGGCACGCCAGGGAACCGCCCATGCTGCTCGACGCCGTCTTCTTCCTCGTGCAGGCGGGCCTCGACCTGTTCTGGTGGGCGGTGCTGCTGGCCGCCATCGTGCAGACCCTGATGTCCTTCAACGTCCTGGACGGCCGCAACCGCATCGTCTGGACCATTGCCGACTTCCTCTACCGGATCACCGAGCCGGCCTTGCGCCCCATCCGCAACCGCCTGCCGAACCTCGGCGGCATCGACCTCTCGCCGCTGGTGCTGCTGCTGCTGATCACCGCGGTCTCGATCGCCGTCGGGGCCATACGCGGCTACATGCTGCGCTCGGGCCTCTACTTCTGAGCCTCTGGCGCGCCACGCCCGACGGCATCGAGCTTCGCGTGAGGGTGCAGCCGAAGTCGCGCCGGCCCGGCCTCGGCGGCCTGGCGCCGGACGGTGCCGCGCTGCGCGTCGCGGTGACCGAGGCGCCGGAGGACGGCCGCGCCAACCGCGCCGTCTGCGCCGCTGTGGCACAGGCGCTGCACGTCGCGCCTTCCGCCGTCACGCTCGCGCAGGGCGCGACCGCGCGGATCAAGACGCTGCGCATCGCGGGCGATCCGGCCCGCCTCTCCGACCACTTGCAACGGCTTCTCGCATGACCGCCCGCATCATCGACGGCAAGGCCGTCGCCGCCGAGCTTCGCCGCGCCATCGCCGCGCGGGTCGCCGCACTTCCCTTCAAGCCCGGCCTGCGCGTGGTCCGCGTCGGCGACGACCCCGCCTCCGGCGTCTATGTGCGCAACAAGGACAAGGCAGCGCAGGAGGTCGGCTTCGACAGCGCCACGGTCCACCTGGCGGCCGAGACCACCGAGGCCGATCTGCTCGCCGTGGTGGCCCGGCTGAACGCCGACCCGGCGGTGGACGGCATCCTGGTGCAGCTGCCGCTGCCCCGGCAGATCCGCGCCGATGTGGTGATCTCCGCCGTCGCGCCGGAGAAGGACGTGGACGGGTTCCACCCGCTCAACGCCGGCCGCCTCGCCTCCGGCCAGAAGGGCCTGGTGCCCTGCACGCCGAAGGGCGTGATGCACCTGCTCCGCGCCGCCGGCGCCTCGTTGCCCGGCGCGCGGGCGGTGGTGCTGGGCCGCAGCACCATCGTCGGCCGGCCCATGGCCCAGTTGCTGCTGGCGGCGGACTGCACCGTCACCATCGCCCATTCGCGCACCCGCGACCTGGCCGCCGAATGCCGCCGCGCGGAGATCCTGGTCGCCGCCGTCGGCCGGCCGGAGATGGTGCCGGGCGACTGGGTGGCGGAGGATGCGACGGTGATCGACGTGGGCATCAACCGCCTGCCGGATGGCCGCCTGGTGGGCGACGTGGACTTCGCCGGCGCGGCGCGCCGCGCCGCCGCGATCACGCCGGTGCCCGGCGGGGTCGGCCCCATGACCATCGCCTGCCTGCTGGAGAACACGCTGGACGCCGCGCTGGCCCGCCGCGGCGCGTGAGATGGGCGCCGGCGGGCTTGCCATCGCCGCGACCTTCGTCGCGATCTGGGCCTCCGCCTTCACCGTCGCCGGCGTGGTGGTGCGGGAATGGCCGCCGCTCTGGGCGCTGGCCATCCGCTTCGGCTGCACCGCGCCGATCCTGCTGATCGTCGCGCTGGCGCTGCGCGCCAGGCTGCCCTCGCTGCCGGATGCCGGCCGCGTCGCGCTGCTCGGCCTGTTCGGCATGGGCGGCTACCTGGCCTTCGCCTGGCTCGCCATGGCGCGCATTCCCACCGGGCTCGTCGCGCTGATCTGCGCCACCACCCCGCTGATGATCGCCGCCGGCGAGAGCGTGTTCATGAAGAAGCCGCTGCCGCCGCTGGCCTGGGTCGGGCTGGCGATCGGCTGGTCCGGCGTGGCGCTGCTCGGCTTCCTCCGCGCGCTGGACGGGCTGGCCGCGGCGGAGGCCACGGGCTTCGTGCTGGCGATCGGCGCGGCGACGGCACAGGCGGCCGGCCTGCTGATCTACGCACCGGCCAAGGCACGGGTGAATCTCTGGATGGCGAGCCTCGGCCAGACCGTGGTTTCCGCGCTGTTCTGCCTGATGCTCGCGCTGCTGCTGGAAGCCGAGGCGCCACGGTCCGCCGGCTGGTTCACCCTGGGCGGGCTGCTGTGGTCGATGTTCGTCGTCGGCATCGGCGGCTATGCGTTGTACTTCGTCATGCTCAAGCGGGTGCCGACCTCTACCGCCTCCGCGCTGCAGCTGCTGTCGCCGCCTGTCGCCGCGGTGTTCGGCTGGGCGCTGCTGGGGGAGCGGCTGTTCGTCAGCGACATCGTCGGCGGGCTGCTGACGCTCGGCGGGCTGTGGTTGCTGGTGCGGGCGCGGGCGCGGGCGCGCGGCTGACATGCACGCAGCGCGGTTGCGCCCGGGGCGCCGCGCCGGCGAGTGTTGGCGCCATGCAGTTCCGACGACGAGCATCGCGCGCCTGATCCGCCGCCCCGCCGCAGCCAGGCTGCGGCGCCTCCGCTCGCTTCGTGCCAGGATGCCCCGCATGTACACCCCGCCCGCCTTCCGCATCGACGACCCCAGCTGGATCCACGGCTTCGTGGAGGCCAACGACTTCGGCCTGCTCGTCACCGCCGCGCCGCTGATGGTCAGCCACCTGCCCTTCCGCCTGCTGCGCGGCGAAGGCGGCGCGCCGGACCGCCTGCTCTGCCACCTCGCGCGCGCCAATCCGCAATGGCGGGCCTTCGAGGGCGCGGGCGCGGAGGCGCTGGCGGTGTTCCGGGGGCCGCACGCCTATGTCTCCTCCGCCTGGTACGGCGTGCATCCCAGCGTGCCGACCTGGAACTACGACGCCGTGCAGGCGCGCGGCCGCGCCACGCTGGTCGAGGAGCCCGACGAGATCGCCGTGCAGATGCGCGCGCTCGCCGCCCGCTACGAACCCGACCCCGGCTTCGACATGGACGCCCAGCCCGAGAAGTACATGGCCGGCATGTTCAAGGCGCTGGTCGGCGTCTCGATCGAGGTCGCGGAGTGGACCGCCAAGCGCAAGCAGAGCCAGAACCGCCCGCTGCCCGACCGCGTCGCCGTCGCCGCGCAGCTCGAGGCCCGCGGCGAGCACGCGGCGGCCCAGGCCCTGAAGGACGCCAATGGACTCGCGTGACGACAAGCCGGACATCGTTCCGACCGCCACGCGCATCGTCTACGAGAACAGGTGGATGCGCGTGCGGGAGGATTCGGTGCGCCGCCGCGACGGCTCCACCGGCATCTACGGCGTGATCGAGAAGGACGATTTCGTCGTTGTGGTTCCGGTGGAAGAAGACGGCTCGCTCCACATGGTGCAGCAGTACCGCTACCCCGTCGGCGCGCGCTTCTGGGAGTTCTGCCAGGGCATGTGGGGCGGCCCCGATGCCGACCCGGCGCTGGCCGCCGCGCATGAGCTGGCGGAGGAGACCGGGCTGACGGCGGCCACCCTCACCCATGCCGGCCACCTGTACGAGGGCTACGGCACGATGCGGCAGGGCTTCCACGTCTTCCTCGCCACCGGCCTCACGCCCGGCCAGGCCCGCCCGGAGGTCGAGGAGCAGGACCTGGTCAGCCGGCGCTTCCCGCGCGCCGAGGTGGAGCGGATGCTGCGCGACGGCGAGATCAAGGACAGCGTGACGCTCGCGGCCTGGGGGCTGCTGGCACTGAAGGGCCTGCTGTAGCGCCGCGTCGCGGCCGCGGGACCGCGGTGGAAAAGCGATACCGTTCGGCTCGCGCCCGGTCTGCGGCCGCGTTGCGCAGGGCCACGGCCGCAACTAGCCTCGCCCGGGGCTGGCGACGTGCCGGCCGGTCCCGACGCATCGAGGGGAACCCGCCTTGACCATCGCCATGCATCCGGCCGCGCCGCATCACTTGCCGTTCTTCGTGCCGGGGCCGGATGGCGCCGATCCTGTCCTGGTCGGCGTCGGCATCTTCCTCGTCGTCGCGGTGATCGCCTTCGGCCTGCTCTTCCTGCGCATCCACACCCTGCCGGAACGCCTGGCGCATCGCGGCCACAAGCTGCAGTTCGAGATCGTGGCCGTGCTCGGCCTGCTCGCGCTGTTCACGCACATGCACATCTTCTGGGTCGCCGGCCTGCTGCTGGCGCTGGTGGACCTGCCCGACTTCTCCGGCCCGATGCGGCGCATCGCCGGTTCCGCCGAGAAGATCGCCGGCCTGCCGCCCGGCGCAGGCGACACCACGGATGACGGCCCGCGCCCCTACGACGCGCCGCAACCCGCACCATTGCCACCCGGCCTGGAACCGGAGCGCCCTCCCGCCCGAGACGCGGCGCATCGGCCAGGCGAGGCCTGAGCCATGCTCGAGCTGATCCTCTGTTCACTCCTCACGATCTTCCCCGACTACCTCTTCCGCCGCTACGGCCAGGGGAAGCGCCTCGGGCGCGAGATCACCATCTTCTCCGTCTGGTTCGAGCTGCGCTGGGGCATCGTCACCTGCCTGTTCCTGACCGTCAGCCTGATCACGCTGGTCTTCTACTTCCACCCCGCCACCAGCTACGTCACCGCCGTCTACCGCACCGTGCCGGTGGTGCCGGAGACGATCGGCCGCGTGGCGGAGGTGTACGTGCAGGGCAGCGACCGGGTGGAGGCGGGCCAGCCGCTGTTCCGCCTGGACGACGCCACCCAGCGCACGGCGGTGGAGACGGCACGGCGTGAGGTCGCGGAGGTGGACGCCGCCTTCGCCCTGGCCCGCGCCGACCTGCTCGCCGCGGAAGCCCGCATCCTCGAAGCGCAGGGCGCGCTGGAACAGGCGACCGACGAGTTCGAGACGCGCGCCGAGCTGAACCGCCGCAGCCCCGACACCATCGCCCGCCGCGAGGTGGAGCGGGCCGAGGTGAATGTGCGCGTGCGGGCCGCCGGCGTCGAAGCGGCGCGCGCCTCCCGCGCCGCCGTCTTCGCCCGGCTGGAGGAGCAGCTGCCTGCCCAACGCGCCAGCGCCGAGGCCATGCTGGCCCAGGCCGAGGCGGCGCTGGCCAAGACCGTCGTGCGCGCCGGCGTCACCGGCCGGATCGAGCAGTTCCTGCTGCAGGTCGGCGACGTGGTGAACCCGCTGGCCCGCCCCGCCGGCGTGCTGGTGCCGGAGAACCAGGGCCAGCTCCGCCCCGTGCTCGCCGCCGGCTTCGGCCAGATCGAGGCGCAGGTCATGCGCCCGGGCATGCTGGCGGAGGCGACCTGCGCGTCCCACCCCTGGACCATCATCCCGATGGTGGTGACCAACGTGCAGGGCTTCATCGCGACCGGCCAGGTCCGCAGCACGGACCAGCTGCTCGACCTGCAGCAGTTCCGCGTGCCCGGCACCGTGCTGACCATCCTGGAACCGCTCTACGAGGGCGGGCTGGACCGGGTAATCCCGGGCAGCAGCTGCATCGCCAACGCCTACACCTCGAACTACGAGGAGCTGCAGAAGCCCGGCCTTTCCGCCGGGCGCTGGCTGGGGCTGCACGCCGTGGACGCGGTGGGCTTCGTGCACGCCGTGCTGCTGCGCATCCAGGCGGCGCTGCTGCCCTTCAAGGCGCTGGTCTTCTCCGGCGGGCACTGAGCCCGCCGGCGGCGTGGAGGATGGCGGGCCTCAGCCCGCGACCTTCGCCGGGTCGGTATTGGAGCCGCAGAGCACCACCGCCACCCGCGCCCCGGCCGGTGGCGCCCAGGCGCCGGAGGTCAGCGCGGCCAGCGCCGTGGCGCCGCCGGGCTCCGCCACCAGCCGCAGCGCGTCCCACAGCCGGCGCTGCGCGTCGCGGATGGCGTCGTCCGTCACCAGGACCGCCTGCGCCACATGGTCCTTCGCCACCGCGAACATGATCCCGCCGACCTGCCGCGCGCCCAGGCTGTCCGCCGCCACGCCGCCCACCGGGCAGGGCACCGGCCGGCCCTCCCGCAGCGCGGTCGCCAGCGTCGGGCACCCTTCCGGCTCCACGCTGATGATCCGGACAGGTGTTCCGGCGTACCAGGCAGCGATGCCGCCGATCAGCCCGCCGCCCCCGGTCGCCACCAGCACATGCGTCGCCTCCGGCGCGTCCTGCTCCAGCTCGAGGCCGACCGTGCCCTGTCCCGCCAGCACCTCCGCCTGGTCATAGGCATGCACGATGAGCGCGCCGGTCTCCGCCGCCCGCGCCTCGCTGGCCAGCCGCGCCTCGTCATAGGCCGCGCCCACCCGGTGCAGCACGGCGCCGTAGCCCTCGATGCGGGTCGTCTTGGCGACCGGCGTCGGCACCGGGCAGAAGACCTCCGCCCGCACGCCCAGCGCGCGCGCCGCATAGGCCACCGCGGCGCCGTGGTTCCCGCCCGAGGCCGTGGCGACGCCCGCCGCCGGCAGCGCGGCCGACAGCATGCGGTTGAAGGCGCCGCGCGGCTTGAAGCTGCCGGTCGCCTGCAGCAGCTCCAGCTTCAGGATCAGGTCCAGGCCGAGCCCCAGGTCGCGCCCGCTCATCCGCATCACCGGCGTGCGCCGGACATGCGGGGCGATGCGGGCGGCGGCGGCCTCGATTGCAGCGCGGCCAGGGGGAAGCTGTTCTTGCGGCATGCCCGCAAGGCTGGCAGCGCGCCCCCCGCGGGACAACCCCGCCGGGCCTGCGCCAGCGATCCGCCCACGCAACGGGGATCCCTTCACCGCCCGCCCTCTTTCTGCCATGGTCCGCCCGCCTGCAGTGGAGGCCGAACCGGGAATGCCTCTCCACGCCTCCTGCGCCGCCCGCGGCGGCGATGGCGTGCTGTTCCTCGGCCCTTCGGGCGCGGGGAAGTCGGAGCTTGTCCTGCGCCTGCTCGGTCGCGGCTGGACCCTGGTGGCCGATGACCAGGTGGAACTCGACCCCGAACCGCCCGACCTTCTGCTGGCCCGCCCGCCGGCGGCCCTGCGCGGCCTGCTGGAGGTGCGCGGCCTCGGTCTGCAGCGGGACCTGCCGGTGACCGCGCCCGCCCGGCTGCGCCTGGTGGTGGACCTGCTTCCGCCGGCGGAGGCGCCGCCCCGCTTGCCGGAACCCCGCCACTTCGAGGCGCATGGCCGCGCCCTGCCGCGCGTCGCGCTGGCCGGGCTGGAAGCCGCGGCGCCCGACAAGGTCGCCCTGGCGCTGGATGCCGTGGTCGGACGGGCGCGCTTCCTGGCCGGGGCCTTCGCGGCATGAGCGAACCCGCCCAGCCCGGGCGCCGCGCGGTGGTGCTGGTGACCGGCCTCTCCGGCGCCGGCAAGGCCTCCATCCTGCGCACGCTGGAGGATCTGGGCTTCGAGACGGTGGACAACCCGCCGCTCACCATCCTCGAGGAACTGGTCACCGACGGCGCGACGCCCATCGCCATCGGCGTGGATGCGCGCTCCCGCGGGTTCGAGGCGGCGGAGGTGCGCGCCGCGCTGGAGAAGCTGCGCGCCCGCGACGACATCGCCGCCAGCCTGGTCTTCGCCACGGCGGAGGAGGCGGTGCTGCTCCGCCGCTTCTCGGAAACCCGCCGTCGCCATCCGCTGGCCCCAGGCGGCCCGCTCGGCAGCCGCGTCGCCGAGGGCATCGCGCGGGAGGCCGCGATGCTCGCCCCGCTGGCCGAGGCGGCGGACGTGGTGGTGGACACCTCCGAGCTGCCGCTGCCGGAGCTGCGCCGGCTGATCGAGCGCCGCTTCCGCCCGACTGGGGCGGCCGGGCTCGACATCGCGATCCTGTCCTTCGGCTATCCGCGCGGCATCCCGCGGGAGGCCGACCTGGTGCTGGACGTGCGCTTCCTGCGCAACCCGCATTACGACGCGGCGCTGCGGCCGCAGACCGGGAAGGACCAGGCCGTGGCAGCCTTCGTGGAGGCCGATCCCGACTTCGTTCCCTTCTGGGGACGCATGACAGGCCTGCTGGACCTGCTCTTGCCCCGCTACGTCGCCGAGGGGAAGAAATACCTGACCATCGCCTTCGGCTGCACCGGCGGCCGCCATCGCTCCGTGCTTGTCGCGGAGCGCCTGGCAGCCCATCTGACGGCCCGAGGATGGCGAGTGGACGTGATCCATCGCGAACTCGCACGCGCCCCGGTCGAACCGGGCACGGGCGCATCCCATGCGGGGCGGGAGGCCCTGGCACCTTCATCATGACTGACCCCGACCAGACGCCGATCGGACTTCACGCCCCCAGCCTGCCCGGCGGGCAGGTGCAGCGAGCGGCGACGGCCCGCGCGCATCGCCACAGGCCGAAACGATGATCGGCCTCGTCATCGTCACCCACGGCCGCCTGGCCGAGGAACTGCGCTCCGCCATGGAGCATGTGGTGGGGCCCCAGAAGGCCGTCGCCACCGTCTGCATCTTCCCCGACGACAAGCTGGAAACCCGCCGCGAGGACATCCGCGTGGCGATCGGCCAGGTGGACCAGGGCGACGGCGTCGTCGTGCTGACGGACATCCTGGGCGGCACGCCCTCCAACCTCGCCTTCCAGCTCTGCGACCGCACGCGGATCGAGGTGATCGCCGGCGTGAACCTGCCGCTGCTGGTCAAGCTGGCGAAGATCCGCGGCACGGAGCCGCTGTCCGACGCGGTGTCCCACGCCACCGCCGCCGGGCGGAAATACATCGCCTGCGCCGCCGAGATGCCGGAGCTGCCGATGGCACGGCCTGCCGCCGCGGCGGGTGCGCCCGGCGCGGCGCCGGTGGATGCCAATGCCCGCGCGCCGCGCGCCGCCT
>NZ_JAPSMD010000070.1 GCF_027856955.1 Falsiroseomonas oryzae | reverse complement strand
GGGGGCGGTCAGCACGCGGCCGCCGGCACCCTGCGGCAGGGGCAGCAGGTCGCCTTCCGCGAGGTCGTCGCGGATCGGCGAGGCGGCGCGGACGCGCGCGAGGCAGAGCCGCGCCTCGCCGTGGCGCACCCAGAAGCTCGCCGTCTCGCCGCTCGCCTCGGCCAGGGCGCGCAGCGCGGCGGGCAGATGGCGGTCCACGGGCCGGGCGCGGGCATAGAGCGCGCCGAAGCGGAACAGCATCGGGCCGAGCGCCCAGCGCGCATCGGGCTGGCGCTCCACGCAGCGCGCGGCTTCGAGCGTGCCGAGCAGGCGGAGGATGGTGGATTTGTAGAAGCCGGTTCGCGCGGCGAGCTCCGCGAGGCTCAGCGCGGCCTCGCCCTCGCGGAAGGCGCCGAGGATGGCGAGCGCGCGCTCGACCGCGGCGACGCCGCCCTGATGCCCGGCCAGACCGTCCGGCATCATCCCGCCCGCACGCCGGCCTCGCGCAGGATGACGGCCCATTTCGCCATCTCCTGCGCGACGAAGGCCTGCGCCTCGGCCGGAGTGTTGCCGACCAGGCGCTCGGCGCCGAGCTCGGCCAGGCGGCTGCGCGTGGCGGGCTCGGCCAGGACCGCGGCGACCTCCTGCTGGATGCGGGACATCAGCGGCGCTGGCGTGGCGGCGGGGGCCAGGATCACCTGCCAGACCATGAAGGTGGCGTCGGGGAAGCCGAGCTCCGCGATGGTCGGGACATCGGGCATCACCGGGCTGCGCTGCGGGCCGGAGATGGCCAGCGCCCGCGCCCGCCCGCCCTGCGCCAGGGCGAAGCCCGTCAGGCCGGCATCGTAGAGCATGTCGAGCGAGCCGTTCGCGAGGTCGAGCGCCGCGGGCGCGCCGCCGCGGTACGGCACCTCCGTCATGCGGATGCCGGCGGCGCGCAGGAAGAGCAGCGCCACGAGCTGCAGCGCGCCGCCGCCGCCGGTGCTGCCATAGGTGAGGCGCTCCGGATTGGCCCTGGCGAAGGCGACGAGGTCGGCGACGGAGCGGTGCGGGGAGTTCGGCGGCACCAGCAGGACCATCGGGCTCTCGGCCACGATGGTGACGGCCTTGAGGTCGGCCTCCGGGTCGTAGTCCAGCTGCGGGTAGAGCGGCCGGGTGACCGCATGGCCGATGTTGTGGAACAGCAGGTGGTGCCCGTCGGCCGGCGACTTGGCGACGTTGGACGCGCCGATGGAGCCGCCGGCGCCGGTGCGGTTCTCCACCACCACGCGCTGCGGCAGGCGGGCGGAGAGCCGGTCCGCCACCAGACGCCCGATCACGTCTGTGGCGCCGCCGGCGGCGTAGGGGATGACCATGCGGACGGGGCGGGTGGGCCAATTGTCCTGGGCGCGCGCCGGGGTGGCGAGGAGCGCGGAGGCGGCGAGCAGGCTGCGTCGGAGCATGGGGCGGGCCTCCTGCGGTGTTCTGTTCTATAGAACGGCGTTCCGTTTACGGTCTGAGGATGCGCGGAGGGGTTTGCGTCGGTCAAGCGCGCTGCAGAGGCTGGTCCGAAGGGTGGGTGAACGCAGGTGAGGGCAAGAATGGTCTTGGCAGGGATGCGGCGAGTTGCTCGGCTGCAAGCGCGGCCGGACGGGGCGCGCTATTCGGGGATTCCTGCGGCGACCAGCGCGGCGATGAGCTTCTCGCGGAAAGCGGTGTCGCGATAGCGGCGGATATGCACGCGCGCGGCCGGGAACATGGCAAGCATCCGTGCCGCAGCCGCACGGGCCGCATCCTCGCGGCCCAGCAGCCAGTTCGCGATGATGACGTAGCGATGGCCCGGCGAATGAAGCGGTGCGACCTGCACCGAGCGCTCCGCCCATTCGAGCGCGCTCGCGTAGTCGCCGAATGCGACATGGACGGATGAAACGCCCACATACGTTCTCTCGATCGCGGGATCGAGCGGGCTGAGCCGGAGAGCTCGCTGGAACGCCTCCAACGCGACCTGCGGCTCGCTGTTGAAATTGTAGACCCATCCAGCACAGGCGGCGATGACGGCCGAGTTTGGGTTCAGCGCCTGGGCCCGCGCTGCTGCTGCCCGCGCAGCGGAATGATCGGCGCCATAGAAGGCGAGAGCGTGGGCCGCCAGGGCAAGGGCGAGGGGATCGTCCCGACCGCTCGCGACCGCCTCGCGCGCGCACCGGGCGCCTTCCTCCTGGATCGCCTCGTCGGCCCAGGTGTTCACCGTCATGAAGGCCGTCATGTTCGCCAACTGCGCCTTGCCCAGTGCGAATTCCGGATCGAGTTGGACGGCCGCGCGGAGCAGGTGCAGCGCCTTCTGGTTCCCCTCGATCGTCAAGATGCGCTGCCAATACATGGCCTGGAGCAGCAGGTCATAGGCGGTCAGGCTGCCGGTCGGCTTGGCCTGCGCGCGCTGGATCTCCGCATGCTGCAGGCTCGGCTCGATCGCGCCGGCGACGGCCTCGGCGACCCGGTCCTGCAGCTCGAAGATGTCGTCCAGAGCGCCGTCGAAGCGCTCGCCCCAGAGCTGGTGGCCGGTCTCGGCATCAATGAGCTGGCAGGCGATGCGCACCCGGCCCGCCGCGCGGCGCACGCTGCCCTCCAGCACGTAGCGCACGCCGAGGTCGCGTCCGACCTGGCGGGGGTCCACGGCGCGGCCCTTGTAGGTGAAGCTCGAGTTGCGCGCGATGACGTAGAACCAGCGCGCGCGCGAGAGCTGGGTGATCAGCTCGTCGGTGATGCCATCGGAGAAATACTCCTGCTCGGCGTCGCTGCTGAGATTGGCGAAGGGCAGCACGGCGAGCGCCGGGCGGTCGAGCGGCGCCATGGCCGGCGCCGGGGGTGGCGGCGGCGCCGGAGCGGGAGGCGCAGCCACCTCCAGCAGGTAGCCGCGGCGGGGGACCGAGCGCAGCACCTGCCCGGCCTCGTCGCCGATGGCGCGCCGGGCCTCGCGCACCGCCTGGAACAGGCTGTCCTCCGTGACATGCACACCGGGCCAGACGGCGTCGAGCAGCGCGTCCTTGCTCAGTGTCCGGCCGGGGTTGCGGGCCAGCATCACCAGCAGGTCGAAGGGCTTGGGGGCCAGCGCGATCTCGGCGCCGTCGGCACCGCGCAGGCAGCCGCGCGCCGTGTCCAGCGTGACGCCGCCGATCCGCAGGGCCGGTCCGCCCCTTGCCTCGTCCATGGCGCTCCGGATGCCCCGATGCATCATCAGGAAAGCATAGGCCAGCCATCGGCGCGACATCGGCGCGCGGTCAGGACGCGGGCGAGGGCTCGGGACGATGGTGGGTTCACGGACGGCAGCCCGCCGACCGGCCCTTCCTCGGGAGCCTCCAATGAGTCTGAACCTCGCCAGCGACTGCCTCGCGATGCCGGCCGAGAGCACCCGCTCGCCCGCCCTGCGCCGCGGCATGATGCACCTGCTCGCCTTCGCTCGGCGCCTGCGGCCCACAGGGGTGATCCGGGCGAGGATCGGGTCGGAACGGCTGTCCGCGGCGGACCTGCGCGATGTGGGCCTTCAACCCGATCAGGTTGGGCAGGTGCCGATCTGGGGCCATGGCGGACTCGTGTGGCGGCCCTGAGCGGGACCAGCGCGGCATGCTGGAGGCGACGCCGTGTCGGAGCTCCGGCAGCCCCTCAGGGCGGCGGGATCTCGGCCGCCAGCAGGCAGCCCGATTCGCTCTCGCTGATCACCAGCGTCCGGCCATCCGGGGCGAAGGTGCAGTTGGTGGGCATGCGGCCGAAGCCGGTGCAGTCCACGCGGTGCGTGCAGACGCCATGCGGGTCCACCACCCAGACCTGGCCATGGCCGGGATTGGCGACACACAGCCGGTCATGCGCATCCACCGCCAGGCCGTCGGGACCGGAGGTGCCGGCGGGCACCCGGAAGAAGAGATTGGCCTTGCCCACCACGGCGTCGGGGCGGAGCGCGAAGCGCCAGACCTCGCAGCTGCGGGTCATCGCCACCAGCAGATGCGTCGCGCCGCGGTTCAGCGCCAGGCCGTTCGGGCTCGGCCCGTTCGCCAGCAGCCGGTCCAGCCGGCCATCCGGGTGCAGGCGATAGACGCGGCCGGTCGGGTCCTGCAGCCCGGTCTGGCCCTGGTCGGTGAAGAGCAGGGACCCGTCGGGGTGGAGGACCACGTCGTTCAGCCCCTTGAAGCCTTCGGACAGCACCGTCTCCAGGATGGGCGCCATGGCGCCGTCGCGCGGGTCGAGACCGAGAAGGCCGTGGCGGTAGTCCGCCACCACCAGCTCCCCGCCGCGGGCGGCCAGGCCGTTCGGCCAGCCCTCGTACTCCGCGACCGCCTCCCAGGCGGTGCCGGCCACGCGGAAGACGCGGCCATGCGGGATGTCCACGCAGAACAGGTTGCCCGCCGCGTCGAAGCACGGGCCTTCCAGGAAGCTGTCGATCGGCGCCCCGCCGCGATTGGCCTGGGCCCAGGCTGACGGGCGCGGCCGGCGCAGCGCGTCGGGCAGGCGGGAGAGCAGGCTGGCCGGGATGGCCCGGGGCGGGTCGAACCACATGGCCGGCACCCTGCCGTGAGCCACCCTTGCGGTCCAGCCGCCGCGGACGCAGGTTCCCGGCGCCATGCCCCGCACGCTGTTCGAGAAGATCTGGGACGCCCATGTCGTGCACCGGCGCGACGACGGGCTCTGCCTGCTCTACGTGGACCGGCATTACTTCCACGAGGGCAGCTTCCACGCCTTCAACATGCTCCGCGCGCGCGGGCTGAAGGTGCGCCGGCCCGACCTCTCCTTTGGCTTCGGCGACCATTATGCGCCCACGCGCGCCCGCGACACCGCCGCCATCGCCGACCCGGAGATCCGCGGCATCATCCAGACCTTCGAGAGCAATGCGCGCGCCGCCGGCATCCGCGCCTTCGAGCTGGCCGATGCGCAGCAGGGCATCGTGCATGTGGCGGGGCCGGAGCTCGGCCTGACGCTGCCGGGGATGACGGTGGTCTGCGGCGACAGCCACACCTCCTCCCACGGCGCGCTCGGCGCACTGGCCTTCGGCATCGGCGCGAGCGAGGTGGCGCATGTCTTCGCCACCCAGACCATCTGGCAGTCCATGCCGCGGCAGATCCGCGTGACCTTCGACGGCGCGCTACCGCAAGGCGCCTCGGCCAAGGACATGGCGCTGGCGCTGATCGCGGAGATCGGCACCGGCGGCGCGCTGGGCGGCGCCATCGAGTTCGCGGGCGCCGCGGTGCGTGCCCTGTCGGTGGAGGGGCGGCTGACGTTGTGCAACATGGCGATCGAGGCCGGCGCGCGCACCGGCATGGTGGCGCCCGACGCGGTGACGCAGGCCTGGCTGGCCGGCCGGCCCTTCGCGACGCCGGTGGACATCGCCGGCCTGCGCAGCGACGACGACGCGGCCTTCGCCGCAGAGGTGCGGCTGGATGCCGGGCGCATCGGCCCGATGGCCACCTGGGGCACCAGCCCGGAGGAGGCGGTGCCGCTCAGCGCCCGCGTGCCGAAGCCGGAGGAGGCGCCCGACGAGGCACGGCGCAGGGCCTGGCGGCGCAGCCTGGAGTACATGGGCCTCCAGGGCGGCGAGCGCCTCGCCGATGTGAAGGTGGACCGCGTCTTCCTGGGCTCCTGCACCAATGCGCGGCTGGAGGACCTGCGCGCCGCCGCGTCCGTGCTGAAGGGGCGGCGGATCGCCGTGCCGATGCTGGTCTCGCCCGGCTCCTCCGGCGTGAAGCGCGCGGCGGAGGCCGAGGGGCTGGACCGCATCTTCACCGAGGCCGGGGCGAGCTGGGAGGAGAGCGCCTGCTCGCTCTGCGTCTCCATGAACGGCGACAGCGTCGGCGAGGGCGAGCGCTGCGCCTCCACCTCCAACCGCAACTTCGTGGGGCGCCAGGGGCGCGGCGCGCGCACGCACCTGGTCTCGCCGGCCTCGGCCGCCGCCGCGGCGGTCACGGGGCGACTGGTGTCGGCGGAGAGCGTCTGATGCCTGAGCCCTTCGTCAACCTCACCGCAGTAGCGGCGCCGCTCGAGATGTCCAATGTGGACACCGACCAGATCCTGCCCGCGCGCTACCTGCGCCGGCCACGCGACGAGCGCTACGCGACCTACGGCTTCCACGACCTGCGCTTCACGCCGGAGGGGGCGAAGCGCGACGATTTCCTGCTGAACCGCGCGCCCTTCGACCGCGCCGCCATCCTGGTCGCGCAGCGCAACTTCGGCGTCGGCTCCTCGCGCGAGGCGGCGGTCTATGCGCTGCTGGCGATGGGCGTGCGCTGCGTGGTGGCGGAGAGCTTCGGCGACATCTTCTTCAACAATTCCCTCAAGAACGGGCTGCTGCCGGTACGCCTGCCGGAGGCGGCCTGCGCCGACCTGCGCGCGCAGCTGCTGGCGCGGCCGGGCGCCGACATCTCCGTGGACCTGGAGGCCGGCACGCTGACGGCACCCGACGGCACGGTTCACGGCTTCGCGATCCCGCCCTTCGCGCGCGACTGCCTGTTGCGCGGTCTGGACGAGATCGGGCTGACCATGACCCTGATGCACGAGATCGAGGCATTCGAGGCGATGCGCAGCGGGCAGACCGGATAGGCGCGGCAATCCCTCGCAACCCGTCATCGCCTTGAAGCTTGACGCCGCGGCGCCGGCCGGGCTGCCATGGTGACAATCCTGGATCGGCATCATGCAGAAGCTACGCGTCCTTCTCGCGGCCCTGCCGCTTCTCGCGGCGGCGCTGCCCGCCGCGGCGCAGTTCGGGCCGCAGGGCCCGCCCGCGGTCGGCGTCATCACGGCCGAACGGCGTCCGGTGACCGAATCGACCGAGTTCGTCGGCCGCGTCGAGGCGGTGGACCGCGTGGACCTGCGCGCCCGCGTCACCGGCTTCCTGCAGGAGCGCCTGTTCCGCGAAGGGCAGGAGGTCGCGGCGAATGCGCAGCTGTTCCGGCTGGAGGAGGCGCCCTTCGAGGCCGATGTGGCGCGCGCCGCCGCGCAGGTCGCCGCGGCCGAGGCCGAGCTGAGCAACGCCAACATCCAGCTGGCCCGCGCGCGCGAGCTGGTGCGCACCCAGGCCGGCACCCAGGCCCGCGTGGACGACGCGACCGCGGCCCAGCGCTCGGCGCAGGCGACGCTGCTGGGCGCGCAGGCGCAGCTGCGCGTGTCGCAGATCAACCTCGGCTACACGGTCATCTCGGCGCCCTTCGCGGGGAAGATCGGCCGGTCGAACTTCTCGCCCGGCGCGGTGGTGGGGCCCGATTCCGGCCCGCTCGCCACGCTGGTCAGCCAGGACCCGATGCGCGTGTCCTTCCCGGTCAGCCTGCGCCTGGGCATCGAGCTGCGGGACCGCTTCGAGGGGCGGGGCGGCGCCAGCGCCGTGCTGGTGCGCATCCGCCTGGCGAATGGCGAGCTGTTCAACCAGTCCGGCCGCATCGACTTCATCGACACCCAGGTGAACCGCGACACCGACACGCTGCTGGTCCGCGCCGTCATGCCGAACCCGCTGCGCAGCGTGGCCGGGCCCACCGGCGAGCCGGAGCGCCAGCTGATCGACGGGATGTTCGTCAACGTCTTCGTCGAGGGCGCGGAGCCGGTCGCCTCGGTGGTGATCCCGCGCGCGGCGGTGCTGCAGGACCAGCAGGGCAACTTCGTGTTCGTGCTGGGCCAGGGCAACCGGGCGGAGCGGCGCGGCGTGACGCTTGGCCGCAGCATCGCCGACCAGGTGGTGGTGGAGCGCGGCCTGGAAGGCGGCGAGACGGTGGTGACGGAGGGCGTGCAGCGCGTGCGCCCCGGCCAGCCGGTGCAGCCGAACCCGGCCGCCCCGCCCGCCGTGCGCACCGCCCCCGACGGCCAGGCGCCGCGGGGATAGGATCTTGAACCCTCAGACGCCTCACGCCGAAGGCGTGCCTTCGGCACGATGCGCGGCCTCCGGCCGCTTGGCTTCGCGGCATGGGCCGCGGGCCGCATTCGCGGCGTCATGCCGCAGGCATGCTCCTCGCATGACGGTTCGCTGCGCGAACCGCTCCGCGCATCTCCTGTACGCAGGCATCCAATGATCTCCGCCGTCTTCGTCGATCGCCCGCGGCTGGCGATCGTCATCTCCATCCTGCTCACGCTGGCCGGCGGGCTGGCGATGCTGCGCATCCCCGTGGCCCAGTTCCCGGACATCGTGCCGCCGCAGGTCTCGGTCACCACGACCTATCCCGGCGCCTCCGCTGCCGTGGTCGAATCCACCGTGGCCCAGGTGATCGAGAGCGCGGTGAACGGCGTGGAGGGCATGATCTACATGTCCTCCAACAGCGCGAACGACGGCACCTACAGCCTCTCCGTCTCCTTCGCGCTGGGCACCAATCCCGACATCGCGACGGTGAACGTCAACAACCGCGTGCAATCCGCGCTGGCCCGCCTGCCGCAGGAAGTGCAGCGCGCCGGCGTGACGGTGCGCAAGCAGTCCTCCGCCGTGCTGCAGTTCATCGCGGTGACCAGCGAGAACCCCGCGCATGACGGGCTGTTCATCTCCAACTACATCACCATCAACATGCTGGACCGCCTGGCGCGCGTGCCGGGCATCGGCTCCGTCTCGATCTTCGGCGCGATGGACTACTCCATGCGCATCTGGTTCGAGGTGGACCGGCTGATCAGCCTGAACCTGACGCCGTCCGACGTGATCACCGCGATCCAGGCGCAGAACGTGCAGGCGGCGGTCGGGCGGATCGGCGCGCAGCCGATCTCCAACGACCAGCAGTACCAGATCAACCTCCAGACCCAGGGCCGCCTGACCACGGCGGAGGAATTCGGCAACATCGTCATCCGCGCCAGCCGCGACGGGTCGCTGCTGCGGGTGCGCGACGTGGCGCGGATCGAGCTGGGCGCGGCGCGGATGGACACCGAGAGCCGGCTGAACGGCCGGCCGGCGGTGACGCTCGGCACCTATCTCTCGCCTGGCGCCAATGCGGTGACCACGGCGGCCAACCTGCAGCGCACGCTGGACGATCTGGCGCGCCGCTTCCCGGAAGGGCTGCGCACCACGGTGTTCTACGACACCTCGACCTTCGTCGTGGACACCATGCAGGAGGTGATCAAGACCCTGCTCGAGGCCTTCGTGCTGGTGGTCATCGTGGTGCTGCTGTTCCTGGGCAACATCCGGGCCACCATCATCCCGGTGATCGCCGTGCCGGTCAGCCTGATCGGCACCTTCGCGGTGCTGCTGGTGCTCGGCTTCTCGGCCAACACCGTGTCGCTGCTGGCGATGGTGCTGGCGATCGGCATCGTGGTGGACGACGCCATCGTGGTGGTCGAGAACGTCGAGCGCGTGATGGAGGAGGAGCCCGACCTCACCCCGGCCGAGGCCACCAAGAAGGCGATGGCGCAGATCACCGGGCCGATCATCGCGATCACGCTGGTGCTGCTGTCGGTCTTCGTGCCGGTGGGGTTCATCCCCGGGCTGTCGGGCGTGCTCTTCGCGCAGTTCGCGGTGACCGTCTCGGTCGCCATGATCATCTCGGCGATCAACGCGCTGACGCTCTCGCCGGCGCTCTGCGCCGTGTTCCTCAAGCCGCACCACGGGCCGCGCAAGGGCGTGCTGGCCGCCGTGATGCGCGGCATCGACTGGGTGCGCGACCGCTACGGCGACGTCGTGGCGCGGCTGGTACGAATCTCCACCGTGTCGCTGCTGCTGACCGCGCTGTTCGCGGGCGGCACCTGGTGGATGTCGAACCGCACGCCCCAGGGCTTCCTGCCGGAGGAGGACCAGGGCGCCTTCTTCGTGCAGATGCAGCTGCCCCAGGGCGCCAGCCTGTCGCGCACCCGCGCCGCGGTCGAGCAGGTGGAGCAGATCATCCTGCCGACGCCCGGCGTGGACCGGATCCTGTCCATCGTCGGCTTCAGCCTGATCGACAACGGCGCGCAGTCCAACGCCGCCTTCATCGTGGTGCGCATGAAGCCCTTCGCCGACCGCCCGGGCGCGCAGGAGACCGTCTTCGCGGCGATCGGCCGGGTGTTCGGCGCGACGCAGCAGGTGCTGACCGCGAACACCTTCGCCTTCAACATCCCGCCCATCATCGGGTTGGGCACCGGCGCCGGCTTCCAGTACCAGCTGCAGAACCTGGAAGGCCGCCCGCCCGAGGAGATGGCGAGCACCATGCTGGGCCTGGTGGTCGCGGCCAACCAGGACCCGCGCCTGGCGCGCGTCTTCTCCACCTTCGCGGCCAACACGCCGTCGCTGTTCCTCGACGTGGACCGCGACAAGGCGCAGGCGCTGGGCATCCGCATCAGCGACATCTTCACCGCGCTGCAGACCACGCTGGGCGGCTTCTACGTCAACGACTTCAACCTGTACGGCCGGTCGTGGCAGGTGAACATCCAGGGCGAGGCGATCGACCGCGACGACATCCCCGACCTCTGGCGGATCCATGTGCGCAACTCGCGGGGCGAGATGGTGCCGCTGCGCTCGGTGGCCGACGTGCGGATCGTGCTGGGCCCGCAGACCATCAACCGGTTCAACAATGTGCGCTCCGTCTCGATCAACGGCGCGCCGGCGCCTGGCGTCTCCTCGGGCGTCGCACTGGCGGCGATGGAGGAGATCTCCGACCGCGTGCTGCCGCAGGGCTACGGCTTCGAATGGACCGGCACCGCCTTCCAGGAGAAGCAGGCCAGCGGGCAGACTGGCGTCATCCTCGCGCTCGCGGTGCTGTTCGCCTACCTGTTCCTGGTCGCGCTGTACGAAAGCTGGGTGATCCCGATCCCCGTGCTGCTGTCCATCGCGGTCGGCGTGCTGGGGTCCTTCGTCGCGCTCTTCGTCACCGGACTCGCGCTGGACGTCTATGCGCAGGTCGGGCTGGTGGTGCTGATCGCGCTGGCGGCGAAGAACGGCATCCTGATCGTCGAATTCGCCAAGGAGCAGCGGGAGGCGGGGATGCCCATCCGGGAGGCGGCGGTGATGGGCGCGCGGCTGCGCTTCCGCGCGGTGATGATGACCTCGGTCGCCTTCATCCTGGGCTTGGTGCCGCTGATCATCGCCACCGGCGCCGCCTCCGCCTCGCGCCGGGCGGTGGGCACGCCGGTGTTCGGCGGCATGCTCGCGGCCTCGTTGATCGGGATCTTCATGATCCCGATGCTCTACGTCGTGTTCCAGACCCTGCGCGAGAAGACCAAGGCGATGTTCGCCCGCGACGGGAAGCGGCCGGCCGCGGAGTAGGGCGTCAGCCGCCGCCGGACCCGGTTTCCTCCCCGCGCAGGGCGGGCAGGGTGCCCAGCGCCTCGCCGGCCTGGGCGCGGGCGGCCGCGGGGTCGGTGCTCTCGTCACGCAGCGCGGCCAGCGCCTCGCTGACCTCCTTCACGGCGGTCTGCCAGGGGGCGCCCTGGCGGGACTCGGCGGGCAGGCGCAGCATGGCGCGCTCGACCTCGTTCAGCGCCTGGCGCAGCCGCGACATCGCCATGGATCCGGGCAGCCCGCCCTCGTCCATCCGCCGGATCGTGCCGCGCAGCTCGTCCTCCGCGGCGCGCAGCGTGCGCACCGCCTCGGCCTGCGCCGCGGGCTGCGCCATGGCGGGGGCGCCCATCAGCAGGCCAGCCGCCAGGGCGGCACGGATCGCGCGCATCTCTGGTCTCCCTCTCGTCCTGCGGCGAACGCCCGGGGGGATGGCGGGGTTGCCCCCTTCACGAACCGCCCGGACCCGTCAGATGATGGGGGCCACATCGGGAGCGGGACGGAAGCCATGGCGAAGTTCGGGTTGAGCCAGTCTGTGCGGCGCGTCGAGGATCCGCGCCTGCTCACCGGCCGGGGCCGCTACACCGACGACATCGGCCTGCCCGGGCAGGCCCATGGCGTCGTGCTGCGCAGCCCGCATGCGCATGCGCGGATCGCCGCGATCGACACCGCCGCCGCGCTTGCGGTGCCTGGCGTGTTGGCCGTGATCACCGGGGCCGACCTGCGCGCCGCGGGGCTGGGCGGCATGCCCTGCATGATCCCGCTGAAGAGCCGCGACGGCAGCCCGCGTGCGGACACGCCGCATCTGGCGCTGGCCGAGGACCGCGTGCGCCATGTCGGCGACCCCGTCGCCTTCGTGGTGGCGGAGACTCAGCAGGCCGCGCGTGACGGCGCGGAGGCGGTGATGGTCGAGTACGACGTGCTGCCGGCCGCGACCGACCTGGCCACCGCGCACCAGCCCGGCGCGCCGGCGGTGTGGGACGGCGCCGCCGGCAACATCGCCTTCGACTGGGAAGCCGGCGACCGCGCGAAGACCGATGCCGCCTTCGCCCGCGCGGCGCATGTCACGCGGCTGACCGTGGTGAACAACCGCGTCGTCGTCGCCAGCATGGAAGCCCGCGCCGCCGTGGCGGCGTGGGAGGGCGAGCGCCTCACGCTGCACACCAACACCCAGGGATCCTGGCAGGTGCGCGGCATGCTGGCGAAGCAGGTCTTCAACATCCCGGAGGAGAGCGTGCGCGTGCTGACGCCGGATGTCGGCGGCGGCTTCGGCATGAAGCTCTTCCTCTACCCCGAGCATGTGCTGGTCTGCTTCGCGGCGAAGCGGGTCGGCCGCCCGGTGAAGTGGGCGAGCGAGCGGACGGAGGCCTTCCTCTCCGACACGCATGGCCGCGACAACATCACCATCGGCGAGCTGGCGCTGGACGCGAACGGGAAGTTCCTGGCGCTGCGCACGAAGAACTGGGCGAATATGGGCGCCTATCTCAGCAACTACGCGCCCTTCATCCCGACCGGCGCGGGCACCAAGGTGCTGGCCAGCGTCTACGGCTTCCAGGCGATCCACGTCAACGTTCTGGGCGTGCTGACCCACACCGTGCCGGTGGACGCCTATCGCGGCGCCGGCCGGCCGGAGAGCAACTACCTGGTGGAGCGGCTGATCGACACCGCCGCGCGCGAGCTGAAGATCGACCGGGTCGAGCTGCGCAAGCGCAACATCGTGCCGCCCTCCGCCATGCCCTATGTCAGCGCGATGGGCCAGCGCTACGACAGCGGCGAATTCGCGCGCCTGCTGGACAGCGCGATGCAGCGGATGGACTGGGCCGGCTTCGAGGCACGGCGCGCGGAGGCGGCGAAGCGCGGCAAGCGGCGCGGCATCGGGCTGGCCTACTACCTGGAGGCGACGGGCGGCGGCCCGACCGAGAACGCCAAGGTGGTCTTCGCCGAGGACGGCATGGTGGATGTCTATGTCGGCACCCAGAGCACCGGGCAGGGGCATGAGACCGCCTATGCCATGCTGACCAGCCACGAGCTCGGCATCCCGCTGGAGAAGATCCGCGTGCAGCAGGGCGATTCCGAATCGCTGCCGGATGGCGGCGGCACGGGCGGCGCGCGCAGCCTCTATTCCGAAGGCCAGGCGATCCTCGTCACCACCGCCAGCGTGGTCGAGAAGGGCAAGCAGGCCGCGGCGGAGCATCTGGAAGCCGCGGTGGCGGACATTGAGTTCGTGTCGAAGGCCGGCCGCTTCGCCGTGGCTGGTACGGACCGCGGCGTTGGCATCCTGGAACTGGCCGCGGCGCAGCGGAAGCGCGTGGCGGCGGGCCAGTCCACCATCCTGCTGGACGCGATGGAGACGGCGAAGATCGACAGCCACACCTTCCCCAATGGCTGCCACGTCGCGGAGGTGGAGGTGGACCCGGACACCGGCATCGTCACCGTGCCGCGCTACATCGTGGTGGACGATGTCGGCCATGCGCTGAACCCGCTGATCGTGCGCGGCCAGGTGCATGGCGGCGTCGCGCAGGGCGTCGGCCAGGCGCTGTTCGAGCGCACCGCCTATGACGGCGACAGCGGCCAACTGCTGTCGGCCAGCTTCATGGACTACGCGCTGCCGCGAGCGGAGGACCTGCCGGACATCGACGTGGACCTGATCGAGGTGGACTGCCAGACGAACCCGCTGGGCGTGAAGGGCGCGGGCGAGGCCGGCGCGGTCGGCTCGCCGCCGGCGGTGATCAACGCGCTGGTGGATGCGCTGGACGGGCGCGCGGTGGACATGCCGGCGACGCCGGAAGTGGTGTGGAAGGCGCTCCGGGCGGCGTAGCCGCGCGAAGCGAGGCCGCGCAGCGGCCCGCAGGGGTCCGGGGGGCGTGCGTAGCCCCCCGGCGTCAACAGGATCGGGGCCTGCTCGACCGACGCTTGCTGCCGCGCGCTACTGGAACACCAGGTTGACCAGCCGGCAGGTATCGATCTGCCGGCGGTCCTCGGCCCTTCCATCCATCCAGATCACGCGAATGTCATTGGTGCAGTCGTTCAGCGGCAGCTGCACGGCCAGGTGCTCGCCCGGCTGCAGCGGGCGGGGCAGGCGCTGCTGGCCCCAATGCGTCTCCCGCGCCGAGGAGACATAGACCTCGCGCAGCGGCAGCCGGCCGTGGTTCACCAGGTTGAAGGACGGGTTGCCGCCGGCGCTGCCGGGCGAGGGGACGATGCCCCGCGTCGCCGGCGCCGCCGTGCCGAACACCAGCTCGGAGATGGCGCAGGTGTTCAGGTTGCGCCGCTCCTCCGGCTGGCCATCGGCGTAGACCACCCGCACGTCGTGCTGGCAGCCGGCGGTGGGGGGGATGCGGACGGGGAAGCTGCGCCCGGCCGGCAGAACGTCGGCGCCGAGCCAGTCATGCCCCCAGTTCCGCTCGGTCACCGGGGAGACGTAGATCTCGTTGATCGGCTGGCTGCTGCGGTTGACCAGGTTGAAGGAGGGATCGCCGGACTGCGCCGCGGCCGGCGCCGCCGCGACCAGCGCTAGAAGCGCGGCAAGCAGGGTGCGGCGACGCATCGGGGTTTCTCTCTCCGGTGTCAGGCGCCTGAGGCTAGCGCAACCGGCCGTGGCCCGCGAAGTGGGTCAGGAGGCGACGCTGCGCGGTGCCAGCGGCTCCACCGCCGGGGGGCCGTCCCAGCCGGCCACCTCCTCCATCGCCTCGCGATCCAGGATGTCCAGCCGGCCCTTGTGCAGGGTCGCGATCCCGTCCTTGCGCAGCACGGCCAGCGCGCGGTTCGCATGCTCCACGGACAGGCCGAGAGCGTCGGCGATGTGGGCCTGCTTCAAGGGCACGGGGCCGCCGCGGGCATCGCCGCCGCCGCGGCGCTGCAGCCGGCCATGCACTTCCAGCAGCAGGTGCGCCACGCGGCCCACCGCGTCGCGCCGGCCCAGGCTGGTCAGCCTCTCCCGCAGGCGGGCGCGGTCGCGCGTCAGGCCCTCGGCGTAGGACAGCGCCAGGCCTGGGTCGCGGCCCATGAACTCGCAGAGCCGGTCGCGCGACAGGATGCAGAAGGAGGCGTCGGTCAGCGCCTCCACCTCCGCGCCGTCCTCGGTCCGCTCGACCAGGTCGCCGGGCAGGTGGAAGTCCAGGATCTGCCGGCGCCCATCCGGTGTCGCGGTCCAGCTGAAGGCCCAACCGGCGTACAGCGTGAAAACGCTGTCACGGATCGCCTCCCCGGCGCGGACCAGGCGCACGCCGGACCGCACCTTCGCGATCTCCCCGACGCGTGCCTGCGGGATCACCCGGAACAGCGCGAAAGGGCGCACGGCGCAGGCCGCGCAGGCGCCAGGAAGCGGCGTCAAGGTCGCTGTGCTACGGCTCATGTCCGACGATTCTTCCCCAATACGATGCCGGACCCGCCGCCGCGGAAGCCTTCCGACGCGGACAAACCTAGGCCGGCTGCGGGCGGGATGAAATGTGATTCTGCTTAATCTTCCATCGTGCCGGAACGACGACTCCGCGCGGAACCGTGGCGGCCACCGGCTTCCCTGCTTGCCCCGGTCGGCGGGCATGCCACCTTTGCGCCGGAAGCACGGGGAAGCGCCATGTCCGGATTCGCCTCGACCAACGACCTTGCCGAGAAGAACGTCTCCTTCGACGAGCTCGGCCCCGGCCTCTATGCCTATACGGCGGAAGGCGACCCGAATTCCGGCGTGATCGTCGGGCCGGACGGGGTGGTGGTGGTGGATGCGCAGGCGACCCCGGCCATGGCGCAGGACGTGATCGCCCGCATCCGCGGCGTGACCGACCGGTCCGTCACCCAGGTGGTGCTCAGCCACTACCACGCGGTGCGTGTGCTGGGCGTCGCGGGTTATGGCAGGCCCGCCGTCATCGCCTCCGACGCCACGCGCGACCTGATCGTGGAGCGCGGGCGGCAGGACATGGACAGCGAGATCGGCCGCTTCCCGCGGCTGTTCCGCGGCAAGGAGACGATCCCCGGCCTCACCTGGCCGACCCATACCTTCCACAGGAAGATGACGCTCTGGCTCGGGGAGCGCGAGGCGCAGGTGATCCACATCGGCCGCAGCCACACCGCGGGCGACACGGTGGTCTGGCTGCCGAAGGAGAAGGTGCTGTTCGCCGGCGACACCGTGGAATTCGGCGCCACGCCCTATTGCGGCGACGCGCATTTCGCCGACTGGCCGGCGACGCTGGACGCCATCAGTGCGCTCGGGCCGGAGAAGATGGTGCCGGGCCGCGGCCGCGCGCTGATGTCGAAGGCCGAATGCGCCGAGGCGATCGCCGGCACGCGCGCCTTCACCTCCGACCTGTTCGGGCGCGTGAAGCAGGGCGTGGAGAAGGGCTGGGACCTGAAGGGCATCTACGACGACGCGATGGGCTTCATGCGGCCGAAATACGGGTCCTGGGTGATCTTCGAGCACTGCATGCCCTTCAACGTCACCCGCGCCTATGACGAGGCAAAGGGCCTGGACCATCCGCGCATCTGGACCGCCGAGCGCGACATCGAGATGTGGCAGGCGCTGGAGAAGGGCACGGCGATGAAGAGCGCGGAGGTGCGGGGCTGAGATGCCCTCCACCTACGCAAATCCGCGCTACCCCGCCGCGCCGATCCCCGGCGCGACGGAACGCCGGCCGGTGGTGGTCGCCGGCGGCGGGCTGGTGGGGTTGACGCTCGCGCTCGACCTGGCGCGGCACGGCGTGGCGGTGGTGGTGCTGGACGAGGACGACACCGTCTCCTTCGGGTCGCGCGCCATCTGCTTCGCCAAGCGCACGCTGGAGATCTTCGGCCGGCTCGGCCTGGGCCAGCGCTTCCTGGACAAGGGCATCACCTGGAAGACCGGCCGCGTCTTCCACGGCGACCGGGAGGCCTACGCCTTCGACCTGCTGCCGGAGGAAGGGCATGGCTACCCCGCCTTCGTGAACCTGCAGCAGTACTATGCCGAGGAATGGCTGGTGGAGGCCTGCGTCGCCGCCGGGGTGGAGTTGCGCTGGAAGCACCGCGTCAGCCGCGTCGTCGCCGATGCGGAGGGCGTGACGCTGATCGTGGACACGCCGGATGGCGGCTACGCGCTGCATGCGGACTGGCTGCTGGCCTGCGACGGCGCGCGCAGCTTCATCCGCGAGAGCATGGGCCTGCCCTTCACCGGCCAGGTCTTCCGCGACCGCTTCCTGATCGCCGACGTGGTCATTCCGAAGTCCCTTGGGGGCGACGTCGCCTTCCCGACCGAGCGCTGGTTCTGGTTCGACCCGCCCTTCCATCCCGGCCAGTCCGTGCTGCTGCACAAGCAGCCCGACGATGTCTGGCGCATCGACTTCCAGCTGGGCTGGGACGCCGACCCGGAGGAGGAGAAGCGGCCCGAAAAGGTGATCCCGCGCGTGCAGGCCATGCTGGGCGCGCATGTGCCCTTCGAGCTGGAATGGGTCAGCGTCTACACCTTCCGCTGCCGGCGGCTGGAGCGGTTCCGCCATGGCCGCGTGATCTTCGCCGGCGACGCCGCGCACCAGGTGAGCCCCTTCGGCGCGCGCGGCGGCAATGCCGGCGTGCAGGACGCCGACAACCTGGCCTGGAAGCTGGCCTTCGTGCTGGCCGGCCGCGCGCCGGAGGCGCTGCTCGACAGCTACGACGCGGAGCGCCTGCCGGCGACCGACGAGAACATCCTGAACTCCACCCGCAGCACGGATTTCATCACGCCCAAGACCGATGCCGCGCGCGGCTACCGCGACGCGGTGCTGCAACTGGCGGCGCGGCACGCCTTCGCGCGGCCGCTGGTGAATTCCGGCCGGCTCTCGCACCCGACGCCCTATCTGCACAGCCCGCTGAACGCGCCCGACTTCGGCGCCTGGCAGGGCGGCGCGCTGCCCGGCACGCCGGCGCCCGACGCGCCGGTGCTGCAGCAGGGCCGGCCGGGCTGGCTGCTGGCGAGCCTCGGCGACGGGTTCCGGCTGCTGGTGTTCGGCCCGCCCGACCCCGTGCTGGTGGCC
>NZ_JAPSMD010000069.1 GCF_027856955.1 Falsiroseomonas oryzae | reverse complement strand
GGCCGGTGCCTCGGCCCAGGGCGCCAGCGGATCGGGCCCGGCGTTGCGCAGCGCCTGGCCGGCGGCGCCGAGCGGGGACAGGGCGAGGCCGGCGGCGCCGGCGGCGCGGAGAAGGACGCGGCGGGAGAGAGTCATGGCGATGTCCATCAAGTTCGACATCGAACAAGATGGTTCGACGACGAACATTCGTCAAGCAGGTCCTGGCGGCGCGTTGCGGCAGGCCCGGCGCGACGCGGCTCCCGGGCGGCGGCGGCGTCAGCCGCCCCACAGCCTCCGGTCGAAGCGGAAGGGGGTGCAGGCCAGCAGGCGCGCTTCCGCGGCGCGCGGATGGCGGACGTTCAGCAGCAGGTTGCGCCCTTCCTGCACCACGATGCTGGGCACGCGCAGCACCGCGCTGCGGCCTTCGCGCAGCCAGGCATCGCCATGGGCGCGCGGGTCCTGCGGCATCGCCGCCACCTCCTCGACATCGTCGGGCAGGCTGACGCGCATCAGCACGTGGTCGTGGACGATCTCGTCGTAGGGCTTGTCGAGATGCGCGCGCATCTCCAGCACCGCGAGGGCGGGGTGTTCGGAGAGGTAGGCCACGAGCCGGCCCGGCCCGTTCCAGCGTTCGCCGTCCTCGGCCTGCCGGCCCGTGAGGTCGGCCTGGTGTTCCCGGCAGACCTGCCACCCGATGAGCGCCATGCGGGCAGGACGCGCCTGCGGGAACGCGGTTCCAAGGGCCTCAGGCCCTTGGCAGGGAGCCCGAGGGGCGGGCCCCTCGATGCCTTAGGTCGCGTCGTAGTCCACGCTGACCTGCGTCCCGACCGGCCGGCTCTGGCAGGTCAGCACGAAGCCGGCTTCCAGTTCCCAGGGTTGCAGCGAGTAGTTGGTGTCCATGGCGACGGCGCCCTCCGTCACCTTGGCGCGGCAGGTGCAGCACATGCCGCCGCGGCAGGACCAGGGCACGTCCAGCCCGGCGCGCAGCCCGGCTTCCAGCACGGTCTCGCCGGCCGCCATCGGCACGCTGCGCGTGACGCCGTCCAGCGTGATGGTCGCGGTGGCGGCGGGCTGCGCATCCGGCGCCGGTGGCTGCGCGCGCCGCGGCGCGAGGGTGCCACCGGCCGGCGTGAAGCGCTCGACATGGATGTGCTCGTGCGGCACGCCGAGCGCCGTCAGCGCGGCGGTGGCGGACTCGGCGAGGCCCTCGGGGCCGCAGAGGAAGGCCTCCGCAATGCTGCCGGGCGGCACCAGGCCGGGCAGCAGGGCCTGGATGCGCGCGGCGTCGAACCGACCGTGCAGGGTCTCCAGCTCGTGCTTCTCGCGCGAGAGGACGTGCACCACGGCGAAGCGGTGCAGGTGGCGGTCCTTCAGCTCCTCCAGCGCGGTGCGGAACATGATGTCGGCGGCGCTGCGGTTGCCGTAGAGCAGCACGACGCGGCTGTGCGGCTCCCGCGCCAGCACGCTCGTGGCGATGGAGAGGATGGGCGTGATGCCGCTGCCGCAGGCGATGCCGAGGATGGTGCGCGGCGGCGCGGCGGGATCGGGCATCAGGCCGAAGCGACCCTCGGGCGGCATGGCGTCCAGCACGTCGCCGGGCTGCAGCCTGTCCACCGCCCAGGCCGAGAAGCTGCCGCCCGGCACGCGCTTGATGCCGACGCGCAG
Organism: Falsiroseomonas oryzae; assembly: GCF_027856955.1. Lineage (GTDB taxonomy): Bacteria > Pseudomonadota > Alphaproteobacteria > Acetobacterales > Acetobacteraceae > Falsiroseomonas > Falsiroseomonas oryzae. Next base: position 16,769 of record NZ_JAPSMD010000069.1, on the reverse strand, counting down.
CGCGCCTTCGTCGAGGCCGGCGCAGATGGAGTAGCTGCGCCGCTGTTCCTCGCCATCCACGACGCGGCGGAAGGTGAGGTACTGGCCGGGCGTGAAGCGGAACAGCGCTTCGGCCTGCGGCGGCGGCTGGAGGGTGACGGCAATGGCGTCCGGCGTCTCGCGGTCGATGCGCGTGACGCGGAGGGGGTGGAAGCGGGTGGAGGTCGTGACGGCGGTCATGGGCATGGCGTCCCGCTGGGCGCTGCGACGGGGCAGCGCGGGAATGCGGACCCACCCCCACCCAGCCCTCCCCCGCCCTGCGGGGGAGGGAACGACAGGCCGAATGGAAGGGTGGGCGCTACAGACACTTGAAGTGGTCGAAGGGCTCGCGGCACGCGGTGCAGCGCCAGAGCGACTTGCAGGCAGTGGAGCCGAATTCGGACAGCTTCTCGGTGGCGGTGCTGCCGCAGCGCGGGCAGGCGACCTCCTCGTCCAGGCCGAACAGGCCGCGGCGGCTGGCTTTCGGCGCGGGCGGGGCGATGCCGTAGGCGCGCAGCTTCTCGCGCCCTTCCTGCGTCATCCAGTCGGTGGTCCAGGCGGGGGAGAGCACCAGCTTCACGCGGCCATCGATGCCGGCTTCGGCGAGCGCGGCCTCGATGTTCAGCGCGATCATGTTCATCGCGGGGCAGCCGGAATAGGTCGGCGTGATGTCCACCTCGACCTGGCCCGACTCCGTCACGCGCGCGTCGCGCAGCACGCCGAGATCGGCGATGGAGAGGACGGGGATCTCGGGGTCGGGGACCTCGCCGGCGACGGACAGCGCGTGCTGGCGCAGGCGTTCCCGGTCGAGGGCGAGGGCCGCTACCACGTCGCCCCCGGATAGGCGCGCTGGAGGTGCTGCATCACGGCGAGCATGTGGCCGAGATGCTCCGTGTGGACGCCGCGGCGGCCGCCCATCTGCATCCAGCCATCCGCCGGGCGATCCAGCGTCGCCTCGGCCAGCACGCGCGCGACGGTCGAGTCCCATTCGGCGCGGAGCGCGGCAGGATCGGGGAGGATGCCCTGCGCGATCAGGTCCCGCTCGCCGTCGGGGACGGCGAACATCTCGCCGGTGAAGCGCCAGAGACGGTCCAGCGCGTCGGCGGCGCGGCGATGGCTCTCCTCCGTGCCGTCGCCGAGGCGGATCAGCCATTCGCCGGCGTGGCGCAGGTGGTAGGCGACCTCCTTCTCCGCCTTCGCCGCGATGGCGGCCAGCGTCGCGTCCGTGCTGCGCATCGCCGCCTGCCACCAGGGCAGCAGGAAGGCGCTGTGCAGGAAAAGCCGCGCGATGGTGAAGGCGAAGTCGCCCTTCGGCTGTTCCAGCATCAGCAGGTTGCGGAACTGCGGCGCGTCGCGGAGATAGGCGAGGTCGTCCTCGCTGCGGCCGGCGCCGTCCACCGCGGCGGCGTGCTGGTAGAGCGCGCGCGCCTGGCCGAGCAGGTCCAGCGCGACATTGCCGAGCGCCAGGTCCTCCTCGAGCATCGGCGCGTGGCCGCACCATTCGGACAGGCGGTGCGCATGCACCAGCGCGTCGTCGGCGCGGGCGAGGATGGCGTTGACGAGCGGGGTCTCGGCGACGGCGATGGTGGTCATCGTCACATGTGCCCGACTTCGTCCGGCACCTCGTAGAAGGTCGGGTGGCGGTAGATCTTGTCGGCCGTCGGCTCGAACAGGCTGTCCTTGTCGGCGGGGTCGCTGGCCGTGATGGCGGCGGAGGGGACCACCCAGATGGAGAGGCCCTCGCCGCGACGCGTGTAGGTGTCGCGCGCGGCCTGCAGCGCCATCTCGGCATCCGGCGCATGCACGCTGCCGGCATGGCGATGCGCCAGGCCGGCGCGGGCGCGGATGAAGACCTCCCAGATCGGCATGTTCGCTTCGGGCATGCGCGTCACTCCGCGGCGAGCTTCTGGGCAGCGGCCCGGCGCGCCTTGCGCTTGGCGGCATGGGCCAGCGCGGCCTCGCGCACCCAGGCACCTTCGTCATGCGCGCGGCGCCGCGCCTCCATGCGGTCCCGGTTGCAGGGGCCGTTGCCGGCCAGCACCTGGCGGAACTCCTCCCAGTCGATCTCGCCGAATTCCCAGTGCCGCGTCGCCTCGTTGAAGCGCAGCTTCGGGTCGGGGAAGGTCAGGCCGAGGTAGTGGCCCTGCGGCACCGTCGCATCCACGAACTGCTGGCGCAGCGCGTCGTTGGTGAAGCGCTTGATCTTCCAGCGCATGGACTGGTCGGTGTGGGCGCTGACCGCGTCCGGCGGGCCGAACATCATCAGCGACGGCCACCACCAGCGGTCCAGCGCATCCTGTGCCATCGCCTTCTGCTGCGGCGTGCCGCGGCAGAGCGTGAGCATGATCTCGTAGCCCTGGCGCTGGTGGAAGCTTTCCTCCTTGCAGATGCGGATCATCGCGCGGGCGTACGGCCCGTAGGAGGTCCGGCAGAGCGGGATCTGGTTCATGATGGCCGCGCCGTCCACCAGCCAGCCGATCGCGCCGATATCGGCCCAGGTCAGGGTGGGGTAGTTGAAGATGCTGCTGTACTTCGCCTTGCCCGACAGCAGCTGCTCGACCAGTTCCTCGCGGCTCGTGCCGAGGGTCTCGGCGGCGGCGTAGAGATACAGGCCGTGCCCGCCCTCGTCCTGCACCTTGGCCAGCAGCGCGGCCTTGCGGCGCAGGCTGGGGGCGCGGGTGATCCAGTTGCCTTCGGGCAGCATGCCGACGATCTCGGAATGCGCGTGCTGGCTGATCTGCCGCGTCAGGGTTCGGCGATAGGCCGCCGGCATCCAATCGTTCGGCTCGACCTTGTCCTCGGCGGCGACCCGCGCCTCGAAGCGGGCGAGGCGTTCCGGATCCTCGGCGACGGCCGGGCCCGGGGGCACGGCATCGTCCTTCTGGTTCAGGGCCTGGGTGTACATGAGGCCGCGCTTCCTCCCGCGCTGGTCCCGGCAGGATATGTCACAGACATTCGCAACGACAAGGGAAAAACGTAACGCGTTACCCCGCCGCGAATCGCAAGGGCGCGAGCGCCGGCGGCAGCACGCCATCCTCGTTGCGGCCCTCGGCGTCCAGCCAGGCTTCGGCATCCGGTGCCAGGCGGTGATAGAGTTCGGCCGCCAGGACGCGGGCCGGCGTGCCCGGCCAAGCCGCGGGCAGCAGCTCGGCGGGCAGCAGCGGATCGCGCAGCACCAGGCGCCGCCATTCATGGACCAGCAGCAGCCGCAAGGGCAGCGCATCCGCAGGCGGCACCCTGGCGTCGCGCAGCGGAGCGAAGGCATCGAGGAAGCGGCCATAGCCCTCGGCCAGGGTCTCCAGCGGCCAGGCGCGCGCGGCGAGCAGCTGCGCCTCCGCCATGCTGCGCGGTGTGGCGTGCAGCATCGGCGCCGACCTCGGCAGGCGCTCGGGATCGCCCGCGATGCCGAGCATCGTGCCGCCGGGCAGCGTGCCGAAGCCGCTCGCCTCCAGCGCCTCCCGCGTGGCCGCATCGGCCAGCAGCACCAGGCGGAAGGCGCCGTCCCAGTCCGGCGGGCGGGCGGCATAGATCCTCGTCGCGGCGGCGCCGAACACCTGCTCCCCGCGCGGGCCGAGGCGATAGAAGGAGTTGCGGCCGACGCGGTTGCGCGCCAGCCAGCCTTCCTCCGTCAGGCGCGACATGGCGGTGCGCACCTGGCCCGGCGAGCAGCCGAAGCGGTCCAGGATCGCCTGCAGCGAGCCGAGCCAGAGCGAGCCGCCGCGCGGCGCCACCGCGTCGCCCCAGACGGTGACGATGAAGGACGCGATGCGCGGCGCGCCGGTGCGCGCCAGCGTGGTGATCAGGCCGGATGGTTCGCTCATGCCGGGAAGCGCATGCCTTCGGTTCGCTCCAATTCTGGTCAACTTTTCGCTTCGCGTGGGCGGAACGTTGCGCGGACTGGTTGAGGCCGGCAGGGTAGGCGGCAAGGCCGGGACGGAACAGGGACCAAGCGACACATGGCGTTCTACGCGCTCACCGCTTCGGCGGCGGACAGCCTGCTGGGGGCCGCCACCGAGACGGACGTCTTCGTCCTCAGCGCGCCCGGCCACCTTGTCGGCACCGACACCATCCAGGGCGGCGGCGGTTCGTTCATCGACATGCTGCGCATCAATTCCGGCCTGCCGGTGACGCTGGCGGCGGCGGATTTCGCCAATACGCGCGGGCTGGAGCGCATCCTGATCATCACCGCCGGCGGCGCCTTCATCACGCTGGACAACGCGATGGTGGCCAGCACGGACCAGCCGGATTTCCGCGTTCTCGGCGGCGTGGGCGGCGACACGGTGTACGGCGGGGCGGTGCTGGCGACGCCGCTGGTGCTGGAGGGCGCGGGCGGCAACGACCTGCTGCAGGGCGGTGGCGGCAACGACCTGCTGCGCCCGGGCGCGGGCGCCGACACCATGGAAGGCGGCGCGGGTGCCGACACCATCGAGATCGCGATCGCCGATTTCGATGCCAATGACCGGCTGGACGGCGGCGCCGGCAACGACGACGTGCTGGTGCTGACCGGCGGCGGCGTGGTCTCGCAATCCATGTCCAGCAACCTCAAGGGCATCGAGCGCATCCAGGCCGCGGCGGGCAGCGCGGTGCCGATCGCGGTGAATGTCGGCGCGGGGCTGGCGACCAGCAGCGGCGTGCTGACGGTGGTCGGCACCTCGGGCGACGACACGCTGAACGGCACCCATGCCACCGTCGCGCTGGTGCTGCAGGGCGAGGCGGGCAACGACCGGCTGACCGGCGGTGCCTTCGGCGACACGCTGCTCGGCGGCAGCGGCCTCGACATCCTGCGGGGCCTGGCAGGCAACGATGTGCTGGATGGCGGGGAGGGCGACGACCGGCTGGACGGCGCGACCGGCAATGACTGGCTGATCGGCGGCGCCGGCAACGACACGCTGCTGGGCGGCGCCGGCGCGGACACGCTGGACCTCGGGACCGGCGTGGACCGTGCCGATGGCGGCGCGGGCAACGACCTCTACCAGGTGCTGGCGGGCGACATCACCTCCTCGGACCTGATCGCCGACGAGAGCGGCACGGAGGACACGCTCCAGGTCCTGGACCTCTTCCTCACCCTCACACTCTCCTTCGTGGGAGTCAGCATCAGCGGCGCGCTCGCCGGACGCATCCAGGGGATCGAGCGCTTCCTGCTCGGCTCCGGCAACGACGTGTTCCTGCCAACCAACGCGATCGGCGACAGCGCCGACACCGATGTGGTGACCGTCTTCGGCGGTGCCGGCAACGACCGGCTGGACGGCTCGCAGGTGGCGCGGCTGACCGCGCCGATGGCCTTCCTGTTCGATGGCGGCGATGGGGCGGATACGCTGGTCGCGGGGCGTGGCGCCGATACGCTGACCGCCGGCGCCGGCAACGACCGCGTCTTCGGCGGGCCGGGCAACGACCTGTTCCTGATGCGCTCGGCGGATCTGAATGCCGCGGATACGCTGGACGGCGAGACCGGCACCGACACGCTGCGGCTGCTGGGCGACGAGGCGCTGGGGCCGACCGCCTTCGCGGGGCTCTCGGGCATCGAGATCATCGAGCTGGCCGATGGCGGACAGGCGGTGACGCTGCCGGGCGCCTTCGCCGATGGGCTGGGCTTCACCATGTCCACCATCCGCGGCGGCGACGGGGACGACTTCGTTGACGTCAGCGCCTTTGCCTCCAACCGGCGCGTCTATGTCGAGCTGGGCGACGGCAATGACACGCTGTTCGGCGGCGCGGGAAATGACACAGTCGTGGCCGGGCGGGGGGTGGACGAGATCCAGGTCGGCGGCGGCATCAATCGCGTAACCTTCGGTGAGGGCGAGCTGTCCGGGCTCGACATCGTCACCGCCACCACCGCAACCGCCTTCGACACACTGTTTGTCGGGGTGGCGGACGGGCGTACGCTGGCGCAGGGCGTCTTCGCCGGCGTCTCCGGCTTCGACGTCTTCAACCTGATAAGCGCCGGGACGTCTGCTGTGCGGCTGCCGAGCACTCTGATCAGCCAGAGCGGCCAGGCGAGCGTCAACGTCAATGTCGGAGGTGGCGGCAGCATGGCGGTGGATGGCCGCGCCATCGCCAGCACCTTCCGGCTGGATGGCGGCACCGGTAACGACACGCTGTTCGGCGGCAGTGGCGCGGACACGTTGGTCGGCAATGGCGGCGACGACGTGCATATCGGCGGGGTGGGCGGCGACCGCATCTTCCTCGGCACCTCCGCCACCACGCGGGACATCGCGCTGCTGCGGGCGGTGTCGGACGGGACGGCCGACATCAACACGACGCAGAACATCGCCGGCGCGGACAGCGTGAGCGGCACGGAGTTCGAGGGCAACTTCATCATGGTGGACCGCTTCGGCTTCGGCCTGCCGGAGGAGACCACCTGGTTTTTGGGCGCCGGGGACAACATCAGCCTGAATTACTCGGCGGCGCGGCTGCAGGGCGTGAGCATCGCCGCCGACGACTTCGGCTCGCTCGCCGCGGTGCGCACCGCGGTCGGGGCGCGGCTCACCAACAACGATCCGTTGCAGTTCGAGAAGATCATCCTGGTGATCACTGGCGCGTCGAACACGCGCTTCGGCGTCTACTACTTCGAGGACCGCGACCACAATGCGACGGTGGACAGCACGGACATCCTGCGACTGCTGGCGGTCGGGACCGGGGCCGGGCCGGCCAACACCTCTCCGACCAACGGCTTCCGCCTGACCTCGGAGTTCGAGCTGCTGTAGCGGGGGTTGCGGCATGGCGGCGCCGCGCCACATGGGCGGCGCCATGACGCATGACCGCAAGCCCCTGATCGCCCCGCCGCTCGCCTCCCTGCCGCCGATCCCGGACTGGCTGGTGCGGGAACTGCGCAGCGACCACGCCGGCGAGACGGGGGCGGTGATGATCTATCGCGGGATCCTCGCCGTCTGCCGCGACCCCGGCGTGCGCGACTTCGCCGCGCGGCACGGCGCGACGGAACAGGGGCACCTGGACCTGCTGGAACAGCTGCTGCCGCCGGCGCAGCGGTCGAAGCTGCTGCCGATCTGGAAGGTGGCGGGGTTCCTGACGGGCGCGCTGCCGGCGCTGTTCGGGCCGCGCGCGGTGCATGTCACGATCGACGCGGTGGAGACCTTCGTGGACCACCACTACCAGCAGCAGCTGGACCGGCTGGACGCCGAGGGCATCCACCCGGAGATCCGCGCCCTGCTGGCGCATTGCCAGCAGGAGGAGATCGACCACCGCGACGAGGCGCGGGAGCTGCACGGCGGCGGCACGGGTTGGCTGCTGCGCGCCTGGGGGTGGGTGGTCGGCAGCGGCAGCGCCGCGGCGGTGATGGCGGCGAAGCGGATCTAGCTCACGCGGCGCTCCAGGGGCGGAGCGGGTCGGGGACGCGGAAGTCGCGCGGCGGCTCGAAGTCCCGTGCGGCGCCACGCGTCGCCTGTGTGCCGCGCGGGAAGGCACTGCGGCCGGCATAGGCGCGGGCGGCGTTCCGGCTGGCGATGCGGTCGCCTTCCTCGGTGCGCAGCGCCTCGGCGCAGACCAGGTCGAACAGCGTCACGCTCGCCACCGAGGCGAGCGCGGTGGCAAGGCCGAAGGCGCTGGCGCGCGGCGCGCCGGCCAGCAGCGTCACCGCATCCAGCGCATCGCCGGCCACGCGGCCCATGATCCAGGGCCGGCGGTCGCGCGAAACCAGGATGCCGACGCCCGTCGCGATCTCCCGCAGGCCATAGGCGCGGATCAGGTTCTCCTGCCCGCGCAGGCCGAGGCCGCGCGCCAGCGGACGCGCCGCGGCCAGTTCGAACAGGCCGAGCCCGATGGAGAACCAGCCGAGCCCGCCGGCCATGCGGCCCGCCGAGCCCTGTCGATGCGTCGCGGCGCTCATGGCTTCAGCACCACCTTGACGCAGCCATCCTGCTTGTCGCGGAAGGTCTTGTACATCGCGGGGCCCTGCTCCAGCGGGACCGTGTGGGTGATGACGAAGGACGGGTCGATCTGGCCTTCCTCGATCCGGCGCAGCAGGTCGTCGGTCCAGCGGCGCACATGGGTCTGGCCGGTGCGGATGGTCAGGCCCTTGTTCATCACCAGGCCCATCGGGAACTTGTCCACCAGCCCGCCATAGACGCCGGGCACGGACAGCACGCCGCCCGGGCGCGCCAGGTAGACCATCTCCCGCAGCACATGCGCGCGGTCGGAGGAGAGCATCACCGCCTGCTTCACCCGGTCGTAGACACTGTCGAGCGTGGCGGTGGCGTGCGCCTCCATTCCGACGGCGTCGATGCACTTCTCCGGGCCCTTGCGGTCGGTGAGCTGGTCGATGCGCTCCATCACGCTCTCTTCGTCGAAGTTGATGGTGATCGCGCCGTTCGCCTTCGCCATCGCCAGCCGCTCCGGCACGCGGTCGATGACGATCACCTGCTTCGCGCCGAGCAGCACGGCGGAGATCACGCACATCAGCCCGACCGGGCCGGCGCCCCAGATGGCCACCGTGTCGGTCGGCTGGATGTCGCATTGCACGGCGCCCTGCCAGCCGGTGGGCAGGATGTCCGAGAGGAACAGCACCTGCTCGTCCGTCAGGGTGGACGGCACCTTGATGTGCGTCTCGTCGGCGCAGGGCACGCGGAGATATTCCGCCTGTCCGCCGGGATAGCCGCCGGTCAGATGCGTGTAGCCGAACAGGCCGGCGCCGACGCGGCCGAACACCTTCTCCTGCATGGCGGCGTTGCGGTTGGTGGTCTCGCACAGCGAGAAGTTGCCGCGCCGGCACTGCCAGCACTCGCCGCAGGTGATGGTGAAGGGGACGACGACGCGGTCGCCGACCTTCAGCTTGCCGCGCATGTCGCTGCCGACCTCGACCACCTCGCCCATGCATTCATGGCCCATGACGTCGCCGGACTGCATGGCGGGGATCATGTTGTCGTAGAGGTGCAGGTCGGATCCGCAGATCGCGCAGGAGCTGACGCGGATGATCGCGTCGCGCGGGTGCTCGATGCGGGGATCGGGCACGCTCTCGCAGCGTATGTCTTCCTTCCCGTGCCAGACCAGCGCGCGCATGCGGTTCCTCCCGGTGTGGGAGGGCAACACGGCGCTGCACGACAGGTTCCGCAGCAGCGTGCGGCAATGCCTGGCAGAAGCAGGCAGATGCCGCTACGCCCCCGGTTTGACCCAGCGCGGGCCGCGGGCCATGTGGCGGGTGCGCCACGAAGACCGGGACATGACATGATCCGCCGCGCCGTGCTTGCCGCCTTGCTGGCCCTTCTCGCCGCGCCGGTCGGTGCGCAGACGGGCGGGCGGCCGATCACCATCGCCTCCACCACCAGCACCGAGCAGTCCGGCCTCTTCGGCCATCTCCTGCCGATCTTCACGCGCGAGACCGGGATCGCGGTCCGGGTGGTGGCGCTGGGGACGGGACAGGCGCTGGATGTCGGGCGGCGTGGCGATGCCGACGTGGTCTTCGTGCACGACCGCGCGGCGGAGGAGCGCTTCGTTGCTGAGGGCTTCGGCGGCCCGCGGCGGCACGTCATGTTCAACGACTTCGTGATCATCGGGCCGGCGAGCGACCCGGCGGGTATCGCCGGCCTGCGCGACACGGCGGAGGCGCTGCGCCGCATCGCACAGGCGCGCGCGCCCTTCGTCAGCCGCGGCGACCGCAGCGGGACGCATGCGGCGGAGCTTCGGCTGTGGCAGATGGCGGGGCTGGACCCCGTGCAGGGCCGCGGTGCCTGGTACCGGGAGGTCGGCCAGGGCATGGGCCCGGCGCTGAACACCGCGGCAGCGCAGGGCGCCTATCTCCTGGCCGACCGCGGCACCTGGCTGGCCTTCCGCAACCGGCAGGACCTGCGCATCCTGGTCGAGGGCGATGCGCGGCTGTTCAACCAATACGGCGTGATGCTGGTGAACCCGCAGCGGCATCCGCATGTGCAGGCCGCTTCCGGCCAGCGCTTCATCGACTGGCTCCTCTCGCCCGCCGGGCAGGAGGCGATCGCGTCCTTCCGGATCAACGGCGAGCAGCTGTTCTTCCCGAACGCGCGCCAGCCGGAGCCGGTGAGCTAGTCCAGCCGGATTCCCCGCGCGCGGATCACCGCGCCCCAGGCTTCGGTCTCCGCCGCCAGCCAGCGGCGGAAGCTGTCCGGGCCTTCGGTGCGGACCTCGGCGCCGAGGGTGGCCAGGCGTTCGCGCGTGGCGGGCAGGTCGAGCGCGGCGGCGAAGGCGCGGTGGTGGCGGTCGATCGTGGCGGGCGGCGTGCGCGCCGGCGCGAGCAGGCCCTGCCAGATGCCTGCCTCCGCGGCCGGCCAGCCGAGCTCGGCGAAGGTCGGCACGTCGGGCAGGTCGGCCAGGCGGCGCGGGCCGGTCACGGCGATGGCGCGCAGCCTTCCGTCCTTCACGAAGGGCAGTGTCGCGGTGGCGCCGTTCACCACCATCTGGCTCTCGTTCGCCACCGCCGCCTGGATGCCCAGCATCCCGCCGCGATAGAACACCTCCGTCACCTCGCCGCCCCAGTGCTGCACCACGACCAGCGCGGTCAGGTGGTTCAGCGCGCCGACGCCGGAATGGGCGAAGTTGATGCGGCCTGGATTGGCGCGGACGAAGGCGGCGAGCTCCGCCGCGTTCTGCGCGGGGACGGAGGGATGCACCGCCAGGATGTAGGGCGCGTAGATGAGCATGGTGACGGGATCGAGGTCCGTCGCCGGGTTGTAGGGCAGGCGGGCGAAGAGGCTCGGGCTGGTGGTCAGGATGCCCGGGTCGGTCAGCAGCAGCGTCGTGCCGTCCGGGGCGCTTTTCGCGACGTTGTCGGCGCCAAGGTTGCCGGCGGCGCCGCCGCGGTTGTCCACCACCACCGTCTGGCCGAGCAGGCGCTGCAGGTCCGGCTGGACGATGCGCGCGACGAGGTCGGAGGTGCCCCCGGGCGGGAAGGGGATGACGATCCGCAGCGGCCGATCGCCGCCCTGCGCCGCGGCGCCGCGGACGAGCAGCACGGCGGGCAGCGCGAGCGTCGTGCGGCGCGTGGCACGGATGGCGGCGGTCATGGCGTGCTTCCCCCTTGCGTGCGCAGCGCGCGCAGGATCCCGGCGATGTAGCCGGTGGCGTAGGCGCGGCTGCGGTGGCCCCAGACCGTGTCTTCCACGACATGCGGCACGTGGTCGTCGATGACGAAGCCGTCGAAGCCGGCTTCCAGCAGCTCCCGCAGCACGGCGACGGGATCGACGCTGCCCTCGTCGATGAAGGCTTCCGCGAAGCGCGGCAACGCCCCGGCGACGCTGCGCAGATGGACGTAGTGGATGCGCCCGGCGCGGGCGAAACGGCGCAGCGCGGCCATCATCGCGGCCGCGCCGGATTCCGCGAAGGTGCCGGTGCAGAAGGCGATGCCGTGCATCGGGCTGTCGGCGAAGGCCATGGCGCGGGCGAAGCTCGCCTCGTCGCGGAAGATGCGGGCGACGCCGTCAAGCACGGGCACGGGCGGGTCGTCCGGGTGCAGCGAGAGCTTCACGCCTGCGTCCTGCGCCACGGGCAGCACGGCCGTGATGAAGCGTTCCCAGTTCGCCCACATCTGCGCTTCGCTGCGCGGCGGCAGGGTGCCGGTGGCGACGCGCTGGCCGAGCGCGTCGTCGTACGCCGTCACCAGCGCGCCGCCGCGGCCATGCGCGGCCTTGGCCGTGCGCCAGACGCCGTCCGGGATCCAGTTGTAGCCCAGCACGGGGATGCCGGCCTGGCCCATGGCGCGGAGCGTGGCCTTGAAATCCTCCACCTGCTCTTCGGCGCCGGGCAGGCCGAGCATGGCCTTGTCGAGCAGGTTGCGCGGCACGCCCTCGATGCAGTCCAGCGCGAGGCCGTGCGCCTCCACCGCCGCGCGCATCTGCACCAGGTCGAGCGCGGACCAGCGGCGCGTCGGCGGGCGGGGCCCGGCGGCCGCGGTGAACTGCTTGTTCAGGAAGTCGATCCAGGCCGGGCTGTCGAGGTCCGGCTTGTTCACCGTCACGCTGCTGCAGCCGATCTGGCGGGCGAAGGCGAGGTCGGCCTGGGTGAGTTCCCGGAACTGCCCGGCGACGACCCGCATGCCGCATTCCTCCCTTGCCGTGCGATGCTACGCATCGGCCCGGCGGGCGGGCAAGCGGAGCCCTGGGGTGGCGTGCCGGTCAGGCCTCCGCTTCGGCGAAGATGCGCGCGACGTCGCCACCCCAGGCGCGCTCGTGGCGCTGCAGCCAGCGCTCGGCCTGGGTGAGCCCGCTCGCCGCGATCTCTTCCAGCGGGGCCAGGTACACCTCCTCGCCCAGGCCGCGGGCGCGCAGCCCGTCGCGGGCGATGGCCAGCGCGTCGCGCGCGATGTCCTGCAGAGACCGGCCGCGGATCGTCGCCTTCAGCGCCTGCTTCGGCACCTGCGTGCGCAGCGCGCGCATCTCGTCCACGGTCCAGCCGCGGATCAGCGCGGCGGCGGCCTTCTGGGCTGCATCGTCGTACAGCAGGCCGGTCCAGAAGGCCGGCTTGGCCATCAGCATCGGCACGCTGCCCGCATCGGCGCCGCGCATCTCCAGGAAGCGCTTCAGCCGGACATCGGTGAACACCGTCGTCACATGGTCGGCGAAGTCGCCCATGGTCGGCGCATGGCCGGCCAGCTTGTCGGCCTTGCCGTCCAGGAAGGCGCGGAAGGGCACGCCGGCGGCGTCGATCCACCTGCCCTCGCGCATGATGAAATACATCGGCACGTCGAGCACGAACTGCGCGAAGCGCTCGAAGCCGAAGCCGTCCTCGAAGGCGACGGCGGGGATGCCGGTGCGGTCGGGGTCGGTGTCCGTCCAGACGCGGCCGCGCAGCGAGAGGTATCCGCTCGGCCTGCCCTCCAGGAAGGGGGAATTGGCGAAGAGCGCGGTGGCCAGCGGCTGCAGCGCGAGGGAGACGCGCAGCTTCTCCACCATGTCGGCCTCGTCGCCGAAGTCGAGGTTCACCTGCACCGTGCAGGTGCGGAGCATCATGTCGAGCCCCATGCCGCCGACGCGCGGCATGTAGTTCCGCATGATCGCATAGCGGCCCTTGGGCATCCAGGGCATGTCCTCGCGCGTGGCGAGCGGGTGGAAGCCGAGCGGCGCGAAGCCCAGGCCGAGCGGCCCGGCCACCTCGTGCACCTCGCGCAGATGCGCCGCGAGCTCCACGCGCGTCTCGTGCAGGTCTGCCATCGGCGCGCCGGACAGCTCGAACTGGCCGCCGGGCTCCAGGCTGACGGAGGCGGTGCCACGCTTCAGGCCGATAGGCCTGTTGTCATCGAGGATCGGCTCCCAGCCCTTCGCCGCGATGCCTTCCAGCATGGCGCGGATACCGTCAGGCTCGTAGGGCGGGGGCGCGAGGTCGGCACGGCGGAATCCGAACTTCTCGTGCTCGGTCCCGATCCGCCAGGCATCACGCGGCTTCGACCCGGCGGCGAACCACTCCGCCAACTGGCGGTGCGAGGTGATCGGCGTGAGGTCGGCCTCGCCGGGATTCGACATGCAGCGCGTTCTCTTCCTGGCGTCGCGGGTGGGCCCGGGCGATCAGGCCCAGTCCCCGGCCAGCGCCTGAAGCGCGGCCAGCCCGGCCACCGCGGCTGTCTCCGCCCGCAGGATGCGGGGGCCCAGCGCGGCCGGCACAACAAAGGCACGCCGGCGGAGATCGTCAAGTTCCGCCCCTTCGAACCCGCCCTCGGGCCCGACCAGCAGGGCCAGGGGCGCCGACAGGCCCGTGACGGCGGCCCGCACCGGCGGCGCGGCGCTGCGCTCCATCGCGACCACCAGCCTGGTGCCGTCCCAGGCGTCCAGCACGCGGTGCAGGGGCGTCGCGTCGAAGACGCGCGGCACGGAGAGGCGCTCGCATTGTTCCGCCGCGCCGCGCGCGATGGCGGACAGGCGCTGCGCATTGGCGCGTTCCGCCACGGTGCGGCGGGTCAGCACGGGCTGGATGCGCGTGGCGCCGAGTTCCGTCGCCTTCTCCACCAGCCAGTCCATCGCGTCGCGCTTCAGCGCGGCGACCAGCAGGCGGATGTCGGGCTCCGCCGCCGGGGCGCGCAGCCGCGCGCCGAGCGCGAAGCGGGCGCGGTCCTTGCGCAGATGCGCGATGGTGGCGGCGAACTCGCCATCCCCGGCGTTGAACACGCGCACCCGGTCGCCCGCGCCGCGGCGCAGCACGGTGCCGAGGTGATGCGCCTGGCCCGGCGCGGCCTCCGGCTCGGCGCCCTCGGCCAGCGGCTCGTCCAGGTAGAGGCGTGGGATGGACATGCGGCGGCTCCGCGGACAGGTATGCCGCATGACGGGCTATACCGATATCCGGGCGCAGGGCTGGGTCGCGCGGCTGCCGGCGGGCTGGCGGCCCTTTGCCCTGCTGGCGCGCTTCGACCGACCGATCGGCGCCTGGCTGCTGGTGCTGCCGGGCTTCTGGGCCTTCGCCGCCGCCGCGCCGTCCTGGGCCGAGGGGATCCGCCTGACCCTGCTGTTCCTGGTGGGCGCCTTTGCCATGCGCGGGGCGGGCTGCGTGGTAAACGATCTGTGGGACCGCGACCTCGACCGGCAGGTGGAGCGCACGCGGGGGCGGCCGCTGGCCTCCGGCGCGGTCACGCCGATGCAGGCGCTGTGGTTCCTGGCGGGGCTGTGCCTGGTGGGGGCGGCGGTGCTGTTCCAGCTCTCCTGGGGGGCGATCCTGGTCGGGCTGGTCTCGCTGGTGCCGATCGCGCTCTATCCGCTGGCGAAGCGCGTCACGGACTGGCCGCAGGCGGTGCTGGGCTTCGTGTTCAGCTGGGCGGCGCCGACCGGCTGGGCGGCGGCGACCGGCACGCTGGATGCGGCGGCGCTGGCGCTGTGGGCGGCGGGGTTCTGCTGGATCCTGGGCTACGACACGATCTACGCGCACCAGGACCGGGAGGACGACGCGCTGGTCGGCATCCGCTCCACGGCGCGGCGATTCGCCGACACCACGCGGCCCTTCCTTCTTGCCTGCTACGGCGCGATGCTGCTGCTGCTGGCCCTGTCGGGCGTGCTGGCGGGGCTGCACTGGCTGTTCCTGCCGGCGCTGCTGCCGGCGGCGGCGCTGCTGGCCTGGCAGGTGGCGACGCTCGACATCCACGACCCGGCGCGCTGCCTCCGGCTGTTCAAGCTGAACCGCGAGGTCGGGCTGCTGGTCGCGCTGGCCTTCCTGGTCGGCCGGCTGTGACGCCCGAGGAGTTCATCGCCGTGAACACCGCGGTCGCGCGCGCGCCGCTGGTGCCGGAGGTCGCGCTGCACCTGGCCAGCGAGATCACGCCGATCTGGCAGGCCACCGAGGCATGGCTCAAGGAGCGCAACGTCGAGCCGCCCTTCTGGGCCTTCGCCTGGCCCGGCGGCCAGGCCACCGCGCGGCTGCTGCTGGACGAGCCGCGGCGCGTGGCGGGGAAGCGCGTGCTGGACTTCGCCGCGGGCTGCGGCATTGCCGCCATCGCGGCCGCGATGGCCGGCGCGGCGCAGGTGGAGGCGGCGGAGATCGACCCCCTGGCGCTGGCCGCGGTGCGGCTGAACGCGGCGCTGAACGGCGTGGCGGTGGCGACGCCGGAAGGCGACGTGGTCGGTGCGGCGTGCCGCTGGGACGTCATCCTGGCCGGCGACGTCTGCTACGAGGCGCCGATGACCGCGCATATCCTGCCCTGGCTGCGCGCCATGGCGGCGCGGTGCGAGGTGTGGGTGGCGGATCCCGGCCGCGCCTACCTGCCGGGGCGGGGGCTCGATCCCATCGCGCGCCATGCCGTGCAGACCTCGCTGGAGCTGGAGGACCGCACGCTGCGCGAGGTCACGATCTACAGGATGTTGCCGTAAGCCTGCCGCAACCGCCGCGCAGCGTCGCGGGCGCCATGCGAATCCTGCCGATCCTCCTCGCCTGCCTGCTCGCCCTGCCCGCCCTGGCGCAGACCGAGCGCCGCTACGACGATCGCGGCCGATATGTCGGCCGTACGGAGGTGCAGGGCAGCACCACGCGCTTCTACGACGAGCGCGGGCGCTACATGGGGCGGGCGGAGACCAGTGGCGGCACGACGCGCCTCTATGACGACCGCGGCCGCTACGCCGGCCGGGAGGAGCTGCGCGGCGACACGCTGCGGCGCTACGACGAGCGCGGCGGCTACCAGGGCCGCGGGGAGATCCGCGACGGCACGCGGCGCGACTACGACGAGCGCGGGCGCTACGACGGGCGCGCCGAGACGCGGCACGGCACCACGCGGCTCTACGACGAGCGCGGGCGCTACGAGGGGCGGATCGAGAAGCGCTGAACGCGGGTCAGCGCGTCGTCGCCTCCAGGAAGTCCAGCAGGGCGCGCAGGTCGTCGGGGTTGTCCACGCGCTGGACCGGCATCTTGGTGCCGGGCGTCACCTCGTCCGGGCCGCGGGTGAACAGGTCGGCCACGGTCTCGCGCGTCCAGACGATGTCGCCGCGCGCCAGGCGCGCCGAATACTCGTAGCCGGCGACGCTGCCCATGCGGCGGCCGAACAGGCCGTGCAGATGCGGCCCGGCCATGTTGCCGCCTTCGCTGGTCAGCGAATGGCAGGCGGCGCAGGCGCGCCAGACGCGGGCGCCATGCGGGTCCACGCCGGCCGGCAGCTGGTCCTGCGATTCGCCGCCGAGCGGCCCGATCGGCCGGCCGGTCGCGGCATCCCAGCGGCGCACGCGGCGGTCGGTGCCGCCGGTCCAGAGGCTGCGGCCATCCGGCGCGAAGACTGCCGACCAGACTGGCAGTCCCGGCCCTTCCAGCGTGTGGCGCAGGCGCAGCGTCGCCACCTCCCACAGCGTCACGCTGCCGCCGAGCGAGCCGGC